>JADHTP010000198.1 GCA_016784945.1 Deltaproteobacteria bacterium | reverse complement strand
CTGCGCAGCTACAGCCGCCCCACCAAGACCGGGGAAATCCGGCACGTCCCCATCCTCGATCCCCTACTGCCGGTCCTCCAAGAGTGGCGACTCCAGAACCCTCTGCAGCACGTATTCCCCAATGAACGGGGCGGGATGCAGGGTCCCTCGGCCAGGATTCTCCAGGAAATCTTCCACCGGGTCCTGGAGCGCGCGGGCATGCCCCGGGCCATCACGTTCCATGACCTGCGTCACACCTTCGCCTCCCACTGGATGATGCGTGGAGGCGATATCTTCCGGCTCCAGCGAATCCTGGGCCACAAGTCGACCCAGATGACGCAGAGGTACAGCCACCTCTCCCCGGACGTCTTCAAGGAAGACTACGGCCGTCTGGCTAACCTCGTGCCGCGGGAACCGCGCAACAACGTGACTCCTTTTCATCAACGACAAGTCGAACACCATTCTGCGCAGGACAGACCATGACGAACTGGAAGAAACAACAGCTTCCGGAACCACGACTGCTCTGGTCAACCCTTCTTGATAGAAATACTAGGGGAGGCTTGCAGTCGATACAGCGCCATCTTCTCCTTCGCAGGCTTCACCCATTCCTGGTTTCCTCTTCGATCTTGACAAGTTGGACACAATTGACTGTTCCTTGTGTCAATTCCCTCTCCTGACATCAACGACCCCATGTCCTACCCTCGATTCGTCATTAACTGCACCGGCCGTCGGTGCGAGGAGGAACGAATGAAAAATAGGTTCATGGGGTACGAGGAGACAGCCACCTTTCTGAACATGAAAGTGGGGACGCTGTATGCAAAGGTTTGCCGGAAGGAAGTGCCTCATGTACGCCTTTCGGGACGTTGCGTCAGGTTCGACCTCGACGAACTCCAGAAGTGGATCGACGACCACAAGATTCCAGCGGAGGATGTTTTGGAAAAATAGGCCCCGGCCCGGCTTCGGGGCGCGGAGCGGGAACTTGTGTGTAGCAACCCAAGTCTACCGCCCCCTGACGTGACCGTCAATCACATGCCGGACAGCACAGGTTCGGTACGTCGAGTACCGCAGGAGGCAAGAATATGAGCATCGTTTCTCGGGATGCAAAGGCACCCACCATCCTCGTCGCTTGGCGTGGCAAGTCCCTCATCGACGAAGCCACCATCCGCGTCGTCGTGCATTGCTTGAAAGAGGGTTCGAAGAGCCGGAAGACCGGCAAGATGGTACAGGTCCTGATCTGCAACGACGACGTTTACCCACACGACGCGGTAAAGACGGGTGCCGACTTCAGTGTCTGTGGGAACTGCCCTCTCCGCCCGACGAACGGCGGTGGTTGCTATTGCAATCTCGGCAAGCACTACCCGCGGGTGTGGGAGACCTCGAATGAGCTAGTGGCCGACCTCGAAGCAGCATGCGTAGCCATCCGTGCCTCGGGCCTCCCGGTCCGTATCGGCAGTTGGGGGGACCCTTCGGCAGTGCCGTTCGACGTCATCTCGACGCTCGTGAACGCGGCCCGGGGTGACGACGGCAGGGCACGTCACACCGCCTACACAAACGCATGGGCGACCTGCGATCAGCGTCTTCGCGAGGTTGCCATGGCGAGTGTGCTGTCCGAAGCGGAGAAGGTGATGGCCGAACGTGCCGGTTGGGCAACGTTACGCGTTCGCACTGCTGACATGCCGGTCCTGCAGGGCGAGGTCGTCTGCCCGGCAAGCAAGGAGGCCGGCCACAGGACCACCTGTTCGAACTGCCTGATGTGCTGCGGGACAGGCCGTGGAAAGGGAACCCACGTGGTCATCCAGACCCATGGTTCTGCGAACAAGGTCAATCGACTGCATCGACTGATTGAAGAACCTGAATCGTAGGCATGGTGGCTTCTTCGGGATCAGCATTCCCAGGAAGACTGCGGACTCGATGGTCAAACTGGCGGTGGACATCGAAAAGCGGACGGCCATCGTCCTGAACCAGGTGTACGAAATCTGGAGAACGGCAGATGAGAAAGCCTCTGGGGAAAGGGACTGAAGGAGACAGAACACGCCTGGATTCGTATCAAATAGCGGGACTAAAGAGCAGGTATATCAAGGGGTTCCTGGAGAAAGAGCAACTGAGGGATACATGTAACACCCCCGTAACTGGTGGTTACTAGACTCCTTACTGATAGTTACTACGTAACTAAAGAGGGAGGGCGTCCAGACCTACGCGCTAAAGCACTTCGGTCTGGGCAGCCAAGGAGAGCGTAGCTCAGAAAAAAGAATGGAACGTAACAATCTGTTACCCCAATAACTTGAGAGGTAGGCTCATGGGATACATTAAGGAACGCGGCAGGTTCAATCTCGGGCTCCTGACCTGCAAGACCATTCCCAAAACTATTAGGGTTTTGCTTTGCCTGATGCAGGGCCCCGAACACTGCTGGTGGTCGTCGATAAAGGTAGGGGTGATGACCGGGATGTCAGACACAGAGGTCCGTGTTTACTGGGGCCGTCTGGTGAAGGCGGGACTGCTGAAGGATATGAAGAAAGAGGGCGGCAGGGGATTCAAGGTAACTATCCCGAACGCCACGAAAGAGTGCCTGGAGATGTTGTCTTCACTGTCTGGTGACACGTACGTCAACGACGACGTCAGTAAGCATGCCCGCATCAAGCAGACATCCGGAAAGCTGAAGGGACTCAAGGACTGGGATCTCATCCCGTATCAGGAAAACTCATCAATTGAGAGGCTTTTACCGTTCGCCCACAAGCCCGACACGAAGGAGTTCATCGACTTTTGGGCGGCAGTACAGAAGCGCGTCCGGGCCGTGATGAGGAGAACAAAGACGAATCTGCCTGCTTGCATCGTAACGGCGGCGATCACTGCATGGACATTCGATTATCTTGTGAAACACGGCTACCCCAAGAAGGTCAACAGCCCTGTCGCTTTCGCGATCTCAAGGATGAAGAAATTTCCCCACGAGATCTTGAGAAACAAGCGGTACATGTTCCCAATACTGGGTATCTTCAGAAAGGGGGCTGGACTGCCTGCCCTTCAAAGTCAATTAAAAAGGAACGCGGGAAATGCCGTTGTTCCGCATTTGAATGAACTGAAGTTCAGTCTGGATGATCATTGGAAGGATGCCAGTTCCGCAGACGATTCCCCCGGTGAAGACAAGCATGAGGCCTCGACTGAGGCTCACCACATTCACCAGGAGAACGATACTACCGTGAATTCACGGGATTCTCTGGAGGGAAACGTTGGGTGTGAACATCAGGTGAACATCACCCCACGTTCACTCTCCGATCGGTCAGGAGGATGTCGAGTGATGAGCATCGGTCTGCGCCAGTGTTCTACTCACGAGACTCCAGAATTGACCGGTCGCGCGGCTATCCTGGACTTCGTTAAACCTTGGGATTGAACCTGACGAACCAAATGCTAACGCCCCAGCAAGAACAGATTGTGGTGTCGCGATTCCCTAGATTTGCCTGATTCGACAGGTGAAAGGCCAGTCGAATAAAATTGTGGGGGACGGACGAGGTGTTGATGTGGCACAGACTGCCAGTTTCAAGAAGCTCTTCGACCATCTCCGGCAGGTCGACGGCCGGAGCCTGGCTCTTCGAAAGGCCGCTGAGATGATCGAGATGGAGTGTGCCAGTACGGACATTGGCCCGGCGTCCAAACCATTGCGTTCGGATAGACTTGATGGCCTTCTGGTGCCCGACCAGGTCGTGCGGGATGTGGCGAAGGATCTTCGTGCACAGGCCGAATCCCTGGAGGAGGAGGCATCCAAGCTTCAGAGAAAACGGTTGAAGATTTCTGGAACTATCGACGTTCAGGAGGAGGAAGAGAACAATCAGGATTCCGACAAGGTCAAGAAGTTCCGTATGATCACCCGCGAAACGCATTCTTCAACAAACCCGATGAAAACCCCTCAAGTCCAGTCCTGAAGCCGGATTCCCGCACCTCACGATCCGGCCACTGAATCGTAACGGGCAACATTTGCCGGATGAACGGGCAGTCTGAGAAAATAGAACATGACCTCGGTTCACGCCGAAGGGAGGTGACCTTGAGAAATTCCAGCACCGCCACCGACGACTTGAGGGCGCTGAAACCCCTGGACCGTCGCGCATTGAATCCGCTGCGCCACGCCGGGTTCTCCAAGGCCGTGCTTCTGCCCGGCGAGGATGCCGAACAGCGTGCTGAAATAGAACGCGAGTATATCGAGGCCTTTCATCCCACCACGAGGCCCGCACACGACACGGTCCTGGACCTGGTCAATCTCAGGTGGCGATTGAACCGCCTGGACAAGGCAGAGGAGTCCATTCGCGACAGCATACTTTCGCGGACCCACGAGTGGGTACCCACGCCTATCATGGATCTCGAAAGGGAAGTCCACGACGAGGAAGTGGAGCTCAGAATCCTGTCCAGGCTGAGCAACTCTCTGACCGAATTGATCGACTCTGACGAATCCAGAACGGCACGCAACTTCCTGACCAGTCACGCGCCGATTCTCGACCTCTTACTGAACTGGCGGGAATCCGTTGCCGATATCGAACCACCGCAGGCTGCCCAGGCTATCAGCAACGAGGTGGGACGCCGGACCGCGGCAGTTGAGGCCACGAGGAAGATGCTGAACAGACTCGTTGAGGTAAGCCGGATATCCATCGAAGCTGCAAAGGCTGACGCGTTACTGGATTCCAAGCAGCTCGCACGCATCCGGCAGGAACGCACAACGATTAGCCGCCGTATGGAAAAGGGTGTCAAATTCTTACGGGAAATACAGACGATGAGTGTCATTGAAGGTCAGTTCAAGGTCTCAGCAGGTCGATCTGATGAAAACCACGAAACAAACTTTTCAGGGATTCCGTACCGAAGTCCAGATGGGTCCATGGGCATCAGCGAAGGGGGCGACGCATGAGATTCCCGCATCGGCGGTACATCCAGTACCAGATTCTTATCGGGATGGAGGATGACGAGATCAGATGTCTCTGCGTGAAGGACAACCTTGTTCCACCGGACAGTCCTGGGCTGGCCCGGCTGCGGTTCGATCTCGCCGACAGGCCGAGTCCGGAACAGATCCTCGATCCCGATCAGGGAGACGTGCGCGCGTGGCTGGGCAACAACCGGCTGGACGGGATGGTCCTTGGGAATGATTACATCCGGGAAGTCCTGGACATCCTCCGGACTCCCACGCTTCGCTACCCTGTTGAAGTCCTCATACTGTCCGACTATTCAGCGCAGATGATCAGGGAGTTCTGCAAGAAGCAGGGCCTGAAAGAACCCACCGAAAAGGCCATCCTGGCATTCAGGAATTACTTTTGGGACGCCGAGAGTCTTTCGTTCGGTGAACTGGTGGAGTTCCTTCACCTCCACCCTCTGGGAGAGATGTACTTGTCCGTGCTGGCCGACAAGGACGGCAGGACCTTGGCCGTTGCCAAGGCGCTGGCGAATCGGGCAGGCAAGAGCAACGAGTATCATTACCAGCCGGAATCTAGATACGGGCCGCTATTGCCTCCCGTCACAGTACCTGAGCCTCCTCCACCGCAGTAAAGGAAGTATTCATCGGCGGCGAGGCTTATCGTCCGCTACAGCACCGGGCAACTGGACTCCTGTCCGCACACCACGTTGTCGTTCACCGTCCCGTCGGCGTTGTGCACCTCGTCCTTGTGGAAGGTCTGGTAATACAGGCCCGCGGAGTCGGCCCAGCACTCGGTCAGGGTGTATTCCTGAAGCCCGAGAGCAGGCAGGGACCCGCCGGTCACCTTGGCCTCGCCGATGCCTTTGCCGTTTTCGTTCCACCGGGCCGTGACCTGGAAGGCCTCGTACGTCCCGTCCGGGGTGTCCCCCTCGCCAGCGAAATCTGCGTCCGTGCTGAAGCTTAACAGCCCGGCCAGGCCAGCGTAGCGTTCGTACCCGTACACGGCGTTCATCGGTTCGGTCTGGTCCTTGTCGGTCTTCTTCACGTAGAAGCCCATGAACTTCGTATCCACGGTGTTCGGCTGTGCCGAGGTCGGCTCTGTTTCGGACACGTCGAAATCGTAGCGAATCCGGCCGTACAGGTTCGTGGGGTGGGCCGTGTCCATGGTGTGAAGAGTGTCCAGGTCCAGTTCCAGGAATCCAGCACCGTGATGGGGGGCACCCGCCGGCGTCACCTCCCCGAACGCCAGCACGTGCCAGTCCTCTCCCGAGGGTGCGTTAATGTTGCGGGCCTCAAGGCTC
>JADHTP010000197.1 GCA_016784945.1 Deltaproteobacteria bacterium | reverse complement strand
CCGCCGCCTCCATCGCCCAGGTTCACAGGGCACGGCTGGTGTCCGGCGAAGACGTGGTGGTGAAGGTTCAACGGCCTCAACTGCCGCAGGTGGTGGGGGCGGACCTGCGCATCCTGTCGGGGTTCGCCGCGTTGCTGGAGGCGCGGATCCCCGAAACGCGACAGTTCAGGCCCTGCGCCATCGTGGACGAATTCCGCCGTTCCCTGAGCCGCGAAACGGACTTCAACGTGGAACGGCTCAGCATGGAGCGTTTCAAGGCGAACTTCCTGGATGAACCGGGCCTGCATGTGCCCGAGCCCGTTCCCGCGCTGTCCACGCGCCGTGTGCTCGTAATGGAACGGGTTGACGGCGTCAAGGTCACGGACGTGGCGGCGCTGAAGGCGGCCAACCTGGATCTCAAGGCCATCGTGGAAGTGGGAATGCGCGTAACAATGCGATCCATCTTCGAGTTCGGCTTTTTCCACGCCGATCCCCATCCCGGCAATTTCTTCATCAAGAAGGACGGCACCATCGCCCTGCTGGACTACGGGATGATGGGCACGATTGAGCCCCAGCGTATCGACGAACTGGCCACGTTCATGGTCGCCATGGTGACAGGCGACCTGGACATGATGGTCAACCTGCTGGTGGACGCGGACCTGGTGGGCGACGACACCGACCTGCGGTCCATGCGGGGCGAGCTACGCGGCATCCTGGACCGGTACGGCACGGCGAACATCGGTTCCATCGACGTGTCCGGGTTCCTGACCGAGGTGATCGATGTCACCGTGAGGCACCACGTGGTGATGCCCGCCGACCTGTTGCTGGTGGGCAAGGCCATCGCCACCATGGAAGGCATCGGTCGCGAGGTCTACCCCGAATTCGAGCCCATGGAGGAGATCCGGCCATTCTTGACCGAGATGTACGTGAAACGGACGCTGGATGCCAGGCGGCATTCGCAGAACGTGGTGCGGTCCCTGATGGACGGACTGGCCCTGCTGAAGGAGGCCCCCCTGGACATCCGGCGGATCCTCAGGAAGGCCAGGCGCGGTGAATTGACGCTGCGGGTCAACCCCACCGATGCCCTGGCCCGGCAACGTGCCCTGAACGCCCGGACCAACCGGGTCCTCATGGGCATCCTGTTTCCGACCTTTTTCTTTGGTGGGATCTACCTAGTGGGGGCCGAGTCCACCTTGCAGAATCTGTTCGGGCTGGTATCTTTCGGGTTCGCGGGACTGTTTTCATTCGGTCTGATGGTGTCCATGTTCCAGGGCGACGGAAGGTGACGATGCCCCGCTGGTTCGCAACGATTCTGATGATTGTGACCATCTCGGGTTGCGGGATCAAGGAAGAGGTCTATCTGCGCGACGTGAACACGCTGAGGGATCAGATCGCCGGGATCGAGAAGGACAAGGGTGCGCTCATCACCGAGAAGAAGCGTCTCATGGACGAACTGTCGCTGGTGGGAAAGGAGAAAGGCGCCCTGTCCAAGGACCTCAAGACGGCCCTCGACCGGGTGGACGACCTCAAGGAGCAGGCGGCCACGAGAAAGGCCGCCCTCGATGCCCTCAAGGGCAAGCTGCAGGCCATGGTCGCCGCCGGGAAACTCAGGATCCGGACGGACCGGGGCCGGATGATCGTGGAAATGGCCGAACAGGTGCTCTTCGATGTGGGCCGGTATCGGTTGAAGCAGGACGGAAAGGACGCCCTGGAGCAACTGACGCCGATCCTGGCGTCCCTGCATGCCCGCAACTTCCAGGTGGCGGGGCATACCGACGACACGGGCTCTGACATGACCAACTGGAACCTGTCCGTCAACCGCGCGCGGGAAGTGGTCTTTCACATGATCGAAATGGGCATGCCGCCTCACCGGATTTCAGCCTCCGGGTACGGCAAGTTCGCGCCGGTGGCGGTCAACGACTCTCCCGAAGGACGGGCCCAGAACCGCCGCATCGAGATCGTGCTGGTGCCCAACCTGGAAGAGTTGATGGGTTACGAAGAGTAGGTCAGAGGTTATTACGTGAAACGCGTTTTCCTGACCACGGTTCTAGCCGTGGCGTTCCTGTCTTCGCCCCTGCGTGCGGGACAATGGGACCTGCAGTATTCCACGGCCGAAAGCGACACGGCGATCCTCAGCGTGGCGGCGCCCACGGAGTCAAAGGTCATCGGATTCGGCGTGGAACAGGACGGTCAGGGAGGCAGTCGATCGGTCTGGTTCAAGTCGGCGGACGGCCTGCAGTGGGCCATGCCCGACGTGCCGATGGGCGGCGACCAGGCCATGAGCGGTGATGCTTCCGTGGGTCCCGAGAGCGGGGGCACCAACGGTGGAAGCAGTTGTACAGTTGGTGAATCCGGCGCCGGGGCCATACCCGTGCTGTTGTTGACGATCGCGCTGCTGTGCTGGCTCGGCCGCCGGGCGCCACGGGAAACCTGACCGACCTATGCGCTTCTTCGCGGACATCCACATCCACTCGCATTTTTCACGGGCCACCAGCCGGGACCTCACCATACCCACGCTTCTCGTCTGGGCCCAGAAGAAGGGACTGGGGCTCCTGGGCACCGGCGACTGTACCCACCCTGGCTGGATGGCGGAAATAGAGGAGTCCCTGGAGGAAGACGGCAAGGGATTCCTGATTCCAAAGGACCCCGTGGCTTTGGCCGCCGCGTCCGCAGTGCCGGAAGCTTTGCAGTCGGACGTGCGGTTCATCCTGCAGGTGGAGGTCTCCTCCATCTTCAAGAAGGGCGACCGGGTACGCAAGGTCCATACGCTGGTGTACGTGCCGGACCTGGCTTCCGCGAGGCGGTTCGGCGAGTCCCTGGGGCGGCTGGGCAACGTGAAGTCGGACGGGCGGCCCATCCTGGGCCTGGAACCCCTGAAGATCCTCCGGCTGGCCAAGGACGCCCACGCCGACGCCATGGTCATCCCTGCACACGTCTGGACCCCTCATTTCTCGCTTTTCGGGGCACGGTCGGGATTCGACGCCATCGAGGAATGCTTCGAGGGCCTTTCCGACGAAATCTTCGCGCTGGAAACGGGGCTGTCCTCCGACGCCCTGATGAACCGGCGCTGGTCCGCGCTGGATCGGTTTGCCCTGGTGTCCAGTTCCGATGCCCACTCGCCTGCCAAGCTCGGACGGGAGGCCACCATCCTGGACTGCGATCGGTCCTACGATGCCCTCGTGTCCGCCCTGAAGGGACAAGGTGGGCTGTCGGGCACCGTCGAGTTCTTCCCGGAGGAGGGTAAGTACCACCTTGACGGTCATCGGAAATGTGGTGTCAGGAGCACACCGGCCGAGACACGCCGGCTGGAGGGGCTTTGCCCGGAGTGCGGCAAGAAGATGACGCCCGGCGTGCTGGGACGGGTGGACGGCCTGGCCGACAGGCCGGAGCTTCAGGATCTGGATGGGTTTGCGTCGCAACACAGCCTCATACCGCTGACGGAGGTGCTGGGAGAACTGCTGGCCGTGGGGCCGGCCTCCCGCCGGGTCGGCCAGGCTTACGAAAGGACGCTGGCCGAGTTCGGACCGGAGCTGGAACTCCTGGGATGGTCACCTCTGGATTCACTGGCATCGGGTGAAACGGGCCTCCTGGCCGAAGCCCTGGACCGCATGCGAAAAGGTCGGGTGCGGCTGGACGGCGGATACGACGGGGAGTACGGGCGCGTGGGCCTGTTTGCGCCGGGCGAGGTGGATAGCCTGCGGGGGCAGGGCTTGCTGTTCGATGGGGGTGAGGCCGCGAAACCGGTTCGAAAGAGGAAGGTGAAGAAATCCGCGTCCGACGTGCCTGCAGGGGTGACGGCGGCCGATTCCCCAGTCGTGAAAAGGGTCGCGGGACACGGCGGGCTCAACCACGATCAGAAAGCGGCCGTGGACGCGGAAGGGGGTGCCGTCCTGGTGGTGGCCGGTCCCGGAACCGGAAAGACCCGGACCCTGGTGGCGCGGGCCGCCCGACTGCTGAACGCAGGAGTCGATCCGCGGCGGATGCTGATCCTGACCTTTACCAACCGCGCTGCCGACGAGGCCAGGGAGCGACTGTCCCTTGACGTGGGCGACAGGGGCAGTCCCCTGGTGACGACCTTTCATTCCTTTGCCCTTACCGCACTGACTGACCTGTTCGAAGCGCGCGGTTATCCGGCGCCCGAGGTGATCGAGACCTCCGAGGCGCTGCACATCCTGCGCGGTCTCATGGAAACCGGGGGCGTCGAGGAACCGGACGCCATGGCCCGGAGCCTCCTGGAGGGGAGAGGACGGGGGGAACAACCCGCAGAAGGCGACCGCCGCTGGCGGGATGGGCTGGAAAATCGCATGCGGCAGCGGGGGGTGGTGGACCTGGACGGCCTGATTCCCGCCCTGCTGCATGAACTGGATGAGGACCCGGAACTGGGCGTGAGGCTGCCGGGGCACTACCTCCACGTGCTGGTGGATGAATTCCAGGATATCGGGAGCGACCAGTACGGGCTGGTGCGTCGCCTGAAGCCGGACGGTGTGGGGTTGTTCGCCGTGGGGGACCCGGACCAGTCGATCTACGCTTTCCGGGGCTCCGACCCGAGGGCCTTCGAACGATTTCGGGAAGACTGGAAGGACACTCGCCTGGTTCATCTTGGTAAGAGTTACCGTTGTCCGCCCGAGGTGTTGAGCGCGGCGAAGCGCTCACTGGGGCGCGGTGGAAGCCGGCGCCGGCAGATGGAAGGTTCCGCGGGCAGCATGGTATCGCAGCAGCCCGGTGGCGTGCCGGTCCGGCTGTACGCCGCCAGGAGTCCCATGGACGAGGCGGCCTGGATCTGTCGCGAGATCCAGTCGCTGGTCGGCGGTCTGGACATGTTCGACTCGACCCGGGACGGCGGTCGGTCGGGTTTCGACGACGTGGTGGTCCTGGCCAGGAACCACTGGCTGCTGGACCCGGTGGCCGACGTGCTGACGAGCGCCGGTCTGCCGGTGGAACGTGCATCGGACCGGCCGCTATGGGACACTCCCTGGGTCAAGGTCGTGATGGAGGCCCTTCGGGAGGAAGGCTCGGAAGGGGAGCCTTCCATGATTGCGAAGGGTGCCCTGGACACCGCGGACCTTCGGGCCCCCGGGCGGGACCTCAAGGCCCTGCTGGGGCTCGTGGCGGACCTCACGCCGGACCAGGCCGCCGCCCGCCTGGCCACCTTGAAGGAGGTGGACGCCTTCGGACTCGGTCCCGAGCGCGTGAAACTGCTCACCATCCATGCGGCCAAGGGGCTCGAATTCGACTGCGTGTTCCTGGCGGGTTGCGAGGACGGGGTCCTCCCCATGGATGGCGGCAAGGCTGACCTGGAGGAAGAAAGGCGGCTTCTGTTCGTGGCGTTGACTCGTGCCAGGAAGCAACTGAACGTGAGCTTCCCCGTGGCGCGCGGCAGGGGACGGGGCCGCCTGACGCGATTCATCACGGAGGCAACGGCCCGGCCTTTCGAAAGGGTGGTCCGCCGCAGGATCAGGAAACCCGCGAAACCCGTCCAGCAGAGCCTTTTCGGTGAAACGTAGGAGCGGGGTTCCTGTGGCGTGAAAGAGGTGACATGAGAACCACCGTCATTATCCTGTCACTCCTCGTCCTGGCACTGCCGGCCAGGGCGGACGAGAACGCCGGCTCCGTACGGGTCCGGATCCTGGAACTGACGAGGGTGCCTGACCACTGGAAGGGCCTGAACCTGGCGGTGCGCACGGCCATCGCTAGCCGGTTCCTGTACCAGACACCGGGCATCAAGGGTGCGCGGCGACCCTGGAACCGGGCGCTGAGGGTCTATACCGCCTATTCCCTGCCGGTGGTGTTCAAGGTGGTGGAGCCGGACGCGGTGGTGCGGCGGACCGCCGCGGTTCGAAAGCCCAAGGCCCGGTTGTGGCAGCGGACTCGGGCCGATGAGGCACAATCCGACGAGACGCTGGCCACGGGCTTGGATGACCTGGTGGCGGATTACGGGCCATCCGGCGAAATTGCCGCGAACGGGCCGACGGATCCGGACGACGACTCGACGGCTTACAGCTATCCCGTGGGCGCCGATGTGGTCAGGACCCTGTGCAAGACGAAGCTGAAATGGCCCCCCGCCGACGGCGAGCACCGCCTGGAATGCGGGGGAGCGGTCCTGCTGGTATCGACGCGCCGGCTGGGCAGGTGACGGGTAGGATGTGGAGGTTTGTCATGTTCGGCCGACTGGTGGTTACGGGTGTTTT
>JADHTP010000196.1 GCA_016784945.1 Deltaproteobacteria bacterium | reverse complement strand
ACTGGACGGACCCGAATTTCGTGGGGGTTCTGAACGTCCTTCTCGGCGATTAGGCTACCGTCTACCGTCTACCGAAGAAAGCCTATCCCTCATCGCGGAATGTTGATCGTCGATCGTTCATCGTTGATCGTATTTGAAGACTGGCCGGAGATTCAGGTCCGACGCGGTCGGGACCGAGTGGATGGCCGAGCGGGTTGGCCCGGATTGGCATCAAGCAGCGCAGCGATAGCAGCGCTACCGTGAGCAGCGCAGATGTCAAGACGGATCAAGCAAGCCGGCCAGCCCGCCGGTCAAGACAAGGAGGCCCTGAATCTCCGGCCGTTAGACCTGGCCCTTGTGGATGCCCGCATTGAGGGCGAGGCCCACGGCAAACATAGCGGAAATGGTGGCGGAGCCCCCATAGGACATGAAGGGCAGCGTCAGGCCCACCACGGGCAGCAATCCCAGCACCATGCCCATGTTGAACACCACCTGCCACAGGATGATGGCCACGGCGCCCACCGAAACAAGGACGGCGAAACGCTCCTTGGCCTGTACCGCCACCATGAGCAGGGACACGATCAGGCCCAGGTACAGCAGCAGCAGGGCTACGCACCCCACGAATCCCCTTTCCTCGGCGTAGGTCGCGATGATGAAGTCCGTGTGCATCTCGGGCAGGTACTTGAGGCGGGACTGGACCCCCTGCATGCTCCCCTTGCCGGTGATCCGGCCGCTGCCCACGGCCCACAGGGCCTGCTCCGGTTGCATCCCCTTGTCCAGCTTCTTCCTGGCCTGCGGTTCGGAGGTGGCCATGTCCATCCAGACCCGGACCCGCTCCTTCTGATAGGGCTTGATGATGTTGAAATGCCAGGCCATGGGGACCACCAGGGCAATGATGCCCATGAGCTTGATGAAGGACCGCAGACGCACGCCCTCGAAGAACATGATCGAAAAGCCCACGGCGATGAGAACCAGCGTGGTCCCCAGGTCCGGCTCCAGCAGGATGAGCACCGCGGGGATGGCCACGTATCCCATGGGCTTGAGCAGGGTTCGCAGGGTGTAACGTTCCGGACTTCGCTCGCCGTGGAAATACCTTGCCAGGAACAGGACCAGGGCGGGCTTGGCGAATTCCGAAGGCTGGAACGCGATGTCGCCGAGGTCGAACCACCGGCGGGCGTGGTGGGACTCGCGGCCGAAAAAAAGCACCAGCAGCAGGAATATCACCGCCCCCCAGTAGAACACCGGGGACAGGCGCTCGAAGAACCGCAGGTCGATGACCGACACCGCCATGGCCAGCAGGAGTCCGATCACCACCCACAGGACCTGGGTCTGGTGGAAGGTTTCCGATGCATAACTGGCCGCGTTCCTCAGGTTCAGAAGACCCACCAGGACGATGGCCAGCAGGGTGACCATGGCCATCCACACGGCGGGTTGGATGCGTTTTGTCCCCGAACTCATCATGGTCTGTCAGTCCACTCCGTCGTCGTTGATGATTTCCAGGATGGGGCCGTGGTCGTAGCCCTCCCACAGGTCGGCGAACCGGTCCGCGTGCTCGGCATAGTAGGCCTCCAGCACCTTCCGGACCACGGGAGCAGCCACCTTGCCACCGAAGCCGCCGTGTTCCACCAGGGCGATCACCACCACCTGGGGCCGCTTCGACGGGGCATAGGCCACGAACCAGGCATGATCCTGCTTGAGCCACGCCGCCACGTCCTCATCGGCGCCCTTCCGTACTTCCGGGGCCTGGGCCGTGCCTGTCTTTCCCGCAAAGGGAAGTTCACCGATGCGCACGTCCCAGGCCGTCCCTTCTTCGGTGTTCACCGCGGCATGGAGCCCGCGCCTGATCAGTTCCACGTGGGTTTCGTCCAGGTCCAGGCGACGGATGACCTGGGGCGTCTTGGCTATCTCATGGTCCGTGTTCCCTTCCTCGAGGGCCAGCACCACCTGGGGTTTGAGCAGCCGGCCCCCGTTGACCAGGGCGCCGTAGGCCCGGGCAATGGCCAGGGGCGTGGCGCGCATGTCGCCCTGACCCACGGACGTGTTGAGAGTGAATCCCGGCTGGAAGCCCCGCTTGCGCTCGTGGTACCAGCCCTCGGTTGGCATGAGGCCCTTGCTTTCGGGGACCTCCACGCCGGTCCTTGCGCCGATGCCGAACCAATCCAGGCCGTACAGGGCCAGCTTGTCCATGCCCAGGGCCTCGGCGGCGATATAGAAGAAGACGTCACAGGAAGCCGCCAGGGCCGGGACCAGGGACAGTTCGTCGTGACCACGGCGCTCATGACAGCGGAACTTGCGACGCTTGTAGACGTAGTACCCGGGACACTCCTGCTTGGTGTCCGGCTCGATCACGCCTTCCATGAGAGCGGCAATGGCCGTGACCATCTTGAAGACCGAGCCCGGCGGATAGGCGGTCACGGCCTTGTTCATCCTGGGTGACAGGATGGGATTCGGTCGGATCCGCTCTTCTTCGGCGGGCCGGATCACCGAGGGCTCGGGGTCGAAGGATGGCTGGCTGTACATGGCGAGGACCTGACCCGAATGGACGTCCATCACCACAACGGCCCCGGATCGGTGCCTCTTCATGGCGTCGCGCGCGGCCTTCTGGATGGCCATGTCGATGGTCAGCCTGACGTCGCTTCCGCCGACAGGTGAGGACGACTTCAGTTCGTTGAACGGTGCAGGCAGCTCCGTCGGGGGAATCCGTTTGCCCGCCGCGCTGCGAACGAACACGTCCAGGCCCGGCGTACCACGAAGATGACGGTCCAGGGACCTTTCAATGCCGGATCGGCCGATGGTCTCGCCCGATCGCAGTCGCCCGTCGGACTCCCGGACCTCCTCGCCGGTCACCTCGTTCACGAAGCCCACTACGTGGGCCGTGAATTCCCGGGCCGGGTAGTGACGGACCGTACGGGAACGCAACGAAAAGCCGGGGAGCTCGTGGAGGTGGGACTGGACCACGGCCCGCTGGTCGGCCCAGGCGTTGCCGCACTTCGTGCACACCAGCTTGCCCCGGCTCGGATCGAAGGTCATCCGGGTCATGTCGAAGGGACACCGGTCCCCCACGAGGTTGGACCGGGCGAGTACGCGATGGAAGCCTCGCCGGCTCTTTTGCGCCTTTTCCATCTTTTCGAGCAGGGCGGTGCCGTCCTCGGATGACAGGATGCCCAGGTCCACCAGTCGCGCGACCTCGGGCCCCGGTTCCTTCACGTACCGGGGCACCACCATCAGGTCCGCCACCCCCACGTCCGTAGCCAGGACTTCGCCGTTGCGGTCCCGGATCACGCCCCGGGTGGGCGCCATGCGGATCTTCACCACGTGGGACACCGTGGCCAGGGCATCGAAGCGACCGCCCTGCACCACCTGGAGTTGGAAGAACCGGGCCAGCAGGATGAAAAACGCCACGCCCACCACGATGAGCGCCCAGCGGAAGTGGGTGCGGTACTCGATGAGTTCGCCCTTGAGACCGATCATCGGTTTAGGCCTGCTTCATCCATGAAAGAACGACACCATTGCCTTCTTTTGTTTCCGGACACACTGACCAGGGGGGCACGGCTCGCCCCCCTCCCGCACCCTGCTTCGCAGAGCTGCGCAGGCCGGGACACCACCCCCCTTGCGCGTCCGCGTTGCGGCCGCAGCCCCGGATATTCATTCGTTCCACTCATGAATACCCCGGTCTAGAGCCTCAGCAACGAACCAGTGTACCGCCGTCCCCGGATCTTCCCGTCTATCCAGCGAAAGAGGGGTATGAACAGGAGGCCCGCCAGGGCGGTGCTCAGGGCCTGCGGAAGGGCCCCGACAAAGACCGACGAGTACTGGGTCAGGTTCCGGTCGAAGAGGATGGAGAAAAGGAACACCAGCAGTATCTCCACGGCCGAACACACCATGGCGACCCCCACCAGGGGCAGGGGGCGCAGCACCTGGAAGCGTTCGGCCAGGCCCCGGGTCACCAGGAAGAGGATGGCCATGATTTCCATGTTCATCCCGAGGATGCCCCCCGGGGTAAAGGAGTCCGCCACGAATCCCACGATGACGGCGGTCACGAAGCCGCCGAAGGGCGGCGAGGTCGCGGCTAGGTAGATCACGGCCAGAAGAGCCACGTTCACGGAATAGGCGTTCATCCCGGCCACCGTGAGAATGGGCGTCTCCACGGCGAAAATCAGGAACACCGACAGAATCAGGATGAAGTACCTCAACGACTCACTCCCTGTCCGGTCTGGCGGCCTCGACCACCATGGCATGTTCCACGGTGGTGGGGTTCACGGCCAGGATCACGTCGTATTCGTTGTAGGGCCCCTTCTGCCGGACGTTCCAGGGCTCGGCCACGTAGCCCACCTCGATCCCCCGGGGGAAGACCTGGTCGTGCCCCGAGGTCTGGACCACGGCCCCCTCCTCCAGCAATTTCTCGGAGACCGCCACCTGGAGCCGTACCTGGAAACCTTCCTGGAGGCCGTTGCCCAGCACCATGCCCAGGACGCCCCGTCCCAGCACCTCACAGGCCACCCGGCTGCGGCTGTCCGAAAGGATCATGACGTCGGCATAGCCCGCCGCCACCTTGACCACCCGCCCCACCAGGCCTTCGTGGGTCACCACGGCCATGTCCTTTCTGGCCTCGAAACCCTCGCCGGCCTCCACGGACATGCGGCTCACCCGATAATAGGGCGTCAGCTCACGGCCCACTACCCGGGCCGGGACCTTGTTCAGCTTCTTCAACTGCGTCTTCAGGCCCACCAGCTTGCGCAGGCTCTGGTTTTCAATGGCCAGTCGCTTCGCGGCCAGGGCTTCGCCCAGGAGCCGTTCGTTCTCTTGGGCCAGGGACAGGTTGGATTCCTGGACGTCCACCAGGTAGAGGTAGTTCTGGATGAGGTCGCCGCTCCAGCCCACCAGGGACGTGATGGCGGACTGGGAAGCGCCGGCCAGGGACATGGCCATGCGCTCCACCAGGGTGGTGCCATGGCCCCGTCGACCGTGGAGGTACATGAGCATGAGCGGCAGGACCATGAGGACCACCACGCTCACGCCGAACCGATGTCTGTAGAGCCAGTCCTTCATGGGCGTCTACCGGCCACCGTTGATCGTCGATCGTTGATCGCCGATCGTCGAAAGGAGAACGTCCACCGCACACCGGAGCGCGGCGGGTCGCAAGGATACCCCAATAGCGGTTGATTTTACAGGGTTTGGACTAGTAGCGGACCGTGGAGATCTTGAGGAGTCCGATGTCGTCCAGCACCCGACCGGCGCCCAGGACCACCGAGGCCACCGGGTCCTCGGCCACCATGACCGGCAGGCCGGTCTCTTCCCGGATGAGCACGTCGATGTTCTTCAGGAGCGCGCCGCCGCCGGCCAGCATGATTCCCTTGTCCACGATGTCGGCGGACAATTCGGGTGGGGTGCCTTCCAGGGCCTGGCGAACCGCCATGACAATCTGGTTCAGGGGCTCGAACAGGGCCTCCCTGATTTCGTCGGAGTTCACGGTCGCCGTCTTGGGAACGCCCTGGGCGATGTCCCGGCCCTTCACCTGCCGGGTCAGCACCTCGTCGAGGGGATAGGCGTTGCCCAGTTCGATCTTTACCTGCTCCGCGCTGCGATCCCCCACGAGCATGCCGTACTTTCGCTTCAGGTGCTCCTTGATGGCGTCGTCCATCTTGTCGCCGCCCACCTTGACGGACCGGCTGTAGACCACGCCGGACAGCGAGATGACGGCCACCTCGGTGGTCCCGCCGCCGATGTCCACGATCATGTTTCCCACGGGCTCGGTGATGGGAAGGCCGGCACCGATGGCGGCGGCCATGGGCTCCTCCATCAGGTAGACCTCGCGGGCACCGGCGCTTTCGGCGGACTCGCGGACCGCCCGGCGTTCCACCTCGGTGATGCCGTGGGGGATGCAGATGACGATGCGGGGCCTGACCAGCGTCCTCCGGTTGTGGGCCCGGGTGATGAAGTACCGGAGCATGGCCTCGGTGACTTCGAAGTCCGCGATGACACCGTCCTTCATGGGACGGATGGCATCGATGGTCCCGGGCGTGCGGCCGAGCATGTCCTTGGCTTCACGACCCACGGACAGAACCCGGCGGGCGCCGCGGGGGTCCATGAACACCGCGACCACCGATGGTTCGCAAGAGACGATTCCCTTCCCGCGAACGTATAGAAGGGTCGTCGCCGTGCCCAGATCGATGGCAAGATCATTGGAGAACAGCCCGTAGAGCCAGTCGA
>JADHTP010000195.1 GCA_016784945.1 Deltaproteobacteria bacterium | reverse complement strand
AGGCCGAGGGGAAGAGGCTGGCGGGGTGGCAGGGCCGGCTCCTGCTGCTCCTTCTCTCCCTGCTGGTCTGCACCCTGGTCGCGGAAGTTGCAGCGCGCACCTTCCGGCGCCTGTACCGGGGCGTCCCGTTTTCCGAACCGGGTCATATCCTGTACGCCTTCTATCCGGAAATGGAAGACATCGACCGGGAGCGACCCGACCCGGGTGACGGGTTCCTCGACGTCCTGCTTCTGGGCGGCTCGGCCCTGCACGATGACTGGGGTCACGTGGGCCAGGAGCTTCGCTACATGCTCGACTGGGCCGGCAGACGGTGCGCCTTCGGGATCAACCTGAACACCGATCTCTATGGACCGCGGGAACGGCTGAAGATGGACTAATGACTATCGACCCTGATCGGTAGACGGTAGACGCTCCTACACCTTTTCCAGAAGGTGTCCGAGCTTGGATTTCTTGGCTTCCAGGTAGGCCCGGTCGCGGTCGCCCCGGGGCACGATCTCGAGGCCCAGCCTCTCCACCACTTCCAGGCCGTAACCGGATAGACCGACGATCTTGCGGGGATTGTTGGTGAGCAGTCGCATCTTGCCCACGCCCAGGTGGGCCAGGATTTGCGCGCCGATGCCGTAGTCCCTCATGTCCGGGGGGAAGCCCAGGCGGGTGTTGGCTTCCACCGTGTCCACGCCCTCGTCCTGCAAGGCATAGGCGCGGATCTTGTTCAGGATCCCGATGCCCCGGCCCTCCTGCCTGAGGTACAGGAGCACGCCCCCGTCCTGGGCGATGCGCTCGATGGCCGCCAGCAGCTGGGGCCCGCAGTCACAACGCTGGGAATGGAACAGGTCACCGGTGAGGCACTCGGAGTGGACCCGCACGGTGGTGGGCCGGCTGCGGTTCAGTTCGCCCCGGATGAGGGCCAGGTGGGATCCTCCTGACAGGGAATCCTCGTAGATCACGCACCGGAAGTCCCCGTACTGTGTGGGCACCGTGGACTGGCCCACGGCTCGCACCAGCAGTTCCTTCTGCATGCGGAACCGGATGAGGTCCGCCACGGAGACCACGGGGATGTCGTTTGCTTTCCCCAGCTTGAGCAGGTCGGGGAGCCGGGCCACTTCTCCGTTATCATCCAGCACCTGGCACAGGACAGCCGCCGCCTTGAGTCCGGCGAGCCGCGCCAGATCCACCGACGCCTCGGTCTGACCTGCCCGCTTCAATACGCCGCCGGGCAGGGCCCGCAGGGGAAACACGTGCCCCGGCGCCACCAGGTCGTCCATGGAGGCCTCGTCGTCCAGGAGAACCTCCACGGTGCGGGCACGGTCGAAGGCCGAGATCCCGGTGGTGGTGCCTTCGCGGGCGTCGATGGAGATGGTATAGGCCGTCTCGAAACGGGAAGTGTTCCGAGGCGCCATCATGGGCAGACGCAGCCGATCGATCATCTCGTGGTGCATGGCCACGGCCACCAGTCCGCTGGCGATCTTGGTGATCTCGTTGATGACCTCGGCGGTGGCCATCTCGGCCGGGACCGCGATGTCGCCTTCGTTCTCGCGGTTCTCGTCGTCCACGATGATTACCATCCGCCCCATGCGGAAGGTCTCGATGGCGTCTTCGATCTTCGTCAGTTTGTCGGTCGTCATGGCCATGGGTCTCTCATTGTGTCGCAATCGTCAACAGGCCCAACGCGATGCAGTAGGGCCCGAACCAGTATAGCTTACCGGCACGGAGGACGCGCATGAGCAACCTCAATGCCAGGACGCCAGTCACCAGGGCCACCGCGCCGCCGAGCCAGGCCTGACCCGGGCCCATTCGGCCGCCTTCGGGCCAGCCGCCCGCGAATTCCAGCACCAGGGCGCCGAGGATGGCCGGGATGAACAGAAAGAACGAAAACCGGGCGGCGTCATCGGGCGACAGGCCCAGGTGCCTCGCCGCCGTGATGGTGGATCCCGATCGGGACACGCCCCGCAGTATCGCCAGGCTCTGGGCCAGACCCACCAGCAGGGCGGCCAACCACGGAAACCGTTCCAGTGGTTTCCATGGGACCTTCCCGAGGAAGGTCGGCAGGGTAGTCAGCAGCAGGCAGCCGTTGGCTATCAGAAAGGCCCCCACCATCGTGGGGTCGGTTGCCAGGGCCTCCAGGTCGTGACCCGCGGTGAAGCCCACTACGCCCGCCGGGACGCTCGCCAGGACCACCAGGCCGGCGATCCGGATGGCGGCGGTCTGACCGGGTGTGGGAGCAGCCCCCTTGAGTCGCGCCCAGGCCCAGCCCGCTGATCCGGTCAGCACATCCCCGATGGGTCGCATGAAAAAGGCGATGACGGCCACCAGGGTTCCCAGGTGAAGGCACAGGTCGAACAGGGTCTGTGGCGCCTGGGCCCCGAAGAGGTGCTCCGCCAGGGCCAGGTGGCCCGAACTGGACACCGGGAGAAACTCGGTGGCCCCCTGAAGGACCCCGAGCAACGCCGCTTCCAGCCAGTCCATGGACTCGCCTCATACCTTCAGAAGTTTGGCCCCGTAGCGAACCTTTTCCAGGGTCTTGGAGGCCACGGCTCGGGCCCGTTCGGCCCCGTCGCGGAGCACGCCCTGAACGTGGTCATTCCCGAGGGCGTGGTACTTCTCGCGGATGGGGGCCAGCGTCTCGGCCATGTTGGCGCCCAGGAGGCGCTTGCACTCCACGCAGCCGATTTCCGCCTTCCTGCATTCCTTGTCCACCCGCTGAATGTCGTCATCGGGGCTGAAGCCCTGGTGCAGTGGGAAGAGGTTGCAGACCTTCGGGTTTCCGGGATCGGTCCGCCTCAAC
This sequence comes from Deltaproteobacteria bacterium, assembly GCA_016784945.1. Taxonomy (GTDB): domain Bacteria; phylum Myxococcota_A; class UBA9042; order DTJE01; family DTJE01; genus JADDHL01. The sequence continues at coordinate 3,405 of JADHTP010000195.1, read as the reverse complement.
CGGGCCGGGTCCGTGAACGCCGGTCGCAGGAGCTTGTGGATGGCGTCCTCGTCGGCCAGCAGGGGGATCTGGTTGTTCAGGGTCTTGGACATCTTGGCCTGTCCGTCCAGGCCCCGTATCCGTCCGGTCCTGGTGAGGACCGCCTTGGGCTCCGTGAACACCTTTTTGAACCGGGCGTTGAACTTCCTTGCGATCTCACGGGTCAGCTCGATGTGCTGGACCTGATCCTCGCCCACGGGCACGGCGGAGGCCTGGTACAGGAGGATGTCCGCGGCCTGCAGCACCGGGTAGGTGAACAGGCCCACGTTGATGTTCTGCTGGTGCTGGCTGGACTTGTCCTTGAATTGCGTCATGCGGTAGAGCTCCCCCATGGGCGTGACGCAATTCAGTATCCAGGCCAGTTCCGAATGCTCGGTCAGGTGGGACTGGACGAAGAGGGTGCTTTTTTCCGGATCCAGCCCGCAGGCGAGCAGGGCCGTGGCCATGTTGATGGTCCTCTCCCCCAGGGACTCGGGAGCCGGGGAGTTCACGGTCATGGCATGGAGGTCCACCACGCAATAGAAGGCCTCGTATTCGTCCTGGAGGTCCACCCAGTTCCGGATGGCGCCCAGGTAGTTGCCCACGTGAAGCTCGCCGCTCGGCTGTATTCCTGAAAGCAGTCGTTTCATAGTCCGCCTGTCCCCGGCTCACAATCCATCGCCCGAAGGCGCCGGATGATACCATTTTCCTGGGCTGCCCGATCCCCGATGGGCTATCAACGGTCAACATACATCTGAAAGCGACAGGCGATGAGCGATAAGCGATGGGCCGGCACTTTGACTGGAAGGCCCAAACCATGTAGATTTCACGCGTTTCGCGGCACGATGGCGCACCGGGAGTGACCATGACTGACGGCGGACAGAACGTGCAGGGGACGCCTCCGATTCTCGCGGACGACTTCCAATCCATCCGCCCTCCCGATCCCGGGTCGCGGGAGTGGCTGGTGCGTTTGCTGGTCCTGTTCGGGGCGGGGCTGGTCCTCCTTCCCAACGCCGGCGCCTTCGGTCTGTGGGACTGCTGGGAGACCCACTACGGCGAAGTCGCCCGCTACATGCACGAAACCGGGGACCTCCTGTCGCCCTGGTGGGGCTACAAGGAACAGATCGGCACCGAGGCCCGCACCGGCGAATGGTTCTTTTCCAAGCCCATCCTGATTATGTACGGGGAGATCATCTTCATGAAGCTGATCGGCCTCGGGGAATGGGCCGTCCGTCTTCCCTGGGCCATCCTGGGGACCCTGGGGGTCTTCTTTACCTACGTCACCATCAGCCGGGTGTTCAGCCGGCGCACGGGCCTGCTGGCGGCCGGGGCGCTGCTCACCGCTCCCCTGTATTTCTTCCTGTCCCGGCAGGCCATCACGGACATGCCCTTCGTGGGCACCCTGACCCTGGGCCTCCTGTTCTTCATCAACGCCTATTTCGGGCCCCGGTACACACCGTCCAAACGCGCCTTTTGGGGATGGCTGGCCGCCGCCCTGGCCCTGTTCCTGGTGTCGTCGGTGCCGCAATTCGTGAACATCGCCCTGGACCTGGAGCCCGAAAGCGCCTACGAGAACATGAATGTCGCCCTGCGGGCATGGCTGATCTTCCAGAAGACCGGCCTGTACCATGCCGCCATCTACTTTGCCGTCACGGGCGTGCTGCTGGCGCTGATCTTCGTGCCCCTGGTCCGGGAGTATCGTGCCGGGACCCTCCTGACGCCCCGGCGCATGGACTTCTGGATGCGCCGGTTCGCCCTGTGGGCGGCCTACGTGTTCCTCGGGTACGCCACCATGGGCAAGGGCCTCCTGGGCTTCATGCTGCCCGGCGCCATCCTGTGCCTGTACTTCCTGATCACCGGGGAATGGCGCGCCATAAAACGCCTGGAGCCCCTGCGCGGCGTACTGGTTCTGTGCCTCGTGATGCTCCCGTGGTACCTGGGGATGTTCGCCAAGCACGGCCACGCCTTCTACGCCCGGTTCCTGGTCCACGATCACTTCAACCGGCTGGGCGCCGGGGTCCACCAGATCGACTCGGGAACCTTCGAGCACTTCATCAAGTGGCTGTCCGTGGGGACCTTTCCCTGGATCGCCTTTGCTCCTCTGCTGGTGTGGGGCATCTGGCGCCTGAGGCTCAGTGACACGGGGCCCCGCTCCCGGCTCAAACTGTTCCTGTACGTGTGGGCCTTCTTCGCGTACCTGCTTTTCACCCTGTCGGCCACCAAGTTCCACCACTACATCTTCCCGGCCCTGCCGCCCTTCATCATGCTCATAGGCATCCACCTGTACGATTTCCTGGAGGACCGTTCCTGGGTGGGAAGGCTGGCGGCCCTGACGGGCGTGGGGATCATCCTGGCGGTGGGCGCGTGGATCCACTCCGACGAGCAGGCCTTCAGGAACATGTTCACCTACAAGTACGACCGGCCCCTGCCGGAGTACCCGCCCATCGATGCGGACGCGCCAGTGGCCAACGGGACCACCAAGGTCTGGAAGGAAACCACCTTCTGGGAACACACCAATCCTCTGCACAAGACCCTCCTCCAGAGCCCCACCCTGGAGTACGAGAACTTCCTGACCGGCTACATTGCGGTGGCGGTGATCGCCTTCCTGATAATGATTCCCGCCTATCGGGTGCGCCGTTTCGGCGTGGGGGCGCTGTGGATAGCCTCCGTGGGACTGGCCCTGTGGTGCCTGAACTACTACATGCCCATGCTGTCTCCGTCCTGGAGCCAGAAGTACCTGTTCGAGGACTACTACAAGCGGTGCACGATCCTTCCGAATCCGCCCGAGGTGGAGGACGCCTACGAGCCCATCCTGTCCAAGGCGGGGCTGGGCTTCATCCCGGACTACTTCGAGCCCTTCGGCAAGCGTGTATGCAAGGAAGACGTGGTGGCCTGGCTCATCACCTGGCGCGGCGAGACATTCTACACGAACAGTGAGATCAAGCCCCTCATGAAGGCCAGTCAGCTGGGACCCTATCTGGAGACCATCAATCGTGGCCAGCCCTTCTTTGCCCTGACCCAGGCCGGCCGGGCCTCGGGGTTGAGGACCTACCTGGACAGGGAGACCAAGAAGCTGAAAAGCAAGGGCACGCCCGAGTTCATGGCCATCACGGGCTGGGAAGTGGAGACCCTGAATCAGGAGAGCCGCTACTTCAACCTGGCCAGGGCCACGCCCATCACCAAGGCCAAGCCGGCCATCAAGCCCCACCCTGACGAGCCTCGCGAGCTTCCGGAGCAGAAACTGGACGCGCCGCCCGCCATGTAGGACGGAGTCCCCTGACCCCACCATAAAGAAAACGTAACTGTACCCTTGTAGGGGCGACTCACCCTACAAGCGCTAATCTCGGGCCGGCGCTGGTGCGCGGCCCTGCGATTCGCGCAACTCTT
>JADHTP010000007.1 GCA_016784945.1 Deltaproteobacteria bacterium | reverse complement strand
GGCGGCATCCACGTTCTTTTCCACGAAATCCCGCAGATTGATGGTCTTGCCCACCTGGGCCCGTGCGCTGCGGAAATTCAGGGCGAAGGACAGGAGTTTCCGCAGGCGCCCGGGAGCCTGGGGATCGCCGAAGACCACGTCGAAAACGGTTCGCCGGTAGGACTCGGGCTTCTTGTCCCAGACCACCATGAGAGGCACGAGGATGAGCGGCCTGTCCAGGTCCTTCTGGATCTCGATGAGATCCTGCAGGTGCGACAGGCGATCGTCGCCACCCCACTGAATCAGCTTGCGGTTCCTCTTCAACGACACCAGGCAGGGCCTGCCCGCGACCAACCCGTAACGCATCATGTCCCGATCGTCCAGGCGACGCCGCAAAGAACCGAAGATCCGCCTCACCATGAAACGGAAGACTTCACCGATGGGCCTGAACAGCAACAGGTTCAATCGACTGCCGAAGAACACCCGGGGCAATGACTGGCGGAGGAAGGCGTGGTTGTAATAGAGGTAATCCAGGGTGCTGACCACGTTGGTGACGAACACGGGAATCCCCTTGTCGAAGGATTCACAGATGGTCTTCACGTGGGCTTCGTCGAAGGTGACGGCGCCGAAGAATGTGCGGCCGAGCCACCGCAGGATCGGGCCCGGCTTTTCCACCATGGCGGAGTTGTTGATGAGGGACTGGTCTTCGGGCGGCAGGCGGTCCCCGGCATCGATGGGGATCGGTTCCCTCTTCTGCGTCCCGACCGGGTCAGAAGGCTGGTCCACCATGTTCTCCGGGGACAGGGTATGGGCCTGAAAACCGTTGAGTATCGGTAGCATGAACAGAGGTCTCCGTCAACGGAAAGGGGCGGCCGAGGCGGCCGAGGCGGCTCCGCCCAAATCTGTTGCTTTTTACGGGAATCGTGTAGAGTCGACGCTGGTTACCACAGACGTTCTCACGACGGGAGCGCGGTATGAGCGAAGGCAAAATGGCGGACGACCCTCAGTGCCCGACCATCAAGCATGCCGGAATCGGGATCGAGGCCGAACGGGCACGCCGATTCGAGGCTCAACTGTCGGTAATCCTGATCAATGTGGACGGGATGTCGATGATCAACGAAAACCTCGGGAGAAAGGGCGGTGACTACATCCTCGGGGAGGTTGGCCACCTGGTCCGGGAGCACATCCGGCGGATCGACGTCTTCGGCCGATGGGACACCGAGGACTTCATCATCCTGACGGTGGATCGCAACCTCTATGGTTCGGTGGCCCTGTCCGAAAAGCTGCGTCGCATCATGAGCGACCAGACCTTCACCTGGGAAGGCAAGGAAGTCCGGATCACCGCGAGCATTGGCGTGGCCCGGGGCATCCCCAAGGGCCCCAAGGGCATCGACAGCCTGCTTGCGGCCGCTTCACAGGCCGTGATGAGGGCCAAGGTCGCCGGCCGCAACCACGTGGAATTCACCAACGACGGCTATCTCAGCACCCCGGCACCGATGCAAGCCGTATCAAAGACTCCAGAGAAGTAACCGGATCACTGCTCGCCAGCACCGCAGAAATCGCTGCAATCCCCGCAATTCCGGTCCCCTTCAGATCCGCCGCCGTTTCCGCCTTGATGCCCCCGATGGCAAAGACAGGGACCCGGGCCGCAGCAACGGCGTCGCGGAGGGCACCTATGCCCTGGGGAGGACCGTAAGGCAGCTTGGACGGCGTGGTGAAAACCGGTCCGAAAGTGGCGAAGTCCACCATGCCGGGCTCCAGGGACGCCAGTTCCTCCCGGGAGTGCGTGGACACACCGATCAGACCCGGGTAGACACGGCGCAGGGCCGCAGGGTCCAGTCCGTTGCCGGGCAGGTGGACACCATCGGCCCCCGCCGCCATGGCCAGGTCCGCCCGGTCGTTGACGAACACGGGCACGCCCCGGGGACGCACCGCGGTCACGACATCACGAACCAGTTGCAGGAGATCATTCGCGCACAGATCCTTTTCCCGGACCTGGACGGCGAATGTACCGGCAGGCGACGCCTCGGCCAGCGTTCGAAGACGGTCCACCAACGGAAGATTGCCGGGGATCCGGCGGTCGGTGACGAGGTAGAAAGGAAAAGGAACGGCAGACGAATGACAGGTCACCCGATAACGCCCTCCAGGGGACTGGAGGCCGTCGCGTAGGCCTTTCGAGGGATACGTCCGGACCGGTAGGCAAGTCGGCCCGCTTCCACGGCCAAGCGCATGGCCCGGGACATGGACACCGGGTCCCTGGCGCCCGCAATGGCCGTGTTCATGAGAACGCCGTCACAGCCCAGTTCCATGGCCACGGCGGCGTCGCTGGCTGTTCCCACGCCGGCGTCCACGATCACGGGAACCCTGGCCGCTTCCATGATGAGCCGGATGTTGTGGGGATTCCTGATCCCGAGACCCGATCCGATGGGGGCCGCGAGGGGCATGACCGCGGCGCACCCGATGGCCTCCAGCCTCTGGGCCGTCACCGGGTCATCAGTGGTGTAGGGCAGGACCACGAAGTCCTCCTTCACCAGGATCTCCGCCGCCTCGAGCAAACCCGGAATGTCGGGGAAGAGGGTCTTCTCGTCGCCGATGACTTCCAGCTTCACCAGGGGCCCAAGGCCCAGTTCCCTGGCCAGGCGGGCCGTCCTGACGGCGTCGTCCACGGTGTAGCAACCCGCGGTGTTGGGGAGGATGGTCATCGACTCGGGGATGGCCGCCAGGAACGAACCTTCCCCTTTATCCTTGAGATCCACCCGGCGGATGGCCACGGTGACCACATCGGAACCACTCTCTTCCAGGGCCGTCTTCTGGGTCTGATAGTCCGGGTACTTGCCGGTTCCCACGAACAGTCGCGACTGAAATCTGTAATCGCCAATCGTCAGCGCATCGTCTTGCATCTCATCCCCCACCGACCAGGGTTACCACTTCCACGCGGTCACCATCCTTGAGAACCGTGGTTCCATGAAGGGTCCGCGGCACCACGTCCCGGTTCAGTTCCACGGCCACGGGCTGACCCTTCAAGTCGAGTCCGTCCACGAGATCGAGCACCGTGGCGCCTTCCGCGAGGGCCGTGTCCTTGTCGTTGACCACCACGTTCATGGCTGGAGTTTTACCGTGCCTTTGGTGAAAGTCAAGGGAGGGAAGGGGAAGCCCATCGCCTGTCGCCGATCGTCGATCTTCGATCGTTTGTAGGGGACGGTCTCCAGACCATCCCTCCAGGCCAGGAGGGCGACCCGGGTGGGTCGCCCCTACAAGGGGGCAATGACGTCTACGTGCAGACTCGCGGCGACGGACTTGAAAAATCCAGCGTCGTGATTAGTTTTGGTGGTCAGGGAGTTGAGGGAGTCATCATGCGCAACGTCGTCATCATCGGTTCCGGCCCCGCGGGCCTGACCGCCGCCATCTACACGGCCCGGGCCAACCTCGAACCGCTGGTCCTGGAGGGTATCCAGCCCGGCGGGCAACTGACAACGACCAACGAAGTGGAAAACTATCCCGGTTTTCCCGAAGGAATCACCGGCCCGGAACTGATGGACCAGATGAGGGCACAGGCCACGCGGTTCGGGGCCACGGCCGAGTTCAAGGCCGCCACCGCAGTGGACTTCTCGTCCCGCCCCTACAAGATCGAGGTGGACGGCACGGAAACCGTGGAAGCGGCCTCCGTCATCATTTCCACCGGGGCCACCGCCATGTACCTCGGGATAGAAAGCGAACAGAAGCTCATCGGACACGGCGTGTCGGCCTGCGCCACCTGCGACGGTTTTTTCTTCAAGGACAAGGAACTGGCCGTGGTGGGAGGCGGTGATTCGGCCGTGGAGGAAGCCACCTTCCTGACCCGGTTTGCCACCAAGGTCACCATCATCCATCGGCGGGACCAGTTGCGGGCCTCCAAGATCATGCAGGCCCGGGCGCTGGAACACCCCAAGGTGGAAATGGCCTGGAACACCGTGGTGGAAGAGGTCCTCACGGAAACCGGCAAGGAGGTCACCGGACTCCGGTTGAAGGACGTGAACACCGGTGACGTGCGCACCCTCCCCGTTGGCGGTCTGTTCCTGGCCATCGGCCACCGCCCCAACACGGAGGTATTCCAGGGCAAGGTGGATCTGGACGAACAAGGCTACATCAAGCTGAACCGGTTCACCGAAACCAACGTTCCGGGCGTCTTCGCCGCCGGCGACGTGGTGGACACGCGCTACCGACAGGCCATCACCGCCGCCGGCATGGGATGCCAGGCGGCCATGGACTGCGAGAAATGGCTCGAGGAACAGGAGTGAAGAAACCTCGGTGGGATCACATCATGGAGGTCCTGCGCGAGCACCTGGCCGTCCACGATCCCCCCTCCGTGACACGCGAAGCCCAATCTTCCCGGGACCCTTTCCGGGTTCTCGTAACCACCGTCATCAGCCTCAGGACCAAGGACGAGGTGACCAGCGCGGCCTCGGCCCGACTCTTCGCCCTGGCGGACACGCCCGAGGGTATCGCCGCCCTGGATGAAAGGGCCATCGCCGGGGCCATCCGGCCGGCCAACTTCTACCCCACCAAGGCCCGGCGGATCCGCGACATGTCCGCACGCCTCGTGGAAGAGTTCCAGGGGAAGGTGCCCCGGGAACTCCCCGTGCTGCTGACATTCAAGGGCGTGGGCCGCAAGACGGCCAACCTCGTACTGACCGAAGGCTTCGACCTGCCGGGCGTCTGCGTGGACACCCACGTGCACCGCATCTCGAACCGCCTTGGAATGGTCCGCACCCGGAATCCCGATGACACGGAATTCGCCTTGCGTCGGTCCCTTCCCAGGGAATACTGGAAGCCCATCAACACCTTTCTGGAGTCCTACGGCCAGAGGGTTTGCCGACCCCAGTCACCTTTCTGCAGCCGGTGCCCCCTGTCCCCCGTCTGCAAGCGGGTCGGTGTGACCCGGAGCCGCTGAAGCCAGGAAAACGATTGACGGTCGCCCCCGGACGATCGACCATGCCCCCATCGGATGTTACGGCACGCGCAGAAGGGAGGTAGAACGGGATGTCCAACCCAAGAAAGGTCGTCATCATGGGAGCCGCCGGACGGGACTTCCACGACTTCAACTGCGTCTATCGCGACAACGGGGACTACCGCGTGGTGGCCTTCACCGCCGCCCAGATTCCCGATATCGCGGGACGGCGCTACCCCTCCGAACTGGCGGGCGGCCTGTACCCCGACGGGATACCGATCCGGGACGAAGCGGAACTGGAGTCCCTGATTGCCAGGGAAGGGATCGACGAGGTCGTGTTCGCCTACAGCGACGTCACCCACATCCACGTCATGGACCGCGCCAGCCGCGTCATCGCGGCCGGTGCCGACTTCCGTCTGCTGGGCGCCCGGGACACCTCGCTGAAGTCCAGCCTCCCCGTGGTGGCGGTCTGCGCCGTAAGAACCGGATGCGGCAAGAGTCAGACATCCCGACACATCGCCTCCCTCCTCCAGGGCCGGGGCCAACGCGTTGCCGTGATCCGTCATCCCATGCCGTACGGTGACCTCCACAAGCAGGCAGTACAGCGTTTTGCCCGGATGGAGGACCTGACCGAGGCCGACTGCACCATCGAAGAGCGGGAGGAATACGAACCCCACATCGCGCAAGGATCCGCGGTCTTCGCCGGCGTGGACTATCACGCCATCCTGGACCGGGCCGAAGTCGAATCCGATGTCATCCTCTGGGACGGCGGAAACAACGACCTGCCCTTCTACGTCCCCGACCTCCACGTGGTGGTGGCCGACCCGTTCCGATCCGGGCACGAGCGAACCTACCACCCGGGACAGGCCAACGTGATGATGGCCGACGTGGTGATCATCAACAAGGTGGATTCGGCCGAGCCCGAATCCGTCACGGACCTGCGGAACTCCATCGAAAACCTGAATCCCGGGGCGCAGATCATCGAAGCCCGCTCCGAAATCACCACGGATTCCGCCGAGCCCCTAGCCGGAAAGAGCGTGCTGGTGGTCGAAGACGGCCCCACCCTGACCCATGGCGGGATGGCCTTCGGCGCCGGAGCCGTGTTCGCGCAACGCCAGGGGGCCCGGCTGGTCGATCCCCGGCAGTGGGCCGTGGGTTCCATCCAGGACACCTTCGACAGGTACTCTCACGTGGGGGCGGTGCTGCCCGCCATGGGATATTCCGAAAGCCAGGTGGACGAACTCAGACAGACCATCCAGTCCACACCGTCGGATCTCGTGGTGGTGGGAACCCCCATCGACCTGGGCCGCCTGGTCCCCATGGATCGGCCCGCGGTAAGGGTGTGTTACGAATTGAAACAGGTGTCAGGACCGTCCCTTGACGATCTCCTTGGGGCGGTGCTAGTTTCTCGGTGATTGCCGGGCCCGATCGCAACAAGGTGAAAAAGGGGAACCATCCATGAATTCAATCGAAATATTCGCCCGACTGGAAGGGGTGTTCGAACGACTGGTAAAGTCTCTCGATCGGTCGATCCTCCTGGACTACTGCCGGCGACTGGAACCCATGGTCTATGCCCGCTATTTCAAGGGCTACAGGCCCCAGACCCTGGGCAGGAAAAAGGTCACTGAAGCGCTGCATGCCCAGATCTTCGAAAAACAGAACGAGTCGCTCGCGGACATTCTCGTTCTCCTGTGGAACCAGGCCCATCGCGACGTCTACCATGCCATGCTGGAGCAGGTGAAGACCATCAGCGAAGACGTGGAGACCATCGAAAAGATCGAGGATGACAAGGCCATCGCCTTCATCGACAACATCGAAACCCGGTTCGACCGGGAGGACATCCTGATCTGCGTGTGTCTCAACGAGGTACGATTCAGCCCCAAAATCATCGAAACGCGACTTTCGGGCACTCCCGTTTCACCCCCACCCGGGAACGCCCCCCCGACCGAAGCGCCCGTTATGGAAAACGATCCCCCTGTTTCTGATACTGCGGACGCCGATCCGTCATAAAAAAATCCTTGACGATGCCGGGATCAACCCGGATAATGAATCGGACAATCTGTTTTGGAGGGGTACCTATGGCCTCAAAGAGACTACCCACTTTCAAGAAGCGGGTTCAAGACTTCCTTTCCAGCGAAGAAGGGAAAGTCACCCGGGGCCAGGCAGCTGCAGTCGGCACGTTTCTCATGATGGCGGGAAGCAGTGGACATGCCCTGGCCGGCACTGGACCGGCTGGCGAGCATGGACCTGCAAGCGATCTCGGAGTTGAGCAGCACTGCTCCCACGGGTCCCACGGGTCCCACGGTTCGCACGGATCCCACGGATCCCATGCGTCCCATGGCTCCCACGGCTCCCACGGCTCTCACGGGTCGCACGGGTCGCACGGGTCCCACGGCTCTCACGGGTCGCACGGGTCCTGGTAGATTCCGCCTTCGAAATCGCGGTCGGGCCACGGGCGGACTGACCGGGATTGGAAGTGACGACAAGGCGCCTGGCGGAAAGCCGGGAGCACCAGCCATCCTGAAGTCAATCCTTCAAGCTTGGCTCATACATATAAGACTTACTTTGTCCTGTTTATCCAATATAAGACCTCGGAAGGGGTTCCCGCCGGTTTGCGGCTTCAACGCTGGGTTTGCGGCCCCATCGCTTTACATGATCCGTGCGGTCTGGTAGGCAGTGCGGAGTCGAACCTGGAGGTTCCTTGGCTATCAAGAAGATAGTAACCGTCCTCGTTGCGGTGGCCGTGGTCGTCGGTGGTGTCGCCATCGTCGGCTCTTCCTTGTCGTCCGGTGTGTTCAGCCTGACGCTGCAGCAGGTGCTGGAGTCCCCTGGGGACCTGGACTCCCGGGTTTTCAAGGTCGTTGGTAACGTGGTGCCTGGTTCCATCAAGCAGGGAGCCACACCGTTCGAACTGGACTTCGCCATCAGTGACAAGGGGGGGCGGCAGCTCGACTGCCACTTCAAGGGCGCTGTGCCCGACCCCTTTGCCGAGGAACGGGAGGTCATCCTTCAGGGCCGCCTGTCCAAGGAAGCGGGGTCGTCGGAAGAACCCACGATGGAGGTGGCCCTGATCACCGTGAAGTGCCCGTCCAAATACGAAGAGGCCGGCATCAACGAAGACGAATACCAGGACTACTACAACAAGAAATACCAGGGCGGACACCAGAAGGAGTGACCAGCGCATGCAGGTTCTGGGTCAAGTCCTCGTGCTGGTTTCCTTCGGTCTGACGGCCATCGTATCGGCCCTGGCCCTGGCCGGCGCCATCGGTCGCAGAAGGCGTCTGGTCCGAGCGTCGGGCTACGGCATGGGTTCCGTGGCCTGGCTCAACGCCGCCATCGCCCTCGTCCTCCTTCACGGCTTCTTGACCCACGATTTTTCGAACCAGTACATCGCGTCCTACAGCGACACCGGCATGCCCCTGGTCTATCTGCTCTCGGCCTTCTGGGCCGGTGAAAAGGGCGCTCTGTTGTTCTGGGTCGTATCTTTGTCGTCCCTGGCCGCTCTCCTGTGCTGGCGGCACCGCGGTGACGAAACGGCCTTCTTCGGCGCAACCAACGCCGTGGTCGCCCTGGCCCTGCTGTTCTTCGACGTGCTGATGGTATTCGCTTCCCATCCCTTCGAAGTCTTCCTGACCCATGCCGGACCGGGCGACGGCTCCGGGATGAATCCCCTGCTGCAGAATCCCCTCATGGCGATCCACCCTCCCCTCCAGTTGATGGGATTCGTGGCCTACACCATCCCCTTCGGATTCGCCGTGGGCGCCCTGGTGTCCGGACGCCTGGACGGAAGCTGGCTGGAGGTGTCGAGACCCTGGAACCTGTTCGCCTGGACCGTGCTCACGGCGGGACTCATCATCGGGGGCCTGTGGGCGTACCTGGAACTGGGCTGGGGCGGGTTCTGGGGCTGGGATCCCGTGGAAAACGCCGCCCTGTTCCCCTGGTTATCGGGCACGGCCCTGCTCCATTCTTCCGCGGCTGAACGCCGACGGGGCATGCTGCGACGCTGGAACTTCGTCCTGGTGATGCTGACCTTCATCCTGACCATATTCGCCACGTTCCTCACGAGGAGCCAGCTCATCGCGTCGCTCCACTCGTTCGCGAACTCGGTGCTCACGCCCTATTTCCTGTATTACATGCTGGCTCTCGTGTTGATCTGCTTTGCCCTGCTCGCCTGGCGTTATCGGAAACTAGAGCCGGCGAACCGGGTGGAGTCCCTGTGGTCACGGGAATCACTGGTTGTGGCCAACAGCCTCCTGTTCATGGTGGCGATCTTCATCGTTCTGTGGGGAACCCTCCTCCCGAAGCTGTCGGAATCCCCCGCGCTCCAGGCCTCCATCAATTCGGTTATCGACGGGTACAACTCGCTCACGGGTTCGCAGGTCGCCCGACTGACGCGCGCGCTGGACGTGGGGCCCGACTGGTTCAATCGGGTCGTGTCCCCCGTTGGATTGCTCATCCTGATGCTCACCGCCATCGGCCCCATCCTGCCCTTCAGGACGGGGAACAGGCCCATGGTGCTGCGTTCGCTGGGCTGGACCGCCCTGGGTTCGGCGGGGATTGCCCTGGTCGTGGGGCTGGCGGTGGTCCTCACCCGGGCGGACCGCGTGTCCACAGACCTGGGTTTCCCCTTCTACGATTCTGTCATCATCACCCTGCGGGGTCTGTCCGTGGCAGGGATCTATGGACTGCTGGGCGTCCTCTTTGCCGTCTGGGTGCTGGCCACGGCCTCGGTGGATACCCTGCGGGCCGTCAGAGCCAGCCGCCGGATCACCGGCCGACGGTTCCTTCCAACGGCCGTGTCCCTGTTGCGCAACAATCCCGGACGGTTCGGGGGACACGTGGTCCACGCCGGCCTGGCCCTGTGCTTCCTGGGCTTCGCGGGAGCGGCCGCCAAGGAAGAAAAAAAGGACGTGGTCCTGGAACCCATGGGAAAGATCCAACTGGGCGGGACCGACCTCACCCTGGTAAGGACACGGGGTGAATTCGTGGTCTCGGGCGGATATGCATCGGTGACGTCCGAGGTGCTGGCCTATCCTCACCGCAAGCCCCTCCCCGGTCCGGTGCTGGACGGACTCAGGTCCGTTCCAGAGGTCCTCAAGGTGGAATCACCTTCCCCGCCGGAGGCCCTTGTGGAATTCCAGTCGCCCGGAGCCGCCCGCGCCTTTCACGCCCGCAACTTCGCCCGGACTGTGATCCTGGAAGACTTCAAGGTGGCCCGGGTCGACCGGGGACGAAGGCAACTGTACCTGGCTCCGGCGTCCCTGGAGAGTCTCAAGGTGATTCCTGGGGGCTTTCGCCGTCTCATGGAGAAGCTGAAGACCCTGGAAACGGCCCTCGGCAAGGAACGACTGACCGTGCTCCCGAGTCGGGGCGACCCGCTCCTGGTGCTGCGCTGCGACGACGCCGAACTGTTCGAATCCCTGCTGGCCGGACTGGTTTCTGCACAGCCACCCGCCTACCTGGTCACGGCCATGTCGGTGAAGGACCCCTCCCGGGTCAGGATCCTGCCCGCCGGCGTGGGACGGATACTGAAACCCGAGATGCGCTTCTACCTCAAGTTCGAGAATCCCACCACGGAAGTGGACATCGAAAGTGGCCTGTTGTACGACCTCTACGTGGCCTCCATGCCGGGCAGGGGATCGCTGGCGGTGAACCTGTCCGCCACGTCCAATCCGCTCATGACCTGGCTGTGGGCCGGTTCACTCGTGGTCATCCTCATGGGGTTCGTGCTGGTGGTCCCCCGTCGTAGTCGCCGGCGTCCACGGGACAGGGAGGTTTCCCCTTGACCGGACTGATCGACATGGCCTTCGTCCTGGCCACTTCCGCCTGCATGGTGGTGGCCCTGGTCCGGGTGCTCAAGATGACCGGATCCCTCTGGGGCAAGGATGAGTAGGATGCGCCGCAGGGCCCAGCCATGGTGGCCGCGGATCCCGTGGATCATTGCGCCGCTTTTCGCGGTCCTGTGGGGCGGGATGGTCCGGGCCGAGGACCTGAGCGCCTCCCTGGTGGTCCAGGTCGTTGCCGGCGATTCCCAGGTGTCGGTGAGTCAGGTGCTGGAGATCCGCGCGAAGGGCGAATCGGCGGCCGATGGGACCTGGGAATTCCCCATCCTTCTGCCGGACAGCGGCCCCGTTCCCGCCATGAAGAAACGGTCCACCGACCACCCGAACGGGGTGGAAACCAAGGCGTCCGGTGGGGCCAGATTCCAGTTCGGGCCGGACGGTCTGAAGGTCAAGGGCGTCCCCTCGTCCAGGGGAGGCCTGCGCGCCCAGGTGAAATATTCCATTCCCGTGGACTCCCAGGCCCTGGTGCTGTCCACCAGACCCGCCTTCGACCTGGACGGTGTCCGGTTCATCACCCGGCGGAACCCCACCTACGGAATCCAGTTGCGACCCCTGGTGCCCTACTCGTACAACGAAGAAACGGAGGAGGAAGGCACCTGGCAGACCATGACGGCCACCCGGCCCATCCGCGCCGGGTCCGTGCTCAGCATTTCCGCGGGCCATCTACCCAGCGCCTTCGGTCCCTACCGGGACACGGGAATTGCCCTGGTGTTCCTTGCCGCCGCTATACTGGGGATCGCCATGCTGACCACAAAGAAAGCGAGAACCGAACCATGAACCGGGCTCGCCAACTCCGATTTTCGGCGGAAGGCCTGACCCGGATCGTGGGAAGAAGGCACCTCCTGCGCGACATCAGTTTTATGGCCACTGGCGGCGAATGCGTGGCACTGGTGGGGAGAAACGGCGCGGGAAAGACCACCCTGCTGTCCCTGCTGGCGGGACGTGACCCCCCGGACCGCGGGAAGGTGGTCCTGGATCGGGACCAGAAAGAGGTAACCGGACGGGAGTACGGCGCCGTTACGGCCTTTCTGCCCCACGACCTTTTCATCTATCCCGACCTGACGGCCCGGGAAAACCTGGAGTTCTTCGCGACACTCCAGAATGCAAAGGACCCCGGCGAACGGGCCTCGGATGCCCTGGAAAAAGTAGGCCTCGCCGACCATGCCGACCGGGTGGTCCGGGCCTTTTCCCGCGGCATGCAGCAGCGGGTGGCTGTGGGCCGCCTGCTTTCCTCGCGGGCCACCGTCTGGTTCATGGACGAACCTTCGACTGGCCTGGATGCGCCTGGACGGGACTGGCTGACGGCCACCCTGTCGGCCCACGTGGAAAACGGGGGACTGGTGTTCATGGCGTCCCACAGCCAGGACGAGGTGGGCGCCGGCGGCACCCGTGTGATGGTCCTGGAGGCCGGACGCCTGGTGCTCGACGAACCGGGCGGTCCCGAAGGCGCCCGACGGGCCTTCCAGAGAATGGAGGGGGAAGGGAACTGATGTCGTCCCTGCGACATTTCGCCGTCATCCTGCGCAAGGACCTGGCCATGGAGTTCAGGACCCGGGACATCCTCTATCCCATGGCCCTGTTCTCGCTGCTGCTGGTGGTGGTCTTCAGCTTCGCCTTTCTTTCGGACCCCACGCGGGTGCGGGACTACGGGCCGGGCATCATCTGGGTCACGGTGCTCTTTGCTTCCACGGTGGGCCAGAACCGACTTTTCGACCGCGAGCGCGAGAACGGCTGCCTCTGGGCCATGCTGCTCACGCCCGCGAGCCGCAGCGCCATCTTCGCGGCCAAGGCCACGGGGCACTTCCTCTTCACGGTCTTCATGGAACTCCTGACCGTCCCCCTCATCATTCTGTTCTTCGACCTTTCCGTTCCCCGCCCGGGGCCGTTCCTGGGCGCACTGCTGCTGGGGACCCTGGGATTGAGCCTGGTGGGGACCCTCTTTTCGGCCATGCTGATGAATGCGCGGATGAAAGAGGTGCTGCTGCCCCTGGTGACCTTTCCCCTGCTGATGCCAGTGGTGATCGCGGGGGTCAAGGTGACGTCTTTGGCCGTGGGCGCTCCGTTGGCCGAGGACGTATCCATGTGGCTGAGATTCCTCATCGGCTTTGACATGATCTTCGCCGTCGCTACACTTCTGTTGTTCGAAAGGATGATACGCTCATGAACAAGGCCAACATCATCGGCGCGGGCCCCATTCTCGCGATCCTGGCGACAGCCGCCGTCCTCTACGCGTTGTACGCCGTATTCTTCGTCGCGCCCATCGAAGCGACCATGGGGTTCGTCCAGAAGATCTTCTATTTCCATGTGGGATCAGCCATCAACATGATGCTCGCCTTCGCCCTGTGCGGCGTGGCCGGCCTCGTCTTCCTGGTCACGGAACGGGCCGGAAGCCGGGTATCCAGGGTGGTGGACGCCATCGGTGTCGCCACCGCCGAAGTGGGTGTGACCCTGGGCGCCATCGTGCTGGTGACCGGGCCCCTGTGGGCACGCAAGGCCTGGGGAACCTGGTGGACCTGGGAACCCAGGCTGACCCTGTCGCTGATGATCTTCCTCCTGTTCCTCGCCTACCTGGCGTTGAGGGCCTTCGCGGGGAGCGACCGCTTCGGTCGGGGCGTGGCGGCGGGACTGGCCGTCATCGGCCTCCCTGCCCTCTATTTCATCCACTTCGCGGTGCAGCGATGGGGCGGCGCCCATCCCCAGGTGGTCTACAAGGGGGGGCTCAACGTGCCTGGAATGAAACTGGCGTTCTTCGCCAGCGTACTGGCCATGTCGCTGGTGAGCGTCGCGCTGATCGTCATCAGGGCCCGGCAGGAACTGAACAACCGGCGACTCGATGACCTCTTCCTGTCGCTGGACGCGGGAGAAGGGACATGAAACCGGAACGCACGCCGTCTCATCAATCCACCCGGAGGGTCTCCATGACCACGTCAAACCGGATCCGCCACGCGCTGCGCACCGTGGCGTCAGCCCTTTTCGCCGTGGCCGTCCTGGCCGATCCCCTGGTGGCCCTGGCCCAGGAAACCGGAACCGCCGAGACCTGGAAGACCGCGCGGAACACGGTCCAGGGTGACACGCTGGTGGTGGCGGCCTATATGGCCATGTGGTTCATAATCGGGGTCTACGTCCTCAGTCTGGCCTCGAAACAGAAGGTTCAGGACCGCGAAATCAGGGAACTCGAAAAACAACTTGACGATCATTCCGCCAAATGAATCGATAATATCCGTGCGCGCACACGCGGGGAGCCCGGGCGACGCGTAAGTGGAATCAAACGGTCCCATGGGGCCGTAACCAGAATGGAGGAACGTTGAGCAAGCCCCTGATCATCGTGGAGTCGCCGGCCAAGGCGGACACCATCAAGAAGTACCTGCGTGGCGAATACGAGGTCCTGGCCTCGGCCGGGCACGTCAAGGACCTGCCCTTGAAGAGCCTCGGTGTGGACCTGGAAAAGGGTTTCAAGCCCCAGCTCCGGGTCGTGCCTTCCAAACGGAAGATCATGGACAAGTTGAAGAAGGCGGCCCAGTCGGCCGAGCGCGTCCTTCTGGCGCCCGACCCCGACCGCGAAGGGGAGGCCATCGCCTGGCACATCGCCCAGGAGCTTTCCAAGGTCAACGACAACATCGATCGGATACTCTTCAACGAGATCACGCCGTCCGGTGTGCGCAACGCGCTGGACAGCCCCCGGGAACTCAACGACAAGATGTACGAGTCCCAGCTGGCCCGGCGGATCCTGGACCGGCTGGTGGGCTACCAGATATCCCCCATCCTCTGGCGAAAGGTCCAGCGCGGCCTGTCCGCGGGGCGGGTCCAGTCGGTGGCGGTCCGGCTCATCGTGGAACGTGAGCGCGAGATCGAGGCCTTCGTCAAACGTGAGTACTGGGTGATCACGGTGGTCCTGGAGCGCGAGGGTTCGGCCACCGAAACCGCCTTCAGGGCCAAGCTCCTCAAGCTCTCCGATCGAAAGGCGGAGGTCGGCAGCAAGGAAGAGTCGGACAAGCTGATCGAGCGCCTCGGGGTAGAGGCATTCAAGGTCAGCAAGGTCGATCGCAAGGACGTATCCCGCTTTCCGGGAAGGCCATTCATCACCAGTACGCTTCAGCAGGAGGCGTCCCGTCGTCTGCGGTTCTCTCCGGCCCACACCATGGCCGTGGCGCAGCGCCTGTACGAAGGGATCGAACTGGGCAACGAAGGTCGCGTCGGCCTGATCACCTACATGCGTACCGATTCGGTCCGTTTGTCCACGGATGCGGTCACCGCGGCGCGGGAAGAAATCGCCAGCCGGTTCGGACCTCAGTACGTCCCGTCCAGCCCACGGATGTTCAAGAACAAGAAGAAGGCCCAGGACGCCCACGAGGCCATCCGGCCCACGTCCGCGGTGCGGCGTCCCAACGAGGTCCGCCAGCTACTCAAGAACGACGAGTTCCGTCTCTACCGGTTGATCTACAACCGTTTCCTCGCCTGCCAGATGGCCGCTGCCGTGGACGAACAGACCACCGTGGACATCGCGGCCGCCGAGGCGATTTTCCAGGCCTCCGGCTCGGTGGAGAAATTCGATGGTCACCGGGCCATTGCCAAGGCCATGCAGGCCGAAAGGGCGGAAAGGGCGGAAAGGGCCGAGAACACCGAAGAGAAAAACGGGAACAACACGAATGCCTGGGCCGAGGGAAACGAGATTCCCGCGGGCCTGACTCCCGAAGAGCCGCTGAAGATGCTGGACCTGGTGGGTGAGCAGCACTTCACCAAGCCCAAGCCGCGATTCTCGGAGGCATCCCTGGTGCGCGAACTGGAGGAACGGGGGATCGGCCGCCCGTCCACCTATGCATCCATCGTCAAGACCATCCAGGACAAGGGATACTCCCTCAAACAGGAAGGCAGGCTCCAACCCACGGAGTTGGGACGTATCGTCAACGACCTGCTGGTGGAGCATTTCACCGACATCGTGAACTACGACTTCACTGCGCGCATGGAAGAGGACCTGGACCTCATCGCCGAAGGCAACAAAGGGCGCGAGGAACTGCTGACCGATTTCTACGGGG
The DNA here is from genome assembly GCA_016784945.1 of Deltaproteobacteria bacterium. Classification (GTDB taxonomy): domain Bacteria; phylum Myxococcota_A; class UBA9042; order DTJE01; family DTJE01; genus JADDHL01. The sequence goes on along the minus strand of JADHTP010000007.1, from coordinate 14,640 downwards.
GTTTCAAGGAGTCGTTGGACAAGGCGGCGGTGGAGATGCGGTCCGTGAAGTCCCTGGCCATGCCTTCGGGGGTGATGTGCACGCTGTGCGGCGAAGAGATGCTCATCCGCTTTGGAAAGAACGGGTCCTTCCTGGGCTGTTCGGCCTACCCGGCCTGCCGGAATACGGGCGAGTTCGAACGGGACGAGAACGGAAAGGTCACGGTCCGGAAGGCGGAGGACGTGGGTTCCTGTCCCAAGTGCGGCGAACCCCTCCTGGTGCGTTCCGGCCGTTTCGGGCGGTTCATTTCCTGCTCCGGGTACCCTGCATGCGATTTCAAAAAGACGTTCACCCTTCCCGAGCGGTGTCCCGTGGAGAGTTGCGAGGGCCACATGGTGGAGAAGCGCTCCCGCAAGGGGAAGCGGTTCTTTTCGTGTGACCGCTACCCCGAGTGCAAGTTCAGCACCAGCTATTCCCCCATGGAACGGCCCTGCCCCCAGTGCGGGGCGCCGTCCATGTTCCTGCGTACCAGGCGGAACTCGAAGACCACCCTGTGCCTGCGTGAGCCCTGCGGCTACGAGTTCCAGGGTGACGCCGCTGCACTGGCGGCCCAGGAAGAGGGCGATAGTGACAAAGCTCTACACCAGGACGGGTGACGGAGGCCGCACCAGCCTCCTGGGCGGCGATCGCGTGGGCAAGGACGACGCCCGGGTGGAGGCCTACGGGACCGTGGACGAAACCAACGTGGCCCTCGGGACCGCCCTTGTGGAAGTGAAAGAAGGCCTCGAACACGGGCCGGACCGGGACTTTCTGGCCTCAATCCTTCAGTCCTGCCAGGAGGCCATCATGCGCCTCTCTTCCCAACTGGCCACTCCATCGGGTGAAGCGGACGTGGGCGTGGACGACCACGACGTGAAGTACCTGGAACGGCATATCGACGAGGCGCAGGGTCGGGTGGAAGAACTAAGGAACTTTCTTCTGCCCGGCGTGTCCAGGGCGGAGGCGGCCCTGCATGCGGCCCGCGCAACCTGTCGAAGGGCCGAGCGGAGATCCGTCGCCCTGGGAAGGTCGTCGCCCGTGCCCGAAGAGTCCTTGAGATTCCTCAACCGCCTTTCGGACCTCCTGTTCGCCCTGGCACGGGTCTGCCTCGCGGCCCAGGGAAGTCAAGAGCGGACATGGAGGCGGTCATGAAGCCCGGGCTTGTTCCGGTGGTCCTGGGATTCATGCTGGCGGCGGGTTGCGGAACCGGCGACGAAGGGAATGCAAACGACACGCCGGGCCCCATGGATGACGGAGGCTCTCACGAGGCGGGGGAGATCACCGACCCGTCTCCGGACGCGGAAATCGCGGATCATTCAACGGGGGAGGACGTGACGCCCCCCTCCCAGGTCCTGGGTCTGCCGCTGGTGGAGGACGGGATCCTCTATGCAGGCGCCGCCGCCGTGGACATCACACCGGACCTCGACGGACCCGCCACGTATTACCTGGCGGGTTTTGGAAAGAACCGGCCTGCCACGGAGATCCGGGACCCGATCTGGGCCCGCGCCCTGGTACTTTCCAGGGACCGCGAATACGTGGCCGTGGTGGTCCTGGACCTGGTGGGTATCACCGGTTACCGATGCTCGCTGGCCTACCAGGCGCTGGAAGACCTGGGATGGGACGGCCACAGGGTGCTGATCCATGCGACCCACACCCACGCGGCGCCGGACACCATCGGACTGTGGGGAACGGATACCAGCCATTCGGGACTGGTCCCGGCCTACCAGGAACAGCTGGTGGAGGCCATCGTGGAAGCGGTCCGGTCAGCCGCCGCCTCCGCCGAGCCGGCCACCTTGAGGGCCGACGCCACGGCGGTGGGTTCCGTATCACCCTACTTCACCTCGCCGGAGTTCGGCGGCAAGGGCCCGGTGTGGCGGACCACCGGATTGATCAAGGACACCCGCGACCCGGTCACAACCGATGACACGCTGACGGCCATCGGCCTCTTCGACCTGAAGGGACAGGGCATCGCTTCCATCGTTCACGTCCATACCCACGTGGAAGTGAGCGGCGGAGGACATCACATCACCAGTGACTTCGCCCACGCCGCCCGGGAGCTCCTGGAGGATCGTCTAGGGGGTACGGGGATGGTCTGGATCGGCGCCGAGGGCGGTCTACAGACGCCCCTGGGCGTGCCGCTCCCCGCCACCGACCCCCAGGGCGCCATCCTGTGGGAGACCTGCGACGAGGACGCCCTGCAGGCGGGAGATCCCCAATGCGACGGTGCCGAACCGGGCGACCCCCGCGTGGATGCGGACGGGGATCCAATCCCCGCCTGGACGCCGGACGAAGAATGGGAAAGGACCGACTCCTACGGACGGCTGCTGGGCGGGCTGGCGGCCGGCCTGCTGGAGGAGGCCTCGCCCATGGACGCCCCCACGGTCCGGCTGACCAGCGTGCCGCTGATGCTCCCCATCCAGAACCGGTACCTGCAGGTCTTCGGGCGCAAGGAAGACACGGCCATCCTGGATCCCCTGGTAGAACTGGTCGAACTCCTCTATCCCGAGTACATGGACGCCATCCAGGACATCTACGATGCCTTCGAGGCGACCATCCTGGACTATCCGCAGGATCACCTGGTGGTGGGTGAGGACTGTCCCCAGGAAGCCGCCGGTGAGGTGACCGGGTGCCTGCCGACCCGCATGTGGTCCCTGGAACTGGGGACGGTCCATCTGCTCACGGCCCCGGGCGAGCTTCTTCCCGAACTCTGGATGGGGACGCCGCCGGGCGCCGCTGCCGAGTACGAAGACGCGTCACTCAGGGGTCCGGACTCCACCTGGTTCGGTTACACGGACCCGGACTGTGCCGGGGTGCCCTACGAGGACTGCCGCGACACCATCGAGATCGGGGATTGCGACTGCCTCAACGCCCATGCCGCCCCCTACGTCCTGTCCTACGCCGAGCCCGACGCCCCGCCCCTGAAGACCTTTCTGAACGCGGAATTCCCAGTGCTGCTGGGCCTGACGGGTGAAATGACGGGTTACATCATTCCCGAACCCGACTGTACGCTGCTGCTCTCCAGGCCCATGGAAGAGATGTTCGCCGTTCCCTTTATCCTGGACACGATTACGTTTGCGGAAGGGGCCAAGGAGCACTACGAGGAAAGCGTGAGCCTAGGCCCTGCGCTGTCCACCCGACTCCAGGACGCGGCGGATCGGCTTTTCGCGCCGAGGAATCCGCGTTGAGAGTAACATCTTGATAACTCTGGATATTATCGGCATATCAATATAAAAATACCCCAAGGCACCTGTTTCGAAATCAGACATCCGGACACCCGTGGCCAGGGGGGCACGCTCGCCCCCTCCCTCACGCTTGCCTTCGGCTTCGCGCGGGGCCCCACCCCCCTTGCGCGACCGCCTTGCGGTCGCAGCAATCCGCCTCGATTCGTGGTCCTAGGGAAACGATGGGCGATTGGCGATGGGCAATGGGCTGAAAACCCTTCCAGCGCAGATTGCTTGCGCCCTAAACGTCTTGACACCTCGTCATTCAGGCCGTATATTCCGCCTCGCTTTTCGTGCGCGAAAGTGGCGGAATTGGCAGACGCGCTAGATTCAGGTTCTAGTGAGCTTCGGCTCGTGGGGGTTCAAGTCCCCCCTTTCGCACCAGCAACGACCATGAAGAGTCTTCACCCCATCATCGTGGCCGCGGCGGCGGGACTGATCCTGGCGGCGGCCGGGTGTCAGAGCGAGGCCGAGCGGCTCCACGCCGATTCCCTCTACCACCTCGAAAAAGTGCTGTACATCCTGGAGCATTCCGAGGGAAAGAACGACGTTGCCATGGCTGAACTGGACAAGTACCTGGAAAAGCACGGCAAACGTCTTGCGGCGAACCGCGCCGACGGGAAGCGCATCATGGGGAAGATGAGCGAGGCCGAACGGGACCGCTTCGCCCGCACGGCCCTGGAAAAGTCCAGGCCGGTGAAGGAACGGATAGACACGGTGGTCCGCACTTTTTCCGACACAGCGCGGATCTTCAGGAAACTGCGAGAACTCCTCTGATCTCAAGATCCACCTGACCCGCGTCAACAAAACAACGATCATCCATGGACAACCCGTAAAAGAACCTGTATCGACTGAACGGTTTTTTCTTTGCAATCGATCGTCCACTGGACTGGAGGGAACAGTCATGATCAATCCGCATGGTTCAGACAAGCTCAATCCCCTGTTCGTAATGGATGCCGGCGAACGTGAAGCGCTGGCCAACGAAGCGAAGAGCCTTCCTGCCATCACGGTCTGCTCGGCTGCCGCAGCCAACGCCGTCATGCTGGGCAGTGGCTACTTCAACCCCCTCACCGGCTACATGAACCTCGCCGACTCGCTCGCCGTAGCCGAGAAGATGAAGACCGCCAACGGCCTGTTCTTCCCCGTCCCGGTGGTCAACGTGGTGCCCGACGCCTCGGCCATCCAGGGCGCGAAGCAGATCGCCCTGAAGGACCCCAATGTCGATGGCAACCCCATCATCGCGGTCATGACCGTTGAGGCCATCGAGGAGGCCACCGACGACCAGATGAAGTTCATGACCGAGAAAATCTACCGCACCGACGACATGGACCACCCGGGTGTGAACGCCTTCAACACCGTGGGAAAGACATTCATTTCCGGTCCCATCAAGGTGCTCAACTTCTCGTACTTCGAGACGGAATTCCCCGAAACCTTCCGCACCGCCTGGCAGATCCGCGAGGAGATCGCCGAACTCGGCTGGGAAAAGGTCGTGGCGTTCCAGACCCGCAATCCCATGCACCGCGCCCACGAAGAGTTGTGCCGGATGGCCTACAACGCGCTCAACGCCGACGGCATCCTGATCCACATGCTCCTGGGCAAGCTCAAGAAGGGCGACATCCCAGCCGACGTCCGTGATGCGGCCATCCGGAAGATGGCGGAACTCTACTTCCCGCCGAAGACCGTGGCGATCACGGGCTACGGTTACGACATGCTGTATGCCGGTCCCCGGGAAGCGGTGCTGCACGCCCTGTTCCGGCAGAACTGTGGCTGCACCCACCTGATCGTGGGCCGTGACCATGCCGGCGTGGGTGACTACTATGGTGGATTCGACGCCCAGACCATCTTCGACGAAGAAGTGCCCGCGGGCGCCATGGAGATCGAAATCTTCAAGGCGGACCACACGGCCTGGTCCAAGAAGCGGGGCGAGGTCATCATGATGCGGGACGCCCCCGACCACACCAAGGACGACTGGGTTTTCCTGTCCGGCACCAAGGTACGCGAGATGCTGGCCGCCGGTCAGTCACTGCCCGTCGAGTTCAGCCGCCCCGAAGTGGCCGCCATCCTGATGAAGTACTACCAGGGCGAAGCCAACAAGTAGGCTCGCTCCAAGCCCATCGTTCATCGCTTATCGCTGACAGTCCATCCTGTTCGATCAACGATCGACGCCTCGGTCTCTTGCCATCGTAAAACCGATGTGCTAGAAAGCGCCGCCGCGCCACCACTGGGGGTGGCGTGGAATTTCGCACATCCCCGTATAGCCTCCGTGGCGCCTTTGGCGCTGGCGGTGGGGATGGAGGACGCGACCCTGCCGGCCACCGGCCATGAAGGGTCGTCAACGGAGGTCACATCATGGCTACCAATCTCAAAGAACTGCTCGAAGCCGGGGTTCATTTCGGCCACCAGACCAAGCGATGGAACCCCAAGATGAAGCAGTACATCTTCGGGGCGCGCAACGGAATCCACATCGTGGATCTCCAGCAGACCGTCAAACTGGTCAAGAATTCCATGAATTTCCTGTCTAGAGTGACCAGCGAGGGGGACGTGGTCCTCTTCGTGGGGACCAAGCCCCAGGCCCAGATCGTGATGGAAGAAGAGGCACAGCGCTGCCGCATGCCCTACGTCACCAACCGATGGCTCGGCGGATCATTGACCAACTTCGTCACCGTGAGGAAGAGCCTGGATCGAATCGACGAGATCGACGGCCTGCTGGCGGAAGGGTCCGTGGAACGCCTGCAGAAGAAGGAAGTGGTCCGGCTGGAAAAGGAGCAGACCCGCCTGCTCAAGAACCTGCGCGGCCTGCGCCAGTTGAAAGGTCTACCCGGCGCCATGTTCGTCATTGATCCCAACCGTGAAAAGATCGCCATCCGCGAGGCCAACCGGCTGGGGATCCCCGTGGTGGCCGTGGTGGACACCAACTGCGACCCCGACAATATTTCCTATGTGATTCCCGGCAACGACGACGCGCTTCGTTCCATCCGTCTCATGGCCTCCCTGACGGCGGACGCCTGCACCGAGGGAAGCCATACCCGCAAGGGTGGGGCGGATTGGGAAGCCGTCAGTCAGGTGGCCCCGGGCGGCGAAGGTGGGCCCGAAGTCGTCATTCGCGGGAACCAGGCGCCGAACGGAGAGGAAGAAAAGGCCGCTGAGGAGCCCGAGGCCGCGGCTGAAGGCACCGAAGCTACCCCGGCGCCCGAAGCGACTGAGACCGCCGAACCTGCAGCGCCCGCGACCACTGAGCCTGCAGCGACTGAAAACTGAAAACGGAAACGAAGGGGCCGCCCCCGGAACGAGGAGGAATCACATGGCTATTGATGCAGCATCGGTAAAGGAACTTCGCAGCGCCACCGGCGCCGGCATATTGGATTGCAAGGTGGCCCTGGAAGAATCGGACGGCGACTTTGACAAGGCCGTCGAGTACCTGAAGAAGAAAAGCCAGGCCACTGCCGTGAAGAAGCAGAGCCGGGACGCCAAGGACGGCAAGATTGCCACCTACGTCCACGGCGAGGGTCGTATCGGGGTCCTGGTGGAAGTCAACAGCGAAACGGACTTCGTGGCCCGTTCGGAACCTTTCACGGAATTCGTGAAGGAGGTCTGCCTCCAGGTTGCCGCCATGGCGCCCGTGGCCGTGACCCGCGAAGAACTGCCCGAGGCCGAGGTGGCCAAGCAGAAAGAAATCTTCGCGGCCCAGATGGAAGGCCAGAAGAAGCCCCCGGAAATCATCGAAAAGATCCTGGAAGGCAAGATGAACAAGTGGTTCAAGGAAGTCTGCCTGATGGATCAGGTCTACATCCGTGACGACTCGAAGACGGTGCAGGACATGCTCACCGACGTCATCGGAAAGTGCGCCGAAAACATCCGCATCCGTCGGTTCGTTCGTTACGAGCTGGGAGAGGGCCTGTGATGAAGTACCGCCGCATCCTGCTGAAGCTGTCCGGTGAGGCCCTTATGGGGTCCAACGCCTTCGGAGTCCACGCGGACACCGTGGAACACCTCTCCAAGGAAGTGGCGTCCGTGCACGCGCTGGGCGTGGAGATCGGCATCGTTCTGGGCGGCGGCAACTTCTTCCGCGGCATTTCCGAGGTAGGGAAGCGGTTCGACCGGTCCATCGCCGATCAGGTGGGAATGCTGGCCACGGTGATGAACTGCCTCGTGTTCCAGGACGGTCTGGAGCGGGAAGGGCTGGACACCCGGGTCCTCACGGCCCTGGAAATGCCCAAGGTGGCCGAGCCCTTCATCAGGCGCCGGGCTGTCCGTCACCTGGGGCGGGGTCGGATCGTGCTGTTCGCCGCGGGCACGGGTCACCCCTATTTTTCCACCGACACCGGTGCGGCGCTGAGGGCCCTGGAAATCAACGCGGAAGCCATCATCAAGGGCACCAAGGTCGATGGTATCTATGACAGCGACCCGGAAACCAACCCCGACGCGGTCCGTTACGATCGTGTGACGTACCAGGAAGTGATGGAAAAGAACCTCAGGGTCATGGATCAGACGGCCGTCGCCCTGTGCCGGGAAAACGGGATCCCGCTTCACGTGCTGAGCATCCGGCAACCCGACCGGATCGTGGATTTGCTTCATGGAAAATCCGTTGGTACGCTGGTGACCGAATCAGTCTAGGAGGCGGCCATGATTGAAGAAACCCTGAACGGCCTGGAAGAGGCCTTCTCCAAGGTCATCGTCAACTACGAAAAAGACCTTTCCAAGGTAAGGACGGGACGGGCGAACCTGGCCCTTCTGGATGGAATCAAGGTGGAGTATTACGGGGTTCCGACACCCCTGAACCAGGTGGCGGCAGTGGCAGTGGCCGACCCCCGCCTGATCACCATCCGTCCCTGGGAAAAGAAGCTCATCCCGGCCATCGAAAAGGCCATCGGCGTGGCGGACATCGGTCTGAACCCGTCCAGCGACGGCGATCTCGTTCGCCTGCCCATCCCCCCGCTCACCACGGAACGCCGCAAGGACCTGGCCAAGCAGGTGCGTCGGATGGCCGAAGACAGCAAGGTCGCGCTGCGCAACGTTCGCCGCGAGAACCGGTCCAGGCTGGAAAAGGCGGAAGGCCTGCCCGAGGACGACCAGAAGAAGGCCCTGGAGAAGATCGACAAGGTCACCGAGACCTACGTCAGGCAGATAGACGAACTGACCACCACCAAGGAAAGCGAGATCATGGACTTCTGATCGGTCCCGCGAATCCTTCCAGCGCCCCGACCGGACCGAACCTTCACCCCCCTGAATCCGCCAGACATTGCACCAGGTCGTCGGAAAGCTCCCACGCGCAACCGCCCCCAGGGCCGTTGTTGCCGCAGATGCCGAACTCCTGGAAACAGGAATAATGGGGCAGCCACTCGCAGGTGGTCATGATGTCCACGGCGGCGCACAACTGTCCCGAGCACCCGGTCTTCTTGCATGGGGGCGGCCCCTGTTCCACGCAGAAGCCGTAGGGCCAGCAGACGGGGGGGCATACGTCCCCGGGCTTGCATCCCGGGGGCGGGCCGCAGTCGTCGGTGACCTCGCAGGCCTGTCCGTTAGGGCAATCGTCGTCGAAGGAGCAGTCCATGTTGGGCAGGCAGTTCGGAATGCAGGCAAAGCACTGGGCCCCTTCGGGACAGCCGCAGGGGTCGCAATGATAGCCCTTGGGGCAGTCCACGTCCCCCTTGCAGGCGCCGTAGCCGGGATAGGATTCGCACCCCCCCGGCTCTACGCATTCGTCACCGGTTGCACAGCCGTCGGGAAGGGCGCAGAAAAGGCCATAGGGACAGTCCCCGTTTTCCCAGCACTGGTCGCCCGCAGGGTCCGGGATTTCGCCATCACACTGGAAGAGACAGACACCCGTGGCGCACTCCCACTCCCCCTCGCAGAGGACGTGGGGCAGGCCCTCACAGTCCATGGCGATCTCGCAGGATACCTGGCCCGGCGAAGGCATGACGGGCTGGCACTGGGGGGATTTCTGGCCCGACAGGACGGCAGTGACGAACAACAGGCCCACCGGGAGCCCGACCGTTCCCATAAGTTTTTTATTCATGACGGTCACCCAACCATCGGTAGCTATTATATTTTCAGTCCCACTCCGAGAAAAATCAAAGAAACTGCCGAAAGCGGTGTGGGGCGTTACATTGGACGATTGTCGGGACAGCAGGACTTCTATCGATCATTCGTCAACTTCGCACCCGAAATTAATTGACAGCCACCCTGCCTGTAAGTAGAAATCCAATCCGGGAACACGTCCGGCATGGGTCGGGCGGAGTGATTTGACTGACGGAGGGTACGACAGATGGCAAAAAGAGACACCCCCATGCTTGACGAACTGCTGAAGGGGCCCTACCCCAGCTTCGTCAAGGAGTTGTACAAGGTCCAGGAACGCAAGCCCATGGTTCAGGATCTTCTGGGACAGCTCGAGGACTCCTACGAGGAACGGATCGGGCACTGGAAGCACGGTGGCATCGTCGGCGTGATGGGTTACGGCGGAGGCGTCATCGGACGTTACTCCGACCTTCAGGAAAAGTACCCGGCCGTCGCTCATTTCCACACCATGCGCATCAACCAGCCGGCGGCCTGGTTCTACACTTCCGATGCCCTGCGCACCCTGGCGGACATCTGGGAGAAGCACGGCTCCGGGCTGACCAACATGCACGGCTCCACCGGCGACATCGTGCTGCTTGGTTGCAAGACCGACGACCTGGAACCCTGTTTCGCCGACCTGACCGCCGCAGGATTCGACCTGGGCGGATCGGGCTCCTGCATGCGGACCCCGTCCTGCTGCCTGGGCAAGGCACGTTGCGAGTGGGCCTGCTACGACACCATGAAGCTCTGCTACGAGTTCACCCAGGAATTCCAGGACGAGCTGCACCGGCCGGCCTTCCCCTACAAGTTCAAGTTCAAGTTCTCCGGCTGCCCCAACGACTGCGTCGCCTCCATCGCCCGTGCGGACATGTCCCTCATCGGCACATGGAAGGACGAAATCCAGGTGGACCAGGCGGCCGTGGCCGATTACGCCAAGGGCGGCATGGACATCGTGTCGGACGTGGTGATGAACTGCCCGTCCAAGTGCATCAAGTACAACGGCAACGGCATTGAAATCGACGATCACGAGTGTGTGCACTGCATGCACTGCATCAACGCGATGCCCAAGGCACTGGCCCCCGGCAAGGAACGGGGCGCCACCATCCTGCTGGGGTCCAAGGCCCCCATCATGGAAGGCGCGCTGCTGTCGTCGGTCCTGGTCCCCTTCATCGACCTCAACGACGAGGACGAAATCGAGGACCTCAAGGAGCTGATCGGGAACATCTGGGACTTCTGGGACGAGCACGGCCGGAACCGCGAGCGTGTCGGCGAGCTGATCCAGCGCGTGGGCATGGCTACGTTCCTGGACGGCATCGGACTGGATCCCGAGCCCGAGATGGTCTCGGCACCGCGCGACAATCCGTACATCTTCTTCCAGGATGAAGAAGAGGAAGAGGACGACGAATGATGACGGTCACCCGCGTTTCAACGGGTTCCGTCTTCAAGGAGGATAAAAATGTCTGAAGCTCCTGCAAAAAGAATTACCGACATCGGGCCGCCTCATTACGAGAAGTTCCTGCCGCCCATGGTCAAGGAAAACTACGGCAAGTGGAAGTTCCACGAGATCGTCAAACCCGGCGTGATGTTCCACCAGGGCGAAACCGGCGACAAGCTGTTCACGGTGCGTGCCGCGTCTCCCCGGCTCATCGCCGTTGACACATTCCGTCTGTTCGCCGACCTGGCGGACAAGTACTGCGACGGCTATCTGCGCTTCACCAGTCGGAACAACGTTGAATTCCTGCTGACCGAAGAAGCCAACATAGATCCCCTGATCGCCGACCTGGACAAGGAAGGCTTCCCAGTGGGCAGCATCGGGGCTCCCGTGTCCAACATCGTGCACACCCAGGGTTGGGTGCACTGCCACTCGGCCGCCACCGACGCCTCCGGCATCGTGAAGGCCGTGATGGACGACCTGATGCCCTATTTCCAGGGCAAGGAACTGCCGGCCAAGACCCGCGTGGCCCTGGCCTGCTGCCTGAACATGTGCGGCGCCGTCCACTGCTCCGACATCGCCATCCTGGGCATCCACACCAAGCCCCCGGCAACCAATCACGACAACCTTGCCAAGCAGTGTGAGATCCCCACCACGGTGTCCTCCTGTCCCACCGGGGCCATCCGGACCGCCGATGTAGATGGCAAGAAGTCCGTGGAAATTCAGGACGACCTCTGCATGTACTGCGCAAACTGCTACACGGTCTGCCCGGCCCTGCCGCTCAACAACCCCGAAACCGATGGCGTGTCCATCTGGGTCGGCGGCAAGGTGAGCAACGCGCGCAGCGAACCCAAGTTCTCGAAGCTTGCGATTCCGTTCCTGCCGAATAATCCCCCCCGGTGGCCCGAAGTGGTCGAAGCCGTGCGGAACATCATCGATGTCTACGCGGCCGGCGCCCGCAAGTACGAGCGCATCGGCGAATGGATCGAACGCATCGGCTGGCCCAAGTTCTTCAAGCTGACGGGTATCGAGTTCACCCGTTACCACATCGATGACTTCAAACACGCGGGCTGGACCTACAAGCGTTCCACCCACCTGAAGTTCTAGGTCAGGATTTCGGGGCCGGCGGTGGCGACATCGCCGGTCCCATCTTCACCAGGAGGTGCATCATGGGCACTCCGAGCATCCCGGAAATCGCCGAAGAAATGTTTCAGATGGTTTCCGAATCCATGGGCAAGAAGAACCTGAAGGCCGGCGATCTCACCAAGGCCATCAGGCAGAAGTATCCAGAGGTCGATCGGAAGACCTGCAAGCTGGCTCTTCGGGAACTGATGGACAACGGTCGTTGTGTGTACGCGTACTTCGGCGGCAGCTACATCCAGCTTCCCCACAAGGAAGGCGCGGCCAACGATTGACCGCCAGGCTTGTGGACGGAAATCACACCCTTGAGCTGACAGGCTTGAACAACGACGGTTCGTAGTCGTATTGAAGTCAGTGTTCCTGCAAGGGAGTAGACCTTACCAGTGAGGAGTGCGTCATGAAGCTGAAGAAGAAGAAATCGAGCATCAAGGTTCGTGCAACGCCCGGTTCGGGCGGCGGAGAGGAGTCGAATCTTCGACCGAGAGCAGCCGAAAAGACGGCTCCCTGTGTCTGCGGATGCCCCCAGGGTACCGACATCCGTGGCTGGATCCAGAACATCGCCCAGCACGAGGCCTACGGCAAGACCTCAGACCAGGCCATGGAAGAGGCGTTCTACGGTATTGCCGAAAACAATCCCTTCCCAGCCACCTGCGGCCGCGTCTGCCCCCATCCCTGCGAGGATGGATGCAACCGAGTCGAAGTGGACTCGGCTGTCAGCATCAACGCCATGGAGCGGCACATCGGGGACTTTGGCCTTGAAAAGGATCTGAAGTTCAAGATGCTGACGGAAGACAGGTACGACGAGAAGGTCGCCATCGTTGGCGCCGGTCCGGCCGGCCTGACCTGCGCCTATCACCTGGCCCGCAGGGGCTACGGTGTGACCGTTTTCGAGGCGTTCCCCAAGGCCGGCGGCATGCTCTACTACGGCATTCCCGCCTACCGGCTCCCGCGGGACGTGCTCCAGAAGGAAGTCGACAAGATCCTGGACCTGGGCGTGGAGCTGAAGCTCAACACGTCGGTGGGCAAGGACATTCCCTACGAGGACATCAAGAAGGACTATCGGGCCATCTTCGTGGGCATCGGCGCCCACAAGGGCTACCAGCTCCGCGTGGAAGGCGAGGACGCCCCAAACGTGTTCACCGGTACCGAGTTCCTGAACCGGGCCAACTCCGGTGAAAAGGTCGAAATCGGTGACAAGGTAGTGGTCGTGGGCGGAGGAGACACCGCAGTGGACGCCGCCCGCGTGGCTCGCCGCATGGGCGCTGACGTGACCATCGTCTATCGCCGTACCCGCAAGGAAATGCCGGCCATCCAGCCCGAGATCGACGGCGCCGAGGAAGAAGGTGTCAAGATCCACCTCCTGACCCAGCCCATCGAAATCATCCAGAAGGACGGCAAGGCCGTGGCCATCCGTTGCCAGAAGCAGGAACTGGGTGAGCCCGACGCCAGTGGCCGCGCCCGTCCCGTGCCCATCGAAGGATCCGAGTTCGAGATCGAGTTGACCGCCCTCATCCCGGCCATCAGCCAGGAACCCGATTTCGAGCCGCTTCCCGACCTGCGCGAGGGTCGCGACTGGATGAAGGTGGACGCCAACATGCAGAAGCAGGACGAGGAAGGCGTGTTCGGCGGTGGCGACGTGCTGGACCTGGGTCTGGCCACCATCGCCATCGCCCAGGGCAAGAAGGCCGCCATCTCCATCGACTGTTACCTTCGCGGCAAGCCCGTACCCGAGGACGCAGTGCAGGCCCCGGTGGTCAAGTCCGACATCATGAAGCTGTCGTACTACAAGGAGGCCGTGCGCCACGAGTTCGATGAGATGCCCGTGGACCAGCGCTTTGCCGATCCCGACGCGGAGATCGCCCAGGGGCTGAACACCGAGCAGACCATCGACGAGGCCAAGCGCTGCCTGTCCTGCGGCATGTGTTTTGATTGCGAAACCTGCTGGATGTTCTGCCAGAACAGCGTCTTCGAGAAGCTGCCGAAGGGTCAGCACTACAAGTTCAAGATCGAACTGTGCAACGGCTGCAAGAAGTGCGCCGAAGAGTGCCCCTGCGGCTACATCGACATGGTTTGATTCCCACCCGGCCGGACTTGCACATATCTGGCTACCTGAGGTTGACAGCCATCGGTCCTATCCTATGATCGGCGCAATTGGTTCCTGAGGATCTCCCGATGTCCATCATCACCATCTCCCGAGGTTCCATGAGCGGCGGAAAGGCCCTGGCCGAATGCCTGGCCTCGGCCCTGGGTTACCCCTGCATCGGACGTGGCATCCTGGTGAAGGCCGCGGACAACGTGGGCGTTTCCGAGGAAACCCTGATCAAGAAGTTCGAAAAGAGCCCGGGGCTCTGGGGCCGGCTGACATCGGACCGTCGATTGTACGTGACCGCGGTTCAGGCCGCCCTCCTCGAACAGACCGTGAACGGTGACCTGGTCTACCATGGACATGCCGGACACCTGCTTCTGAAGGACATACCCAATGTGTTGCGGGTCAGACTGATCGCCCCTCTGGAAATGCGATCCCAGTCAGTCATGGAGCACCAGCACCTGACGAACGAGGCCGCCGCGGAATACATCCGGAACGTGGACGAGGATCGCGTCCGCTGGACCAAGTTCATTTTCGGCGTGGACTGGCGGGACCCCAGCCTGTACGACATGGTGCTCAACCTTCAGAACACCTCGGTCAAGTCGGCCTGCGCCGTGGTTTCACAGGCCGTTCTTCAGCCCGAATTCACCATTTCCGATTCCGACAGAAAGGTGATGCGCGACCAGACG
>JADHTP010000006.1 GCA_016784945.1 Deltaproteobacteria bacterium | reverse complement strand
CAAGCGTGCTGCCCTCGAACACCCCGGAGAGGATCTCGACCCGGTTGCCCTCGCTGCGCGCGGTGCCAAGATCGGAATCTGGCACGTCGCGCTCGAGGAAGCTCTCGATGGCGGCTTCGTCAACCGGGATGCCGGCCGGGCAACCGTCGACGACCGCTCCCATGGCCTGTCCGTGGGACTCTCCCCAGGTCGTCACCCGGAAAAGTCGCCCGAAAGTGTTCCCCATTCGGTAAACCGCTTATTTCGCTCGTTCAGTCCCTCGGAAACCGTAAAACCGTAAAACCGTAAAAACAGTTAGCATGCGGCCAATTGCTAGTCAAGACACGCATGGCTATTACTCAGGGCAAACGCATCATAATATTGAAACAGAAGCTACGCACGACCGATAGACAACGTGAACGTGATCGTGAACGTGAACGTGGACGTGGACGAAAGGATCTGTAGCAACAGGGAGGCGATGGAAATCTTGTCACCAGTAGGCCCGGGCCTTCCCCGTTTCCTTTGCGCGTTCGCCGCCGGTCTCTCGGGACGCCTATATCCGAATGGAAATCTCGGCGTACAAGCGGTTCAGGAAACTCATGGATGAGGGGGTTGACCTTGCCATCGAGGCGTCGAAGCTTCGTATGAAGATTCACAAAGTGACACACTCCGAGTAGAATTCGGTACTCACAAGAAGTGTCTACGACCGCATAAAGAATCTGTTACTGCGGCTGAAGATGAACCAGCGACTACCGCCCGAATTACTCACTCGATTTCTCGCGCACTTGACGGTGACGTACAATGGCACTCAGAAGCCCAAATCTCCTTGGGTATCGCTCTGTCCTGGATATTCTGGAATTGGATCTTGAACGGATGAACGAAGGTATTGATAGTGTGGAAGCCTGCGCAAAGCTGATCCTCTGTGGCGAACATTTCGTTCTGCACGGGGCCCCCGCCATTGCGCTGCCCCTGCCTTCCCTAAGGCTCAGACTGGAACGAGGGGACGCGGGGGAACTGGAGCCGTCACTACTGCTGGCCTGGAATGCGGCGCGATCTGAGGTTGGCCTGGGGCCGTCTCGGGGCTTTCCCTTCTTGATCCGATCGGGGATCCCGAGAGGTGTCGGGCTCGGGTCAAGCGCGGCCCTCGCCGTGGCCCTGGTAAAGGCGGCAACCATCGAGGCCGGGCGGATGGCCGAGCCCCTGGATGTTGCAGGAATGGCCACTACAGTTGAGGATGTCTTTCACGGAAACTCAAGCGGACTGGATCCTACGGTGGTAGCTGTCGGTCGACTGGTGTTGTGGCGCGGGAAGGGAGAGATCGAGACCGTTTCCTGGGATCTGAGAGGAACATCACTGCTTGTGGCACGCATCCCGTCCGAAGGAACCACCGGCGAAGCGGTGGAAAGATCCTTGGCATTCGCTGCAACGAAGCCGGAAGCCTTTGCAAAGTTGCTTGCAGAGGCCAGGGAACTGTCGGGTACGATCGCCGGTGCTGTCAGTCGTGATTCGCCAGGCTCAAGGCACACGGTCGGCAAGGCGCTTTCCCGCTATCACCGCATGCTCTCCGAGATCGGTGTCTCGTGCGCCTCACTCAACGCCCTAGTCGAGTCTGCCGAAGGCGCCGGCGCCTATGGCGCCAAGCTGACGGGCGCGGGGCTTGGTGGATGCATGATGGCGCTGACTGACATGGATGGCGCCGATCCGGTCGAAAAGGCCTTGAAGGCGGCCGGGGCAATGGAGGTTATCAGGACCTGAGGTGCCGGTCGGCTGAATGGTTCGCATGCCGGGTTTCGAGTCGGGAGGCGCCTGCTTTGTTCATTGGTAGTGAACGGCCTGGGCCTCCACCTCGGTGTCGATGGGACCGGTCATGATCTCCTCGTCGCCCTGGTTGCCGTCATCAGGGTTGCACCCACATGACACGCCACAGATCAGGCCGGCAATCCCAGGTGCGTCCCAACCACCGGATTCGCCGGTTCGGATGGCCCGAATTGCGAGCAGCCCACTCTCAAGGGCATATGAGATCCCTTCCCCTGTCGCGATATTGGTCAGACGGTTGGCTTCGCCGATCTTCAGAACCCCGGGGGGCGCAGTGTGCGAAACGGATGCGGTCGTAGAGATGGGGTGGCCCTTCCAGCGCCCAACCTGGTCCGCCCCGGCCAGCCTTTTCCCGAAGTGCGTTTCGAGAAAACCCTGGAAGATGTCCCGTACGGAACGCCCCCGGAGCCTGTCGGCGAAAAGGCAGATGCCGATGTTGACACGGACGGGGGATTCGGGGAAAAGCCATCCATAGTGCGGTTTCAGGCCCGGGTCGTAGACCATCTCAAGGACGTGCGGGGTGAAAGGGACCCCGTCGAACCAGGCCATGCAGGTGTGCAGCAGGCGACGGAGCGCGGATCGGGAACGAGCCGTGAGGTGGCCCCATTCGCCACCAGCGTCCAACGGGCCCGAATTTCCCCGGCATCGGAACGGATTCCGACGATCCGCCCGCCCTCTTCGATGATTCCGTGGACCCTGGTTTCCGGCTTCAGCACCACTCCTTCCCGGATGGCTGCTTCGGTCAGGATGGTATCGAAACGAGATCGGTTCAGGACGGATGCGGCATGTGAACCCGCCAGGACGATTTCCTTTCCGCCGGGGCTGACAAGTCGCAGCCCTTTGATGGGGTACGCCTCGCGGTGAACCGCCTCCCACAGGCCCATACGTTTAAGCACCTTGCGTGCCCTTGGTGAGATGCCTCCACCGCAGGGTTTCGTTCTGCCGAGAGGGGCCTTGTCGATCAGCAGGATGCGGCCGTACCCGAGCCGGGCGGCTTCCAGTGCCGCTGCCGATCCCGCCGGGCCGGCGCCGACAACCACGAAGTCGTAATGATCGCTCATCAGGATCGAGACGATTTGACCCTTTCGAAGAACCTGCCCGCCATCTCCCTGGCCGTCCGGAAGTACGGATCCCAGAAAGTGCCCGAATCGATCTCACCCAGGAGGTCGTCGTAGATGTCCCCCATCCTCGCTTTCCATTCCGGATCAATGGTAACTGACCCTTCAGCCCATTCGTGGCAGTACCTGCATGTCTCGCAGTCCACGTCCTGGCATCCCTTGGAGGAGAAACGGTCCATGAATCCGTCCAACGCCCTGTTGTCGATGACCACGGGATTCGGTCCCCTCAAAGGATAGAGGACGCCGGCGGCCTTCCCGAAGTCGATGACCTTGCTGAACTTCAAGAGGTTCACCTGATGGGGCTTCAAGAAATACTTGAACAGCCTTCGCATCGAGTAGGCGTCCTTGGCCTTGTCGCCGAGCTTATCCTCCGAGTAGGCGTAGTTCTGCACGAGGTCCAGGAGATTGCCGTCGTACCTGCGCTCGGAATATGCCTTGACCCGGTCCAGCAGAATCCGAGTGGGCGTGTTCCGCTCTACGATCTTGAAGTTGTGGAACCCCATGTCTTCGTAGAGGCCGAGATCCTCCGGACGAATCCAGTTGGCCCTGATGTAGTTGACCGGCTCGCGCAGACGGATGTTGTTGCACACGACCGAACAATAGTCCAGGGGGAATCCGTGGCTGTTGGACTGCGACGCAGCGGACAGGCCGACTGCGTGGTTGCCCGCAATGGCGCAATCCTGGCGGCACCAGTTGTTCACGATCAACTGCAGCTCGACATCGCCCGCCGCCTTCTTCATGGCCTCGAGCACCCGGAATTCGCGGTGGATGCTGACCTCGGAGACCACGATGTAGTCCGCCCCGTTCTCCACCCAGAAACGGACCTTTCGGGCGTTGTCCGTGAAGCGGTGGGAACTGATCCTTACCTTGAGCTTGGGATAACGCCGCTTGACCAGGCGCAGGAAGAAGACGTTGGCGACAGTGACCGAGTCGACACCCGCGGAGTCCACCCATTCCAGGATCTCCTCCATGTTCCGCTGCCCTTCCCTGGTGAACTCGGTGTTCCCCATGGACGAGGCGTTGAGCAGGTAATTGAATCCGATCCCGCGGGCGTGGGTCTTCGTCACGAAGGCTTCGAGCCTGTGACGGTCCACCTCGGGCAGGTAGAACGAGGGACGCCCCCCCCCGAAATAGTCGGATGTCAGCTTTCCGTACACCTCGTAGACGGGGTACGGCTTGAGTCCCTCGAGCAGGGCCTCGTCGAAATTGCACGCGACTGAAAACTTCACTTAAGGGTCCTCCAGAGTCCAGGTGATCTCTAGAAAAGCAAGGTTCAAGCCACGGAAGCGGTGGTTTCATCATTTGTGGGGCTTCAGCGGAATCCGGTCGAGCCGGGGCGAATTCCGGTCCGTCGGATCGGCATTCTGGACGTGCGAAGTCGCACGCGCCTGTGCGGTTCCTGATGGCCCCGAGCGGTGCCTGTCACGAGATCCGATCCACGATGAAGTCGGACAGTTGCGCGAGGGGAATTCCAGAGTCCCCAAAACGCCCGAGGGCATCGCGGACCGCAAGGGCGAGGCTGCGGGCGAACTCGCGACTTCCCGCCACGCCCATCAGCGTCACGTAGGTGGTCTTGCCTTGTGACTCATCCTTTCCGACGGTTTTTCCGAGTTCCTCCGGGCAGCCTTCGACATCCAGCACGTCGTCCACCACCTGGAAGGCCAACCCCATGTTTTCCGCGCATCGGGTCAACACCTCCAGGTCATCGTCCCCCGCCCCGCCCAGAATGGCTCCACAACGTACGGCGGCCCGGATCAGGGCTCCGGTCTTCGTCCGGTGTATCAACTCCAACTGCTCCCGCGTGAGGTCGCAGCCCGTTCCCATGGTGTCCAGGATCTGTCCTCCCACCATTCCTTCAGAACCCGCCGCGTATGCGATCTCCATGACCACGCGCATGCCCTCCCGCTCCGATCCCGACCCGTAGGCGTCGGCAAGAAGCCAGAAGGCCTGGGTCAGCAGGGCATCCCCGGCGAGGATCGCCGTGGCCTCGTCGAATCGCTTGTGGCTTGATGGCCGATTTCTCCTGAGGTCGTCGTCGTCCATGGCCGGCAGGTCGTCGTGGATCAGCGAGTAGGTGTGAATGAACTCGAGGGCGCAGGCCGCCGGCATGGGGTCCGGACCGCCCCGCAAAAAGATGTCCCGGGTCACCAGCAGCAACACCGGGCGCAGCCGCTTGCCACCGCCCAGAAGCGAGTAGCCCATTGATTCCAAGAGCCTCCCTGGGCCTCCGCAACGGGATAGAGCCTTCCTCAAGGCTCCTTCGACGCGATCCCGATACGCTTCAAGTCCCGGTGGGTATCCCATTTTTCTGCGTACCTCCATTCCAGTCAGCCGTCCGGACATCGTCCGATCGGGTTCTGCAATTTGTCTGCCACCTGCTGGCATGGAACATGCCTGCGACCAGGTAGGATCCCGGCGAACACCACTGTGTCGCCGCGAGCGTGGTTTCATTTGACCGGAGAAATCAGGACCATGGGCAGTTCGATGGCCCGGGCTTGCGCCAACATCGCCCTGGTGAAATACTGGGGCAAGAGGGACAGGAACCTGAATTTGCCAGCCGGTGGAAGCGTCTCCATAACCCTGTCCTCGTTGCAGACCACGACCCGGGTGACTTTCGACGACGGACTGCGGCGCGACGAGATGGTCCTTGACGGGGAGCCGGCCGCGGAGGGCGTACGGTCGCGTACCGGTCGTTTTCTCGACCTGGTTCGAACGGCGGCAGGAACGCACCGATTCGCCCTGGTGGAGTCGCACAACAGTTTTCCGACCGCATCCGGTCTTGCTTCTTCGGCCTCGGGATTCGCCGCCCTGGCACTGGCGGCATGCAGGGCGGCGGGTATGGATCCCGGCTGGGACGGCCTGGCGCAACTCGCAAGACGGGGATCAGGGTCGGCGCCTCGCAGCCTTCTGGGCGGCTTCGTGGAATTGATGCCCGGCGAGTCGCCGGACGGTTCCGACTGCCTCGTTCGCCAGGTTGCGGATCCCGACTACTGGGACCTGAGGCTTCTGGTGGTCATCAACGGGCAAAGCGAGAAAGAAGTGGGTTCTACAGAGGGAATGGAGTTAACGAGACTCACGTCCCCGTTCTACGGGGAATGGTTGCGATCGGGCAGCGCGGACGTGGATGCCGCACTCAACGCGATCGTCAGGCGTGATTTCAGGTCCCTGGGCCAGGTTGCGGAAACGTCCTGCTTCCGGATGCATGCTGTTGCGCTGAGTGCATCTCCGCCGCTGTTGTACTGGAACGCGGTCACGGTCGATGCCATCCACAAGGTGCGGGCCCTTCGTAAAAAAGGTCTGGAGGGCTATGTGACCATTGATGCGGGCCCCCACGTGAAGGTCCTCTGCAGGGCCAGTGACTCGGAGGATCTGGCCCGGGAGATCCGGGAAGTCCCGGGGGTGGAACGGGTCGTCATCGAACGTCCCGGTCCCGGGGCCGAGGTGATCGAGTGAGCACGCCGGCTGGAGGATGGCGGATCGTCGCTCCGGGAAAGCTGATCCTGATGGGCGAGTACGCGGTAATCGACGGGGCGGCCGGCGTGGTAATGGCCGTGGATCGCTACGCGACGGTCGAAAGGAAGTCACTCGGACTCGGCAATACGCCTCGGGACGACCTGGTGTCCTTCGCACGATCGGAAACCGCGGCGAGGCTGGGCTGTTCTTTCTCGCCCGGTGCCTTTCGGGCCGATTCGAGTTCACTCTGGCAGGACGGCCTGAAGCTGGGGCTTGGCAGCAGTGCCGCTGTCGCGGTGTGCGCCGTGGCCTCAACCTTCCATGAAGTCGGCAAGGATGTGGGGCTGGCTTCCACTCGGCGCAGGATGTGGGGGATGGCCCGTGAAATCCACGAACGCTTCCAGGATTCGCGCGGCAGCGGCCTGGACGTGGCCGCCGCACTTTTCGGCGGCGTCACACACATGCGAACCGGCAACACCGGTTCACCTCCGGACTTCCTACCCTGGACCCCTCCGGCGGGGCTCAGGCTGATCAAGGTGTGGAGTGGAAAGCCGGCGTCCTCCCCCGACCTGGTGGGGAGGGTGTCGCGGTTTGGCTTGCAGAATCCCGTCGAATACGGACGGGTGATCGACAGGATGGCCGAAACGGCTGAACGTTTCGCTGCGGAAGGGCCCGACAGCCTGCATGTTGTGCTGGAATCCTTCAACCAGTACGCCGCGCTGATGGATGAACTCGGGCGCCGGAGCGGCGCATGTATCGTTACCGAGCAGATGGCCGAAGTCCTGGCCCAGGCGCGCAAGGCCGGTGGTGCCGCCAAGCCGTCGGGTGCCGGCGGTGGAGACTTCATAGTGGCGGCCTTTCCGGTGAATGGGGCATGGGAAAAATTCAGTCAGGAAGCGAAAGCCATGGGGATGGTGCCCATGGATCTTCCCGTGGCATTGGAAGGAGTTCACGTCGAGGCCGACGAGATGGCGCGAGGTAAGGGAAATGACCGGCAGGGCAACTAGTTCCAGGCTTCCAGGTCTGCACCGTCTGGATCATGCTGATCGAGTCGCCATGGTAGCCGAAGCGATCGATGTCTCGCTCGAAGAGAGCCGTTCCGCGCTGGCTGGAGGCGGACTCGACATCGACGCCGCGGAAAAGCTCGTGGAGAACGTGATCGGCACCTACGGGCTCCCGTTCGCGGTTGCCACCAATTTCCGGATCAATGGTGCAGACGTCCTGATACCGATGGTCATTGAGGAACCATCGGTAGTAGCCGCCTCCAGCAAGGCGGCGCTGATGGTCCGTGAGGGCGGGGGGTTCAGCGTCGAGGTGGACGACCCCCGCATGATTGGACAGATCCAGGTCTTTGTCGATGACAGGGATAACGCGCGCCGCGGGATCCTCGATGCGGCACCCCGTCTCATGGAACTCGCCGCCCGGACCGACGAGACACTCGTTGAGATCGGCGGCGGTCCAACCGAAATCGAGGTGCGGGAAGTGCGGGGCGACGGGAATGGCGATGGTTTTCTCGTGGTTCACCTGGTGGTGGACGTGCGCGATGCCATGGGTGCCAACACCGTGAATACCATGAGCGAGGCCGTTTCTCCTCTCCTTGAAGAGATCACTGGAGGCAGGATCGGGCTTCGCATCCTGTCCAACCTCGCCGACAGGAGGCGGGTGAAGGTCTCGGCCGACATCCCGGCCGCGGCCCTCGCGATCGACGGCTTTTCCGATGACGCCGTCCTCGATGGGATCGTATCGGCTTCCCGTTTTGCCGAATTGGATCCGTACAGGGCCGCGACCCACAACAAGGGCGTCATGAACGGGACGGACGCGGTGATCCTTGCGACCGGCAACGACTGGCGGGCCGTGGAAGCCGGGGCCCATGCCTTTGCCGCCAGGGACGGCACATACCGGCCCCTGTGCGTCTGGCGCCGCAGTGATGGTGGTGCCCTGTCCGGTTTTCTGGACATGCCCATGGCGGTAGGGATGGTTGGCGGGGCGACCCGGCTGCATCCCGCGGCGCGCCTGGCAATCCGGATAATCGGGTCGTCCGGAGTCTCGGGTCTTGCCGCCGCGGCAGGTGTTGCGGGCATGGCCAACAACCTGGCCGCCCTGCGTGCGCTCGCGACCGAGGGCATCCAGAGAGGACACATGCGACTCCATTCCCGCAGCCGAATGCTGGAGAGGTGATGAGCGGTTCCAGAGGGGCGCCGGCGCCATGGGCCTTCGAGCCGATCCCCAGGCACGGTCGAACCTGGGGTATTCGGGCTTCGGTCCGATACTGCAGAGCGCTGGCATCGGCCCATTACGAAAACTTCCCGGTGGCCCTTTCACTGATGGGTAGGCGTCGTGTGGAGGCATTGGCCGCAGTTTACGCTTTCGCCCGACAGGCGGACGACTTCGCGGACGAACCGGAGTTCGAAGGGACAAGGATCAGATTGCTGGACGCATGGGAAGACCAGTTGCATCGATCCCTTTCCGGCGAGGTCTCGCACCCCGTGTTCGTCGCCCTGCACCGTGCCATGCGGGATTTCGACCTTCCAGTCGAGCCCTTTCTGGACCTCCTGGACGCCTTCCGCCAGGACTGCGGCAAGACCCGTTACGAAAGTTTCGACGATGTTCTCGATTACTGCCGACGCTCGGCCGATCCGGTGGGTCGTATCATGCTGAGGGTACTGGGCCTCGACGGTGATGACTTCACCCGGTGGTCGGACAGTATCTGCACCGCTCTCCAGTTGACCAATTTCTGGCAGGATCTGTCCGTGGACCTGCCCCGGGACAGGCTCTACCTCCCGCTGGAAGACCTGCGCAGGTTCGCGGTGCCCGTAGAGTCCCTTTTCCAGGGCAACCCGCCGCCTTCGTTCAACGATCTGTTGCGGTTCGAGTTGGATCGCACGCGTTCTCTGTTCAGCGAAGGCTTGCCGCTTCTGGCCGCCTCCGGTTTCCCGGGGGTCGTCTATTTCTCGGCGGTGTGGATGGGAGGTCGCGCCGTGCTCGAACTGGTCGGGCTGCAGGGTCGTTCCATCCTGAGTCGCAGGCCGGCGCTGGATGCCGGGACCATGTTGCGGACGCTGGTTTCTTCGGGAGGGCGTCCATGGATCCCATGAAGGCATGCCGAGAGATCCTGCGTCGTTCGGGCTCCACGTTCGCCCCGGCCTTCAGGGTCCTTCCGTCCGATCAGCGTGATGCCATGACAGCCTTCTATGCGTTCTGTCGGGAAGTGGACGATGCGGTCGACGGCGCGGAGGACCCGTCCGCGGCCCTGCAGGTCCTTGACGACTGGAGACGGAGGGTCGCTGGCGTCTACGAGGACCGCCCGGGGGATCCGGTCTCGCTGGCTCTCCGATGGTCCGCCGATCGGTTCAGCATCAGGCGTGAGCACCTGGACCTGGTCCTTGATGGCGTGGAACAGGATCTGACAAAGTCGAGGTACGGAACGTTCGACGAACTGTACGAGTACTGCTATCGCGTGGCCTCCGCGGTGGGACTGGTCTGCGTGACCGTGCTGGGCGACAGGTCGGACGATGCAGGGCTGTACGCGGAATTGACGGGCATCGGAGTCCAGATGACCAACATCCTGCGGGACGTGGGCGAGGACGCCGCCATGGGCAGAATCTACCTTCCCATGGAAGATTTGAGAGCATTCGGCGTCGCGCCAAAGGACATACTTCGGCAACGCATGACCGAAGGGCTGAAAAGGCTTCTGCGTTTCGAGGCGCTTCGCGCCCGCCAGTACTACGACATGGCTGGAGCTGCGCTGCCGCCGGAGTCCCGGCATCGCCTGTTCTTCGCCGAGATCCTGCGCGAGACCTATCGCGAGCTGCTGGAAATGCTCGAAGGCGCCGATTTCCAGGTGTTCGAGAGGAGGGTTTCGGTAGGAAAAGCAAGACGTATGGGCATAGCTCTTCGCCGGCGCCTTCATCCGGCGACCTGGTTGTCGGGCGGCATGAACGGATGAAACACGTAATCGTAGTCGGGGCGGGGCTGGCAGGCCTGTCCGCGGCCTTGCGGCTGGCGGACGCCGGTCACCGGGTGACTGTCCTGGAGAAGAGTTCGGAGCCTGGCGGCAGGGTGCGACGTGTCAGGCCCCCGTCCCCGGACGAGCCGTTCGTTGATTTTGGCCAACACCTCCTTCTCGGGTGCTACCGCCGGACGTTCCAACTGGCCCACAGGCTCGGCACCGATTCGGGCCTGGAGGCAGTGGAGGGAGTCACGCCGTTCCTGTCCGGACCGGGAATCGTCCACCCATACCGCGTGGGCCGCCTTCCCGCACCCCTGCACGCACTCGGAGGCCTGGCGGGACTGGACCATCTGAGCTTCCTTCAACGTTTGAATCTCGGCCGGGCGGCCATCGCTGCCAAGGCGGGCATCCGGCTCGATCCGGAAGGCCTCGACCGCATGTCGGCCAGGCGGTGGTTGGAGCGCAACGGGCAGGGGCCGGACGCGATCGCGGGCTTCTGGGAACCCATGGTCCTGGCAACCATGAACATCCCTTCCGTGGACGCATCCGCACTCCTTCTGGCCACGGTGATCGACAGGGGATTCTTCGCCTCGCGCAGCGATGCGATTCCGTACCTGGCGCGCACCACGTTGTACGACGCCTTGATAGGGCCTGCCATCAAGGAAATACGAGCACTGAACGGGCGGGTCATGTTGAGGGTGAAGGTCGCGGCCCTGGAAGAGAGTGCATCGGGCAGGATTTCGGCGGTGATCACGTCCAAGGGCGCCAGGGAGGCGGCGGACGCTGTCGTGCTCGCCGTCCCCAACTGGCAGGTCGGCCCCGTGATCGATGGCATGTCCCGCCTGCGAGGTGTCCGTTCAAAGGCCGAGGCACTCGGGTTCAACTCCATTGTCAGCGCGGAACTGTGGTTCGATCGTCGATGGATGCGCTATCGTTTCGCGGGACTACTCGGGAGTCCGGTGCAATGGGTGTTCGACCATCCGCAATCCAATCGCGTATCAGCGGTAATCAGCAGCGCTGACGGTCTTCATTCCCTGTCGCAAAAGGAGCTGACGGACCTGTGCCTTGCGGAAATCCGCCGTTTCTTCCCCGAGTCATCAGGGACACAGGTGGTTTCGAGCATGGCGATCAAGGTGCCGAGGGCCACGTTCAGGGGTTGCACGGGACAGGCCGCATACAGGATTCCGAAAGGCACGCCCTATGAGAATCTCTGCATGGCCGGGGACTGGACCGCCACGGGGCTGCCGGCCACTATCGAGGGGGCCGTGGCCAGCGGCTTCGCCGCGGCTGACGAACTGGCGCTGGCATAGATGCGCCTGTGGTCGTCGACCCCGCAGAACCAGAAGTGCTCCCCGTTCGTCCTCACGCGTTCCCGGAATGAACCGTTCCTGGACATGGCGTCGGTCTTTGTTCGCAACTCGATGTACTGTTCGTAATCCAGCTCGACGCGGTCTTCCAGGGCCTCCGATATCCCTGTTCGTCCGCGCCAGATCCCGCTGTCAGGGCCGATCCGCCCGCTGAAGAACTCGGCGCAGCAACCGCTGCCGTAGGAGAAGAACCCGAGCCGGGCCGATTCCAGTTCTGCTCCTTCACTTTCGAGAAGCCCGGCAAGGGAAAGATAAAGGGACCCGGAGTAGATGTTGCCCACCTCCCTGTTCGCCCACAGAGCGGGCTCGGACAGCCTGTCGTAGGAGTCCTCGAACGAGGGGAAGTCGCCATTGTGCCGGTCCGCCTCCAGTTCGTGGAGCAGTTTGAATGCCTTGTAGGCCATCTTCGGGAAAGGCACGTGGAACAGCAGGCGACGGTAGTCGTCCCAGGAGAGCCCGGAAGTCCGCTGGTAGGTCCGGTACGTGTGCTCCAACGCCCTGAGGTAGCACTCAAGCGAGTACTTCCCGTCCACCATGGCCGTGCTCTGGTAGTGCGGACGCCAGAAGTCCATGACGTCCTCGGTGTACACGGCGTCCGGTGCAGAATCGATTGTCAGGACTTCCGGTTCCGTCCCGATGAGCATGGCCACGGCCCCCGCTCCCTGGGTTGGCTCCCCGGCTGATCCCACGTCATAGCGCGCGATGTCGGTGGCGATGACCACGGCCTTCCTGCATTCTCCCTGGTGCCTCAGGGTCCAGTTCCTCGCCATCTGCAGGGCCGCAGTGGCGCCATAGCAGGCATGCTGGGTGTCGAATGTCCGGCATTGGGGGGCGAGCTTCAGCATGCCGTGGACGTACGCCGCGATGGGCTTGGCCGCATCCACCCCGGATTCCGAACCGACGATCACCATTCCCACTCCGGCAGGGTCGACCCGGTACCGATCGAGCAGCGTCCGCGCCGCCTCCGCGGCCAGCGTGACTGGGTCCTCCAGCGGGGTGACCACGGCCATGCGCCGGCCACCAAGTCCCTTGTAGAACTTTTCCGGGTCGATTCCAGTCGCTTTAGCCAACGTGCCCAGGTCTATGAAGTGTTTCGGTATTGCGACGGAAATCCCCTCGATTCCGCAACGTGTTTCCTGATTCACGATTATCCTCCTCGTCTGCAGATTAGCTTGACCGGTGGGGGCCTCTGCAGGTTCAGTGCCACATGATTCAATCCCTGGCAGATCCATTTCCACGTGCCATTTTTCTGCTGCGGCGGCGCGGGATCGTCCAGTCGGACATCGTGCGATATCACACTTTTCGGATGGCCGAGGTTCGTTTCTGCACGGCCAGCCACTCTGCCATGGCCAATACCGGGAAGTAGTGGCGGTAGTTGTCGTAGTTGATGAGGCAGGTCCGGTTGAACACTCCCGCCAGGGCTTCGCGAGGCCAACTTCCGACTGGAGACTGGGTTCCGACCAGAAATCGAGCGGCCCGGGCCATGGCCACGTCGTCCCCGCATCCTGCCCTGACCAGGGTGGACAGGGCCCACGAGGTCATGACCACCTGGCTTTGGGCATGCTCTACGTATCGCCTCTCGGAGCAGCTCAGGTGGTGCTCGCCCCAGCCCCCGTCCTGTTTCTGACGGGCCAGCAGGAAACCCACGGCTTGAAGAATGGCCGGGTCGTCCCTCGGCACGCCGCCCGCGAGGAGGCCCGATACCCCGAACCAGGTCCCGTAAGTGAAACAGACCCCCCAGGAGCCCTCCCAGCTACCGTCCGGCCTCTGGCTGGCCCTGAGGAACCTCACACCGTCCTCCACGGCCCGCTGGATCCGGTCCTCGTACAGATTCGGGAAATGGCCCCGTGCCTCGACCAGCGCCTGAATGCACGCACTCGTGCATTCGGGATACGAGATGTCCACCATGATGTCCCCGAACACCAGGGATGGATTCAACTGCTCCAGCCACAGCCCGCCCCGCCGCTTCTCGTAGGTCGACCAGCCGCCGTCTTCGTTCTGGAACGACAGGATCAGGCGGATCGCGTCGTGCATGCGATCCACTGACACCGGTTTGACCACAGATCCATCCAGGGCCATGGCGATCCGGAGTCCCTCCGAAGTGCAGTCCGTGATGGGCCAGCCATGCTCCCGCGAGCAGAACGGCCAACCACCCTTTGACTGGTGACGGTAGAAGGCTTCGGAATCGGGAAGATCGTCCACGATCTGGTTCTCACGGAGGAAGTCGTGCGCTTTTTCCACCGTGTCACGGTGACTGCCGACACCGGCAAGATCGCACTCGTCGCACGCCAAAATGGCCTGCAGGGAAAAAACCGTGTCCCACACCTCGGTGGATAGGTACCCGTTCATCTTCATGCCGTCGTGGCCGTCCCACAGGTACCTGTCCAGCATGTCCCATCCGGGTTCGAGGATCTCCTTCCCCCCGGGGCGAAAGCAGTGGCAGACGCGGTTGAGGACCGCGTTGACGGGGCCCAGGTTGGCGCGTGATGTCGCCCTGTCCTCGTAGTCGACATGTCGCAGAATCAGGGCCATTGCACGCTCACGAATGTGTCTGGAGTGGGTTTTTTCGTATGCAAGCATGGCCAGGTTGACAGCCTTCAGCAGGGATCCGGCAGGCTTGTAGTTGTCCGTGTCGGCCACGGTGTCGCGGTGCCCGTGGAAGCGGATCTCGTGATAGGGCCGATCGTAGATTTCTTTGCGCAATTCCCTGATCAGGTCGTCGGCCGGGACCTTGGCCTTCAGCCCGTACAGCCAGGCCATGGGCAGGTAGACCTGGCGGGTGTGGCACCACAGGCGGCTGGGATGAACGGGGCTTGACTCCGGCAGCAACCAGAGTTCAGGCAGGATCGGGTTGAGCCCTTCGTACGGGTACAGGTCCAGGAGGGCCAGCATGAACTTGCCCCAGGGCGCCGCGCCCAGTGCGGTCCCATTGTCCAGGATCCACGCCCTCATCCTCTGCAGTCGCTCCTCGGCCCTGGACAGGCCCAGCAAGCGCAGGGCTGTGTAGCCGAGGACAGTGGTGAACATGCATCCGTCCCCCTGAGCGTGGATCCCCAGGCTTCCGTCCGGATTCTGGGTGTTGAAAAAATACTCGATCATTCGGCCCCGGCGGTACTCCAGGATGTCCCTGCCAGCAATCCTGTGCAGAAACACGTACATGGGCAATAGAAACTGTGGACCGCCGTAATCCCCGCACCACGATCCACTGACGGTCTGCAGGCTGGACAGGTTGTCCAGACCAAGCTTCAAGGTCTTTTCGACGCCTGGTACCAGCGGGTCGTGGGATCCGGTCGTCATTTCCGTTCTCCGGTAATCGACAGTGGTTCTCCAAGCAAAACACGGTCCACATCGTGAAGGTGGCACCACGATTGCAACGATGAAGAGGCAGTGAGAGGCAGTGAGAGGCAGTGAGAGGCGTTGAGAGGCGGTGAAACTCGCAGAATCCATATCGAGGGATCTCATGAAAGAAAAGAATTCTAGTGGTTCCATACGAAACGGCTCTGAACTCGCGGCCCTGCGGGATGAGATTACCGATTTCAACCTGCGGATACTCGACCTGTTGAACCGGCGCGCCGGGGTGGTCCGGCAGGTGCGCGAGTTCAAGGAACGCCATGCAATGGACATGTTCAGCCCCAGCCGGGAGAAAGAGATGCTGGACATCCTGGTCGAGGCCAACCGCGGCCCCTTCGACGACAGCGCGGTACGACACCTGTTCAGAGAGGTGTTCCGCACATCTCTGGGAATGATGGAGAGTCCGGGCGAAAAGCGGTTGGTCGTCTCGCGTGGGGCCGGTTGCCCGGACGTCGTGGTCCGGGTGGGCGATCGGGAGGTTGGTCGGGCGCCAATAATCATTGCCGGTCCCTGTTCCGTGGAGGATCGGGAACAGATGGACATGGTGGGGGGCGCGCTGTCCCGCCTGGGTGTTGGATTCCTGCGCGGGGGAGCGTTCAAGCCGCGCACGTCTCCGTATTCGTTCCAGGGACTGGGCGAGGAGGGCGTGCTCATGCTCGAGGAGGTCGGCCGTAGGCACGGGATGGCCACCGTGAGTGAGGTCGTGGACACGCGTACGGTGAGCCTGATGGCTGAACACGTGGACCTCCTGCAGGTGGGATCTCGCAACATGGCCAACTACGAGTTGCTGAAGGAGGTGGCCGGCACCGGCAAGCCGGTGCTGCTGAAGAGGGGCTTCGCCGCGACCCTGAATGAGTTCATGAGGGCCGCAGAGTACCTGGCCTCGGCCGGAAACGAAAACCTCATATTGTGTGAGCGCGGGATCCGATCGTTCGAACGCGAGACCAGATTCACACTGGATCTATCGGCTGTGCCGCTACTGAAATCGATGTGCCGCCTGCCGGTTATCGTGGATGTGAGCCACGCTGCCGGGAGGCGGGACGTAATACCTGCTCTGGCCCGCGCCGCACTCGCCGCTGGAGCTCACGGGGTCATGATAGAGGTGCACCCCAATCCAGTCCTGGCCCGTTCAGACAGTCAGCAACAGCTGGACCTGGAGCAGTTCGAGGCGTTCCTGGATTCGGTGGAAACTTTCCTGAAGCCGTCCTCCCAAGCATAGGGGAACACTTGCCAGAGTTACCGAATCGTGCGTAAACGCACGGAATCTGTCCTTTTGTTCCCGTTAGCGTAGCAATCAACGGTTGTGATTGATCGTCAGCATCACCGTGAGGCATTTTGAGAAGAGTGGAAAACAAGGCCCCCATCCGTGCGTTTACAGAGCCTGACAGTCAGCTCATCGCCCGTGCGAGCAGCATGGCGTTGGCATCGGCCACCGGCATCAGCGTCAGATCGCAGATCTGGGTGATCCGCGCCCGGCGCAATAAGAACTTCCATCCACGAATTGGCTGGGCCGACAGAGTATCGGACCCCAATGAGAGGGCCTTGGCAGGCCGGGATTTTTTGCATCGTCGGGAAAACGCGTTGGCATTTGGGAAAAAATGCGGGCGCGGGGATGCTGGAAGCCCGGACTACAAACCCGGGAGGTTGACTGCGAAAGCCACGGCGCGATCGTAGGGAGACTGCCCGCCGTTCTCGTAGACCGCAACAGCCTGCTTCAGAGGGTCGGAGAAGCCAAGATCAATCATGTACGCAACGAGTCCTGTTGTGGAGTTCTTCGTCCACGAAACCGACGCTTCCATCGTGTAGGCCTACGAACATCTTCAGGTTCGGGTTGTTCTTCTCTTCGTCGGAGGTCCAGTACCAGGCCCCCGAGGTCTCCTCGTCCGGGAAGAGCGCGCTGCACTTGGCACTGTCCGGGCAACTGTTACAGTGTCCAACCTCTCCGTCAAACACGGCCTCGTCGCATCCGTCCAGCATGGCAAAGAAATCCTCCCCTGTCGGCAGGCGCCAGTTCGCTACTTCACACATTGTCAATCCGTTGCAATACTCCACGGCAGCCTGCCACGGGCCGAACCCGAAAGGAGCTTCTCCCTTCTTCCACGTGAGGCCGGTATCTTCGTCCAGGACGACCTGGCATTCCTCTACCGAACCACCGGGTTGGCACGGGCCGACATCAGGGTCCGTGTCGTCCCAGTCCCACACGTCGTCCCAGTCCATGGTGTAGTAGCCGTCGCCGTCCATGTCCACTCCGACGGAGTAGGCCACAATCACATACCACAGCGAGCTGTCGCCGCTGACGGACAGCAGGTAAGTGGCGGCGCTGTCATCGTCGTTGTCCAGCATGAGCCACAGGTTGTCCGAATCGAGCTCGGACATGTCTGTGGGGTCATACAGCGTCAGCACCGCAGAGCCGCCGGTCTTGAAGAGGGTGACATCCCAATAGCCGTGGGCCGAGATGGTCAGGGTGAACCAATCCACGTCGGCAGCATCGTGCAGCGTGCCGCCGGCCTCCGCCATGATGTGGTCGGCGTGGATGGTCTCCTCCACGGTAACATCCGCCGGAACGAGTGGGCGGGGTGCGGCCTCACTGTCCGGTTCGAAGGGGTCCGGCTGGCCCGTTGCCGGCGTCAGATAGCCGTCACAGTTGGAATCCACACCGCTGCCCGGTTCTTCATGCGCGTCGGGGCTCACATTGCCGTCGCCGTCCTGGCAATCGTGGAACTGCCCGAAACCGTCTCCGTCACCGTCGGTGAGTTCGATGCCTGCGAAGAAGTAGTTCAAGACCCCATGCTCCTCCGTGGCCGAGGTCACGCGAACGTAGTAGGCGCCGTCCACATTGGGCGCGAAGACGACTCGGCTTTCCAGATCGATGAAATCGTCGTTCTCTGCGAGCAGTGTCTGCCCATCGGAGTCATACAGACGGATGACGGAATCGCAGGTGGGGCACAGGTTCGTGGTGAAGAACTCGTACTGTGTGCCGGTGCTGAGTTCGAAGGAAAACCAGTCCTCGTCGCCACAGGGCCATAGAGTCCCGTGCCGGATGGCTCCGCCTATCTCGACGAACGAAGCCGACGCATAGGTGGAATCGTCCTCGAACGCGTCCGACGACGACGGGAAAGGCGAGTCTCGCAGCGAGAAATCGAGGCTGTCCACGGAATGATCCACAAGCTCCACGTCCAGTTCGCTCGGCTCAAACGCATGACCCATGAGCGAAGGCGCCAGGGTGTAGTTCCCGGGCGCCAGCCCTTCAATCAGGTAGGAGCCGTCTGCGGCGGAACTGACCGCGGCCGGTTCATCCGAGCCGCTGACGTGCAGGGCCACGCCGGCCAGGGGATAGCCGTGCAGGGTGATCACGCCGGCCAGCGAGAACGTGCCCTGGGGTGTGTCCGGTTCCGCGGTCTCCACGACGTCCGGTTCGATCGCTTCCCGCGAGACGACGCCTTCGGGCAAGGTGTCCACGCCGCTATCCGCGGCCATCACGTCCCCCTGCCAGGTTTCCGGACCGGGTCCGGCGTCGGTTCGTGATGTTGTCTTGTCCCCGCAAGAGAAACAGAGACAGGAAAGTGCCATGACAGAAACAAGCCTGCTGCTACGCATGCGATACCTCCACTCGGTCGGGGCAGAATGAATGACGTCTGTTAGCGCGGCGAGGATAGGCGCACCTGGCGTTGAAATGCAAGGAATTTTTCGAGGAGAGGCTATTTCGAATTACAGTGATACTCCTAGCCTACGGACCGCTTTCCAAGAGTGAGGCTGGCGGCACGGGAGTCACCGTATCCGCCAACGAGGTGTATGCGGTCGTCGCGTCCCTCGTCGGACGGTGCTGAAGGCCCATGCTGACAGGAGGAGAAAGACGCGTAGCCGGTCGCAGTAGGCGAAAAGGGCGAAACACCAGTCAGATTACAGACAGGTTTCGGTGCACTCTTTCATGGTTTTGAAGATATGCTTGCAATCCTTCAAGCAGGAGCATCCGCTGATGGTGGAACACTTGCCTTGACCGTCTTCACCAATTACGAAACCATAGCCCAGCACCAAGTCACACCAGCCATAGGCTTCGGGGTCCAGCGCAGTGCAGGTCTCGCCGCACTCGCCGTCGTGATCCTTTGACACCTGCGCCATCTCCATGAAGCACTCGTATGAGTAGGTCTCCCCATCACAACCACAAACGGGCAGGTAGACCGGGAGCATGCAGCCGTCCGGTATGGCCGTACAAACCCCCTGCATGTCTGCAATCTGGCAGGAGCCTGCTTCGTACTTGCAATACGACTCTTTGGGACACGCCACGCCCAACAGGCCGCCACAGAAGAACTCCTCGACCTTGCACGGACCTTCATAGAGCATAGACTGCTTTGCCACCTGCATCTCGCAGTAGTTACCATAGGTGACATTATCGCATCCACAAACCGGGTCCCAGAGATCGAAGCAAACTTCGGGAATCACCTTGCAATGTCCCGACTCAATAATGTCGCACTCCCCGTCCGGATACCAGCAGTACTGACCGAGTGGACACATACTGTCCTCGAAGCAAGAAATGGGTTCGTCATCGCAGCCTGCTATTTCCTTATGCAGGCACTTGCCGTTTTCGCAATAATCACTCGTACATTTGTCCTTGTCATCGCACTCTATGCCAGTCGAGCATTCGCCCTGTTCCAGGCAGTCTTCCGGGCAGTTGCATTTGTTCTCGCCCACCCCGCACTTACCGTTGCCGCAGGCCGTACAGACGAAGCAGTAGCACTTCGGGCAGTTACAGGTGAAACCTCCATTACAATCAGGATCGTTTGGATCGCAGTCAACTGGAATCTCCTCGCAGTCAGCTACCGCAACGAGGCCATCACAGCATTGGTCGTCGCCGCTGAAGTCCCCCATGTATATTTTACCTTCCGGCATGCACTCGTTCTTGCACTCGCCGACGTATTGCAAAGACTGTGCGGCAAGGGTCATCAGGCATTCGTTGCCATAGGTGACATCGTCGCACCCGCAGACCGGCTTCCACTCCTTTGTGCAGACAAAGGGAATCTCTTCGCAAGTGCCCGATTTGGCGTTGTCGCAGTCCAGGTCCGGCCATCGGCAGTACTGTCCTTTGGGGCACATGTCATCATCCCAGCACTGAATATCGCAATCAACAAGTGACGCGAAGTAGCACAATCCATCTTCGCTACACATGTCTTTGGTGCACTCGTCACCGTCATCACAGTCTTTATCAGTGGCACATTCTGCGATGCACTCCAGGGCCTCATCTGGAATGGTGCCGCACGTATCGAGGCATTTGCCCTTCTCGCACACCCAGTACTTGTCGCAATCCTTACAATCATCCGGACAACTCCAGGTCAGGTCGCTACCGTACTTGTCGTAACAGTCACAAACGCCAGCACATTCGCTGAGAACATCCGGCATACAACAGATCTCTTTGTCGAGACAGCCGCCAAGGTCAACTTCCCCGGAATCGAGGGGACAGAATTCCTTGTTCGGGTCCGGGAGTGGGTTGGCGGTAGAATCATAACAGAAAGCACCTGCTTCTAGACACGGATTCACCGGCTCAATGCACTGTCCCTTGGCAAGCATGGACTCGGTCGCGACCTCCATCAGGCACTCGTTGTCATAGGTGTTCCCGTCACATCCACAAACCGGCATGAAGAGCAGCTTACAGATAGTCGGAATGTCAACGCAAGTACCGAGCTTGGTCTTGGCATCGCAAGTGCCAATCGGATATTTGCAATACTGGCTCTTAGGACAAGGTATATTACCCAGGCCACCGCAGATGTTCATCCCGCAATCATCGATCTTTTCGTGCTGGCAGGTTCCTTCTTTGCAGCCATCAAGGGTACATTTGTCGCCATCATCGCAGTCCCAATCCGTGTCGCAATCGGGTGGCGGTTTGCACGACCCGTCGCTCTTGAGAGATTGCATTGCAATGGCCATCAGGCACTCATTACCGTAAGTTATGCCGTCGCAAGCGCACACAGGCAGCCACACCATGGGGCAGGCGAATGGGATTGGCTGACATATCCCTGACTTGGCGTTGTCGCACTCGCCATCAGGATATCTGCAATACTCATTTTTCGGGCACATGCCATCGTCCCAGCACTGGATTTCGCAATCAATGAGCGAGGCATACAAGCACTTGCCATCAGTGCATATATCTTTCGTACACTCATTGCCATCGTCACAATCCTTGTCGCTGTCGCACTCGACGATACAGTCCTTGGCTTCCTGCGGGATTTCGCCGCACATATCGAGGCATTTCCCTTTGGCGCACTCCCAGTACTTCCCGCCGTCGGCATCGCCATTCTCGCAATCCCACGGGGTCTCGCTGCCATATTTGTCATAGCAATCGCAAGTCTCTTTGCATTCGAAACCGACTTCGGGCAGACAGCAGATTTCATTGTCCATGCAACCGGCAAAGTCGACCTTCGCTGCGTCAAGTGGGCAGGCCCCTTCATTGCCCCACAAATCGACGGGGTTAAAACAGTAACCACCGGACTCCTCACACTTGTTTAAGGGCACTTCGCACTCGCCCTTTGCGAGCATGGATTGTTCGGCAGCCTCCATGATGCATTCGTTGGTGTAAGTCAGCCCGTTGCACCCGCATACCGGGGCGAAGTAGAGCGGACACTCCTGGGGAATATCAGTACAAATGCCCATTCCGTCCATTACGTCGCAAGTGTTCTCGTCGTGCTTGCAGTACTGGCCTTTTTCACAGGGCAGCCCGGCGATTCCGCCGCAAGGCTGCTCACAGTCGTTGAGCAAGCTGTGCACACATTCGCCCTTCTCGCAGCCATCAACGGTGCATTTGTCGCC
This sequence comes from Deltaproteobacteria bacterium, assembly GCA_016784945.1. GTDB lineage: Bacteria > Myxococcota_A > UBA9042 > DTJE01 > DTJE01 > JADDHL01. The sequence goes on along the minus strand of JADHTP010000006.1, from coordinate 8,634 downwards.
ATCGTCACAATCTTTGTCGTTCTCACATTCGGGTTGCACCTGACAGTCTTCAGGGCAGTTGCATTCGTTTTCCGGATTGTCGCATTGGCCATTGCCACAATAGGTACACAGGAAAGCTCCCAGGCACGACTGACATTCCGCCGGCACATCGTCATCTTCCAAATCCGACGCCGGTTTGTCGCAGGAGATCTTGGTCAACCCTTCGCAACAGTCGAGTTCCTCTGGAACTACAGCACCGCCTTCGCCTTCGGTGTAACAACCTTCGCAACCCTCGTCAGTCTGGCCGTCACAATTGTCGTCGATGCCGTTGCACAGTTCAACAGCATCGGGGTAGATAGTCGGGTTCTGATCGTCGCAGTCGCCATCTTTGACAGTGAAGCCGTCCTTGTCCAGATCGTCTTCGAGACAATCGACAGCAACTGACATCCCTTTGCATTTCTCATTGATGCAGGCATCGTCAAGTGTGCAGGGGTCACCGTCGTCACATGGGGTTCCGTCTGCCAGACTGAGACATTGGTCCTCTACTGGAATACACTCGGGGTCGAGTTTCCCAGTGCAATCGCCCTCAGCGCACGCATCGTCCATGGTGCACTTCTCGCCATCGTCGCATTTGGTGCCGTTTACGGCAGAAGCGAGGGCACATTGGCCATCAATGCAACTGTTCTTCGTACACGGGTTACCGTCGTCACACTCCGCATCGGTCCCACATTTGATGCAGGTGCCATTCTCTTCATCACATTTGCCGCCGTGACAATCGCCATCGGCAAGACACTCGACGCAGATGCCTGCCTCCACATCACAAACGCCCCCTTCGCAACCAGCGTCCGTAACGCACGCGGTATCACCGGGCGGATCGACTCCAAAATCGCAGCCCTGCACTACAGCAACACCGGAAAGTACTGCCAACCAAACGAGTAGCTTCGTTTTCATCTTCTTTCTCCGTAGAGAGTAGCTCCCAATAATTTCAATCACGCTGTCACCCCTTTACTTGCGACGACGACGGTCCCTAGTCGAAGACAGTTGCGGGAACCGACAACGTAACCGTTCACCCATCCCAGTTGAGTTGAGTTGAGTTTTTCAAACTGACGTGGCGATGTCAAACGACAAAAAGCAAAGGAGGGGTGCGATTCATGGTATCGGCATGACAGGCTTGATCCAGTCAGTCGAGGAAGCGGACGCCAAGCCACTTCGCGATATCGATGACGGTCCGCATCCGTGCAACGAACAGGCTTCCGGTATCGCTTTGGGTCCCAAACGAGCCCTTGCGCCACAGGACGGCCGGACATAGCGCTCGCTCGACATCGTTATTGTGAGGCTCGACGCCATCCACGCGGACGAAGGTCCACAGCACGTCCCATTGGTTCCACAGGTCCTTGGCGAGAGCATTGAGCTTGGTGTCCGGGCTCTCGAAAGCCGCGATCACGGCGGATTCCCTGAACCGTAGGGGCCACGGACTCGCTCACCCGACGGATCACATGTCAATTGGATTGCTCTTTGTAGGGCGGCTTCACCAGAAGCCGCCGAGGCGGGGCATGGTCGTCCCGCCCTACAGTTTCGGGAACCGGAGGACCGGACTATTTCGCAGCATCTATCGAACCCACCGTGATTTAATCAGAATCACCCTATCTGACCGGCATAGGGGTTAGAGCGTGAAGGTTCATGGAGACGAAGATCAGGCTTCTGCGGACTTCTACGACGCGTCCAGATTATTGCCGACGGGGCGAACCATGCGCAAGTCGGGACAGCAGGATGCCTCCACCGAAGACCATTTCCTTGAATGAGAACAGTCTCTGTCGAAGGGCCTTGAACACGTACGAGGGACGGCCGTAGAACTGCATCATAGCCGAGCGTTGAATCCCGACCAGGTCCTGTCCCGAAAGCCCGTCTGTGGCCCACAACGGCATCTCGCTGCGCCCAGTCCAGTCGAACCAGGAGGTGAACTGGTCACAGTCATGGAGCGACAGCTTGCGGCCCCTGATCCGGTCGAAAAGATGGGAACCCGGATAGGGCACGGTGATTGCGAACTTGGCGATGTCCACGCCCGTGTCGATGGCGAAACGGACCGTCTCTTCCATGGCCTCCCGTGACTCGCCAGGGATCCCGATCATGAAGAATCCGATGACCTTGACGCCGTGCCGGTGGGCGATCTTCACCGCTTCACGGCCCTGTTCCACGGTGGTGCCCTTTCCAAGCCTCTTCAGAACGTCCTGGTTCCCTGACTCGAATCCGAAAAACACCGCGTGCAAACCCGTTGCCTTCATGGCGGCCATTAGTTCATCATTCACCCGGTCGACCCGGGTCTCGGTGACCCATTTCACATCACCGCACCAGGAATGGGTGCGCAAGCGATCGCAGAACTCCAACCCCGTTTCCCTGTCCCATGGGAAGTAGGAGTCGTTGAAGCCGAAACTCTGAAAGCCGAACCGATCAATCATCGTCGATATCTCCTCGACGACTCCTTCGATCTTCCTCGTTCGGAACTGGCGGACGACCTTGTCCTGCGAGCAGAAGGAACAGGAATAGGAACAACCCCTGGATCCCATGACCGGGAGAGGGAGAGACTTCAGGTTCACCAAAGGGATCTTCTGGTAGCGCCATGCGGTGAGATCGAGGAGGTCCCAGGCAGGATAAGGCAGGCCGTCCAGGTCCATGATCGCCGGTCTGGTGGCATTCAGGATGACCTTCTTCCCATCGAGCCAGGTGATTCCCTTGACAGCGCCCAGGTCGCTATCGCTTTCCAGCGCGTCGACCAGTTCGGCCATGGTTTCTTCACCCTCACCGTGCACCACAAAATCGGCATGTCCGTCGCCGACGACCTCCTCGGCGAAAAACGAGGCATGAGTATTCCCCATGACGATCCGCGTGCCTGGCAAGCGTAAACGGATCTGCTCGACCAGCTTCACGATGCCGTGCCAGGCTCCCGTCAGAGCGCTGATGCCGATGACCTGCGGTTCAAAGGCCACCATCTCGTCGAGAACCTTTTCGTTCGGCATGACGGTCGCGGCCTGGTCTCTCAGTTTCACCTGATGACCGCGTTGTCTGAGAACCGCGCCCAGGTAGCCGAGAGCCATGGGCATCAATGCCGGCTCGAGCGTCGCATACGTCCGCGAACGAAGAATGTTGATGCTGGCAGGCGTGAGGAGGTAAATCCGCATGTTGGATTCCAGTCCTTTCCCAGTTACAGGCTAATCCTTCTTGGAAGAAATGTTAAATCTTCGCCGGTTTGCACCGTAGCTGAACAGCCTCCCGGACAGTATTTCGTCCAGCATCTCGTCGTGTGCATGTACCGTCTGTTCCTGGTATCCGTTCTCGAACCTGATCGCACGACGCGCCACGGCCGCGCAATAACCACAGGTCTCGCAGTCCATTTCCGTACAGCGCCCTGCAAGGAACGGCTCCAGGAAGCCGTTCAGCTTGGCAGAATCGATCACCACTTCTCTCCTGTCCGCAAGGGCCTTCATCTTCCGCAGACGGAAAAGATTGACACGCATGGGATGGGCGAAGTGACGCAGGAGGTGCCAGAATCCGGACCTGGATGCTACGATCATCTTGTCGGGTGTGGGGAACAGGTCCATCAGGTTTGCCGGCGAAAGCCTGTCAGCGTAGGCCTTCGCTATCGGGGCCAGGGCAGCGGTCGTCATGCCCCGGGTCACGAGCTTGATGCGATCGATCCCGATCTCTTCGTAGTAATGCTGGTCTTCGGGACGGATCCATCCCGCCCGGATGATCTCCTCGGGATGGGCAAGGCGGCGCCTGTTACACTCGAACGTGCAGTAGTCGATCACGAAACGCGACATCCCCGTCTGCGACGCATGTGCGTTGAGTGCGGCATGGTAGCTCCCAGCCGGGCACCCCTGAAGGCACAGCAGGTTGCCGATAAGTTGCAGGGGCAGGTCCACCGCGCCCCGGATGGCCTTCAACGTCCCAAAATCCCGCTGAACGTCCAGCACGGACAGTGTTATGCCATCCGCACCCAGGTCCTCCCATCGGCGGGCGCGGTCCGGTGTCGCCACCATGGTCTGGGTACTGACCATGACCTCCAGGTCGGGCGCGCGCCTCTTGATGAACTCCAGCAGGTAGGGAATCGACACCGTGACCCGGCCCACACCCGTGTCCAGCAGGAAGGCCAGCAGTGACTCGAGCTTGCGCTGCCCGCTCACGCTCCACTCGCGGTTCGCCATGGTCGTAGCGTTCAGCACGTAGTTGAATCGCAGGCCGGCTCCCAGGACCTGGGCCACGTGAGCGCGCATGCGACGTCTGGAAACGCCGCCTATCATGAGCGAGGCGCGCCCGCCGCCTACGAAATCCCGGGGCAGCTGGCCATAGAGTTCGGCCACCGGCAACCCTTCGAGGGCCGGAACCAGATCCATCTCCCAATTCGTGGGGACCGAATACTGCATCAACCTACCAGACAGGATCCTGCGTCCGCGGCCCGCGCTTTCGCGCGAGCAATCATCGTATCATAGTGCTTCAGGCCACCGAACCTGGTCGAGGCTACAGGAAGCGCCTCGTGTCCCTGCGATCCGACATCAGTCCAAGGTACTCGGCCAGGTAGCTTCCAATCGGAACCAGGTTCACGAACCAGCCCGGGTTTCTGAAAACCAGGTAGCTCAGAACCCGCAAGCCCCCACCGTGCAGCACGTAATACTCGAAAGAGGCGCGCATGCACCAGCGATTGATTTCCTCGGTGGTCAATCGACAGAACTTCGACGGGTCCATGGACTCGGCAATTTCGCTCCCCGGCAGGTAGAGAAGCGGGTGGAAATCGACCACCGTGGGCTTCACCTCGTTCACGAAGTCGACGGTCCTGCGGATGGAATCGTCAGTGTCGCCGGGAAGACCGAATATGAACGTCAGCACACTGACGATACCCAGTTCGTTGGCCACGGCCACGGCCTCCCGAAATCCTTCCGGCTCCCTGGGAGACCTCCGAATGGCACGCAGCACGCCGGGGTCCGCCGACTGGGCGCCCAGGGACACCAGCCTGCAGCCCACGTCCCTCAAGCGACCGAGGATTCGGCGCCGTTCGTTCTTGAAGCTCATGGGATGCAGCACGACCGCGAACTCCACCTTCAGCCGCCGTCTCTCCATCCCGTCGCAGAACGCGTCCGCCCAACCCGGTGACATTCCGAATATGTCGTCCAGGAAATGGACGTATCGGGCGCCGTGGGTCGAGATCAGCCACTCGACCTCGTCCAGGACGTTTTCCACGGGGCGAGGCCGGTAACGCCTCCGCCACAACTGGTGGCTGGCGCAGAAGCCGCATCTGAAAGGGCAACCCCTGGACCCCATGACCACGAAGAACGGCCGTTTCAGGGTGATGTTCAGCATGTCGCCCGAGGTCGGGCCACCTTCGGTCCTTTCCCACGAGGGAAACGGGAGTTGTGTCAGATCCACGGGCTCGGGTTCGCCCGTATCGACCCTGTTTCCTTCTCCATCGATGTATGACAGGCCCTTGATCGAGGAAAACGGCATATCACCCGAATACGCCCTCAACAGTTCGACCATCGCGGTCTCGCCCTCACCGTGAACCACCACGTCCACGCCCGCTTCAAGCAGTTCCCCGGCGTGCAGCGCGCCGGGTCCGCCCGCAAGCACACGGCCCCGGTACCAGTCCGCGTCGAGCCTGGATATCGTTTCACAGGCCGTTTTTCGCGATGCGGAGGTCGAGTGGAACCCCACAAGGTCGTATCTGCCCGCGTTCAGCGCCTCGTGGACCTTCAACGACGCCGCTGGATTGTAGAGGTTGTCGTGGATGTCCACCTCGACGCCTCTTTCCTCCAGCACGGCCTTCAGGTACCTCAGCCCCAGGCCCGGACGCTGCTGTGCCCTCTCTATAGCGGAAAGAAGGGGCACGCCCCTGGTGATCGGCGAATAGACCAGGCCCACTCGTCGAACCGGAAAACCATCGGGGTTGATGTTTCTGGGTCTCGACACTCGCCACCGGAAAAACGCCAGGTGAACGATAACGAACGACCCCTTCCCCGGTCAAGGTCGCAAGATATCCCTTCCCGATAAAACTGGTGTTTCCGCAGTCAGTCGGAGGGACGGCCCGAACCCACCGACGCCCACTGGTCCAGCATCAGGCGGAAGCCCTCGACCAGTTCGTCCGGCCACGCAGGAAGCGGGTCGCCCTTCAAGAGAGCCAAGACCGCCGGGTCCGATTTCAGGTGTGCCTCCTGCTCACGCACCAGGAGCCGGAATACCAGTCCAGGCGTCTCGTCCGCCGAGTCGCGCGGGATTCTGGGTTCCACACCGCGGCACCCCCTTGCCAGCTCGGCCAGGCGATCGTCACCCCGGCCGGAGTAGCCCTCGGCGAGGTCGTTCAGTCGGTCGTCCACTCGCCTGCGCAGGTCGGGCAGCAGGCCCTGCGGCAGCAGGTATCCCGCGAAGCCCAGTATCCGCGCAAATGCTGCGATCGCGTCCTTGATCCCCTTTTGCGGCGAGAGCCCGGCCGTTCCCACCCCGTCGAACTCCACGCGAACCAGGCCCTGACCGTCCACCACGGCCCGCACCACTACGCGCGGACGAACCAGGGCGTCCCCGTAGTACGGGTTCTCCAGGCCAAGATCGAGGTCCACGTCCTGGAGGGGAATTGGCGCGTCCGGCGCATCCGTGATGAGTCCCGGGCGCGGCCGGAACCCGACGAATGCAGGAAACCCGCCGGAGGCGACCGCGACGGTGACGTGCCCCGCAAGGTGCTCTACCAGAGCCGACGCCGCCTCGGCGTTAACCGCAAGGTATCGCGACAGGAAAAGCCGGATCATGGGGGTGGTGACCCGCCTGATCTTGTGGTCCGAGTGCAGGTCGAATCCCTGGCCGGCCTTTCGGCAGAGGGAGTAGAGGCCGTCGGCCGTCTTGCCAGGATACTCGTCACGATCCGTGGGCCAGGAATGGAGCCGACGCCACGCCGGGTAGATCCGGAGTATACGGCCGATTGCATCGGCGGCGCCGGACTCGATGGCCCCCTCGAGAGCCTTTGCCGGTGCGTCCGACACCCCCGCGAGGACCGAAAGGGCGCGTTCTTGTAGATCCCGTGCTTCCAAGGCCCGGCCGGACCGCGAGGCGTGGAAGAACCCGAAGGCCTCGCGCGCTTCCGGAAACGCATCGAAATCGAGCCGTCGGCCAACAACTTTTTCAAGCAGGATGTCTTCAAGGGAGGTTCTGCCCACCCTGCCCAGCCGAACCGGGTCAGGGACCACAGGCATCCAGGATGCCGGAAGGAAATTGAGGACCGACAGGCCGCCGTCCGCATCCGGAGTCACCACGACCTCGGGCGCAAACAGTGCTTCCGCGGCCTTCAGGTACTCCCCGGGTGCGTCGGATGCCCGGCCCATGCGGATGACCGGGCTGAACTGGAACACTTCCTCGGCAGTCCCGTCCTCCATTGAGCCGCGAAAGGCGGCAGACAGGCCCCGGTGCAGTTCTTCCAGGCAGGCCTCGGCGTCCCTGACCTGAAGGTACCCGGCACTGTAGAGCCCTTCCGCGGTGACGTTGAAGCGCACTTTCACAACGCCTTCGTCGACCATGTCCAGGAAGGCGTCCACCTTGGCTGCGAATTCCCTGTAGCCGTACTGTTCGCGGTGGAACCGGTCCACCGCCAGGGTCAGGGTAACGTCCGCGGGAAGGTGTCCGAAGCGGTCCGCGACCCAACGGCTACGTGCATCTTCCCGAGACGGAAGGGTCCGGCCGTTGGTGAACACCTCTATCTCGGCGTGGTTATCCGCGAGCATGGCCAGTACACGATCCAGGTCCGGGTGCACCAGGGGTTCGCCCCCCAGCAGTATGACCCGGTCCAGGCCGCGGAGGGAGCGCTCGAGTTCCTCGAGTTCGACCAGCCCGATCCGCCTCCCTGTCCCGATGGTGCCCGACGCGAAGCAGAACGAGCACTCGAAGGGGCAGTCCTTGGTGATGTCGAGGATCACCTGCGGGGGTTCTGGCCGGGGTTCCAGTTGGAAGAATCGTGCTTTCTTGTAGAAGGAGGTCCAGTAGAAGGGGTCCACGGCGAACAGCGAATCAAGGATCGCGGCCCCCGGTCCTTTTTGACGCCCTTCCACCTTATTCATCCGTACGCGCCTCGTGGTCGAAGGTACAGTGTCGACAGTCACGGAACCGTCCGGCACCCACCCTGAACGCCATGGCCGCATCGGAGGACAGAATCCGGGACAGGGGCGTCTCATTGATGTTTCCGATGACGGCGTCGCTTCCGAACTGCATGAGGGGCTGGTTGCACAGCCGCACGTCTCCCACCGGGTCCACGGACACCAGTTCCGAGGCCACACGGCAGGGATCATCGGTATGGAAGATGCGACAGTAGGTGGCATCCGACACCCGACGGGCCCTGTTGTCGTCTCCGGGGGTAGCCGTGTCGAGGGCCGGCCGGACGCCGAGGGACACGCCCCGCTCAGCGGCGATGCGCCGGCAGGACGGCAGCACCTCCTTCAGGAGTTCTCGGGCCTGTTCGGGACTCAGGATCACGTCACGCTTCCCCATCTCGGCCACGGGCTGGCAGAAGAAGAAGATGGCGCCATCGAGGCCCAGGTCCGCGGCCATTTCCACGACACCGGGCAACTGCCGGTAGTTCTCGCTGACGATGACGCTGTTGAGGCCCACCCAGGGGGCGCCGAACCGCTT
>JADHTP010000194.1 GCA_016784945.1 Deltaproteobacteria bacterium | reverse complement strand
GTTGGGGAACTTTTCGCGGGTCACGTTGTAGGCCGTCACGCCGTCATTGAAGGCCTGACGGCTGAAGGCCACCTTGTTCTCCGTGGAGGTCAATTCTTCCATGAGTTGCTGCATGGTAGTGTTGGCCTTGAGGTCCGGGTAGCTTTCCACCACGGCAAGGAGCTTGCCCAGGGCGCCGGTGAGCATGCCCTCGGCCTGGACCAGTCCACCCATGGCCCCGGGGTCGCCCGGGTTACCCGCCGCGGCCGCTCCGGCGTTCACCGCCTTGGATCGCGCCTCCACCACGGCTTCCAGTGTCTCGCGTTCGTGCTTGATGTAGCCCTTGGCCGTTTCCACCAGGTTGGGGATGAGGTCGTGCCGCCGTTTCAGTTGAACGTCGATCTGAGCATAGGCGTTCTTGTACTGGTTGCGGTAGGCGACCAGCCGGTTGTAGATACTGATCAGAAATAGGACGCCCAGAACTAGGACGCCAATGACAATCCAGAATTCCATGTGACCCTCCGGGGTATCTTGGCAGCCCAGTATACCCGCCGGCCCGATTGTCGTACAGGGCCTAAAGGTACGGGCGGGAAATCAGCGGGGGGTCAGCCTGATGCCGCCGAGATGCAACGGGACCAGTTGCTCCTCAAACCCATGGTTGAAAGCCGCATCTTCGAACTCCGGCGGTCCGAAGTGGCCCATCGCGCCCCGGCTGAAGCCGTAGGGCTCCGTAGGGATGCCGAAGGAACCCTCGTCCAGTTGTTCGTTGTCGTTCATGTCGAGGTAGACCGACAGGGCGTAGCGGCCCTGGGGAGTCGCCGGGAAGGCCACCTCCACCACGTCCTCCACGGCCTGGGAAGCCGGGACCCGGCGACCCACCAGCAGCCCTTCCTCCGTGGGGAAACCGTCTTCCTTGTCGAAAAGCCCCACGCGCACGGTGCCCGACCGGGGATCCACGCCGGAAACCCGCACTGTCAGGGTCCCGCCGGGCTGGCCCGCCTGGATGGTGTCGGGCTCGATGAGGCCCTTGCCGCCCCCGTGGGCGCATCCGAGCACAAGCGCAGTGACCAGCAGAACCGGGCGGGCAGGCAGGTTCATATGGGCTAGACCTCGATCCAGGCCGGGAGGCACAGGTCCAGGAGAATATCACTCATGGTCATGCCCGGCTGGCACGTGAAGTTGGAAGATCCCGGGCAGGGCTCATCTTCGCATTCGGCCGCGCAGTAGTTGAAGAACTGGCCCTTGTAGAAGCCCTCCACGCACCAGGCATCCAGGGGACATTCCCAGTCAGTCGCACAACCGTAGACACCGCAATAGCCGCCCATGTCTTCGAACAGGCAGACCCTCTCGTCGGCGCACTGGCTGAACCAGATACACTCCGCACCGGATTTCGCGTAGCCGGAAATTCCGCAGAAATTGCCCTCGGGGAATTCTTTGCACAGGTAGTCCGTACGGCAGTCCTCGTGCTGCTGACAGGACTCCACGCAATAGGTCTGGATACAGGGCATCGCCCCCGGACATTCGTTCCCCGTGAAGCAGTAATCCGTGACACAGTCCCCGGTGCTCCAGTCGCAGACCTTGTTGACCGGACAGGTCATGGAAGTGCAGCCGTCGGGGGCCTTTTCCACCAGGAAATCCATGGAATAGGCCGCTTCCTGGGCCGCGAACACCCGGACACGGTAGTCGCCCGAGGCCTCCACCCCATACAGGCCCACGGTGGCCGGAGCCGAGGTGGGTCCCGCCGTGTCCACCACCTTGCCCGCCGGGTCCTGAAGTTCCATGGACAGGCTGCCCTTGGAAATGGTGGCAGCCGCCAGCACAGTGTCGCCCGCGTCCAGGGGCACCAGGAACCAGTCTTCGTCCCCGGGACAGAGGGTGAGGGACTTGTAGTCGGCCTCGAGGCTCGTGACCTTGGTGCCGCTCTGGGCGGAATCGTCGGGTTCCAGGAAGTCCTCCTGGCAGGTGGGCGGCGCACTGGTCACCGTCAATTCCAGGTGGTAGGCGTTGGAATACTGGATGTTGGCCACGCCGAATATCACCAACAGGAAGTCCCCGTTGACCCCCGGCGAATAGTCGAACTCCTCCTCGTCCGAGGTCCCGTCGGACGCGGCCACGATGGTGTTGACCGGGCCGCTCTGGGCCAGGCTCACGTCGATGTCGCCGAGGTCGTGTTCGAAGGTGACCTTCACGTTCAGCGATTCCCCGGCCTTGAGCCCCACCAGGAACCAGTCCGAGTCCACCGGCGACAACTGGGTGTCGCATATGGACAGGTCGTAGGCCCCCGTTCCCAGGGCCTTGGCGTCGGCGGCCTGGTTGTTGGGCTCATACACGTCGTCCTGGCAGGTCGGGGGCAGGGTCCCCGTGGACACATTGATCTGCACCGTCAGGAAGGACGTGAACTGGCCGTCGGAGGCCGAGAACTTCACCGCCACCGTGTGACCCGCGTCGCCCGCTCCCGGCGTCCATTGGAAGACCCCGGACGAGGAATCGAAATAGGCGCCTGCGGGCAGGCCCGATTCCACCTTCAGGGTCACCGACTGGCCCTCGGGGTCGCTGGCATTCACCGTGAAGGACAGGGCCTTGCCCACCTCGGCCGACTGGTCCGCAAGGGCCACGAACTCGGGTGGGGAGCCGCCGGCCACCTCGCCCACCAGGAAACGGACCTTCAGGTCGTCCTTGAAAACGCCGTCGGACACCACGAAGGTCACCTCGACCACCGTCTGATCCAACTCCGCCGGGGGGTTCCACGTGAACAGTCCGGTCACCGGGTTCATCTCGCTCATGGGCGGCTTCTGCCCGGCGATGCCGAATTCCAGCGTGTCTCCGTCGAGGTCACTGGCCGACAACTGAAGGGAGAAGGGAGCGCCGGCCTGGACTTTCTGGTCCGACACCTTGTCGAACACGGGCGGGTGGCCGATCTTCTCGGCCACGACCTTGATTTCCACGGTTTCTCGGTCCATGGCATCGTCGTCGGACACCACGAAGGTCAGGTACACGGTCTTGTCGGCCTGCAGGGGAACCCAAGTGAACACGTGGGACGTCTTGTTGAACTTGGCGCCCGGTGGAATGTCGCCATAGACCGAATAGGTCAGGTCATCGCCGTCGGGATCGGTCGCCTGCGCTTCGATCTCCAGGGTTTCGCCGACTGCCACCACCCGGTCCCCGATCTTCTTCAGGACAGGTGGGTGATTACCCCCCGCGGTGTCCTTGCCGGGCACGCTGGTGTCCTTGCCGATGAAGGGAATGTCCGGCGGGTCGGTGCCCGGGTCGGTGGAGCCGTCGCCACCCGGGCCGCCACAATTACCGGCCGCCAGGACAACGAACAGCGGGAAGATCGGTGCAATCCATCGTCTTTGCATCATTCTGACCAAGCTACAGTCGGGGTTAGTTTAACAGTCCAAAGACCCTTGTGCCTCGATCCCGTCCCCGGACCCGGATTCGACCTATCTCTTCGCAGGGTCTGTCGCGGATCACCTTGCCCCTGGTCACGTCGTCGAGGACGACCTGTCCGGACTTGGCCATGCGGGCGAGACGGACCGCCAGGTCCACGCTCGATCCTCTCAGCGCCAGGTCCGGTGACGCGCTGCCGACCACACCGTGGGGGACCTTGTCCGTGGCCACACCCAGACGGGCATTCACGGGCAATCCGGTGGCCGAACGGAATCTTTCCACCCGGCTCATCAGGTCCGCGGCCGACCGGATGGCGGCGGTCCAGGGTGAGTCGTCGTGGTCGTACAGTCCGAACACCACTCGCACCTCATCGCCGGAATCAAAACAGACGTTGCCGCCAAAGGCCATGGTCCCGGCCTCGAATGCCTCCATTTCCGGTCCGAACATGGCGCGGGTGGACATGAGACCATTGTCCTGGTGCCCAAAATCCAGTTCCACGTGGACCAGGGTGATCATCACCCCCTTCCCGTTTCCCTCTTCCGGCGTCGTGCGTCGCCTGTCCCTGGCCCCGGCGAGACCTTCGATGGTCCAGGGCACGAGGCCGCGGCGGTCGCCTCCGTCGAAGGGATAGGCACCGCCCTCCCGAACCACCGTCGGAGCTCCCTGGCCCGGTCCGGAATTGGAGGGATCGAGGACCAGAGTGGGCTGGAAGTGGAAGGCTTCGGACCCGGCCTCCGGCGAATCAACGGCCATGGTCTGCCGCTCGTGAAAAGGCACCATGCCCCTCAAGGGCGTCAGGGCCTCCCGAAACAGTTCCGCGTCCACGGCTTCGGCGTCATCCACCGCCAGGTTGTCCATGACGGCCCGGATTCGAGCCCGGACATCGGTGCCGTCCGGAGGACGGTTGACCGGTTTCTTGTCCAGCATGGCCTGGACCAGCCGGTCCACGCCGTTTCGTACCGTGGGCGAAAGGGCCAGGGGCGGAAGAGGCCCCGGTTCGTTGGTGATCTGGGCCCGCATGACCTCGCTGGCACTGTCGCCCCCGAAGGGAGGAGACCCGCTCAGCATCTCGTACAGGAGGACGCCCAGGGCATAGATATCACTGCGTCGGTCCACCACGTCGCCGCGGACCTGCTCGGGACTCATGTACGCGGGGGTTCCCAGGACCTCTCCTCGGTGGAGGCTGCCCCGGACGCTGGCATCCGCCACGGCGGCCACGCCGAAATCCAGCACCTTCACAAAATAGCCGTCCTTGTCCCAGGCCACCAGGAAGATGTTTTCCGGCTTCAGTTCGCGGTGGACGACCCCGTTTTCGTGGGCGTGGATCAGTGCCTCGCTGACACCCAGCGCCACCAGCAGCGCCTCACCCGTGTTCAATCGACTCCGGCGCGACAGCAGTTCCGCCAGGGTGACTCCGGGCAGTAGTTCCATGGCCAGGTACAGGAAGCCTTCCCGGGAAACTCCGAAATCGAACAGCTTGATAATATTGGGATGGTCCAGGCGCCGCGCGGCCCGTGCTTCCACGAAGAAACGGCGAACGGCCTGTTCCTTCACGGCCAGGGTCGGCTTGAGGACCTTGAGGGCCACTTCCCGGCGTCGCCTCATGTCGTGCGCCCGGTAGATGGCACCCATGCCACCGGAACCCATGGGGGCCAGGATCAGGTACCTTCCGTGAAGGACCGTGGAGACCTCCGGCAGACGGCCCGGGATTTCGCCCAGACGGGCCCCGTCCAGGGGGCAGCACTGGTGCACGGGACTGTAGGTCCTCCTGCACTTCCCGCAGTACTGGATTACCGTCGCCATCTTAAAAACGTCCCTTCGGCCTCAGCCATGGATTATAGGGTCCTTCAAAGGACCCCACCAAGAAGACGAGCGGCGGACCATACCTGCATGCCGTGCAAAAAACAACCCCGGGCGATAGACCCAAATCCTCCGCCTGCATCGCGCTTCGACGCAGATTTGACGGTGGATTTGGGATAGAATACGGCAGGCTGATTGAAAGGGGCCTTCATGCTCAAGGCGGGCTGGAACCGAGTCGACATCACGCCGTCAGAACCCGTCCCCCTGGCAGGCTACGGACACCTGCGTGAACGGCTGCACACGAGTGTCAGGGACCCGGTGTCGGTCCGCGCCTTCGCCTTCGAGGAAGGCACGATGCGGGTCGTCCTCCTCGTCTATGACCTGCTCATGGTTCCCGAGATCCTTTACCAGGGGATCAAGGCCCGCCTGGTGGACACCTCGATCCGGGTGATGGTCCACGCCACCCACACCCACTCGTCCCTGGGCGGGTTCGGGCACGGATTCCTGGTCAACCGTTTCGCGGGGACCTTCCGTGACTGGATCCCGGGCCACCTCGTGGACCGGGGGGAACAGGCAGCGAGGGCCGCCCTGGAGGATCTGCAACCGGCCGAGGCACGGGCGGGCTCGTCCCTTCTGCCCGGTCTGAACGGCAACAGACGGGACCCCGACGGCCCCCTGGACGAGGAACTCACCGTGTTGCGATTGGTCCGGAAGCGGGACGACGCCCTGATCGTCAGCTACTCGGCCCACCCCGTCATAGTCGGTGAACGCGACCATCACGTCCTGTCCGCGGACTTCCCGGGGGAGGTCGTCCGCAGGCTCGAACGGGACTTCCCCTTCGCGGCTTTCGTCCAGGGATCACTGGGCGGCGTGGACGTCCTGTTCCCGGACGACCCGGACATGGCCGTTGACCGCAACCTGCGCCTCATGGCCGATCCCCTCGCCAACGCGGCGGCCAACCTGGCCCGTCTCGCCCGGACGTCGGATGGACCCCTGACCTTCGCCGGCGAATCCTGGGACCTGCCCGAGCCGGACTCCCGCCCCTTCTTCGACGACCAGACCTGGTCAGGCCCCCCGGGCCTGCCCTT
>JADHTP010000193.1 GCA_016784945.1 Deltaproteobacteria bacterium | reverse complement strand
CGCCTTCTCCTTCTTGCCGGTGATCCGTTTCATCTTCGCCATGGTGAGGTCCTCCGGTGAAGGGGGGGGGCGCCTGTCATTACTCGGGTTTCGGCAGCAGGCCGTGCTTCCTGGCGAGCTTCCGAAGGTATTTTCGGTCGATCTCCGCATCCCGCGCCGAAGCGGAGATGCTGTAGCGGTTCCGCCGAAGGAGGGCAGAAAGGTATTCGCGTTCGAAGCGCATCACCCACTCTTCCTTGGCCTTCTTGAAGGTCTTCCGGTGCCTGATGGAAGCGGTGGAGGGATCGCCGCGGTCACCCGCGCTGCGCCCGGATCGCCGGTGCCGACCCAGCACGTGGGGCGACAGGTCTTCCACGTCGATGAGGTCCCCGTCGGCGAAAGATGTGGCGCGTTCCACCACGTTGATCAGTTCGCGGACGTTGCCCGGCCAGTTGTATTCCATCAGGATCACGAGGGCCTCTTCGGTGAGTCCATTGATCCGCGGCCGGTCGTCCGGATCGCGGTTGAAGGGGGCCTGCCGCAGGAAATGGCGGGCCAGCAGCGGGATGTCCTCCTTGCGTTCGCGCAGGGGGGGCATGCCGATGCGGACCACTGAGAGGCGATAATAGAGATCGTCCCGGAACCGTCCGGCGCTCACCTCCTCCTCGAGGACCCGGTTGGTGGCGGCCACGAGCCGAACGTCCACCTTGACCGGCCGGTTGCCGCCCACACGCCGGACCTCGCGCTGCTCCAGGGCCCGCAGGAGCTTGGGTTGAAGCTCCAGGGACATTTCGCCGATCTCGTCCAGGAACAGGGTTCCGCCGTGGGCTATTTCGAACAGGCCCTGGCGTGCCTGGTGCGCGCCGGTGAACGAACCCTTCTCGTGGCCGAACAGTTCGCTTTCCAGCAGGTCCTTGGGTACGGCGCTGCAGTCGAAGACCACGAAAGGTGCGTTGCTGCGCAGGCTTTTCTGGTGCAGCGCCCTGGCCACCACTTCCTTGCCTGAACCCGTTTCGCCTTCCAGGATAACCGTGGCCCCCGTGGGCGCGATGCGTTCCAGGATGGCGAAGACCTCCCGCATTCGGCGGCTGCGCCCCACCACGTTTCCAAAGGAGTCGCGGGTGGATGGCTGGACCTCGACCCTTTCACCGAAGACCTGGAAACGGACGTCCACGCCACCCAGGTTCAGGGTGGTCCCGGACCGGACGTAGGCCTCGCGAACCCGGACCCGATTCAGCATGGTGCCGTTGGTGGAACCCTGGTCCGCCACCAGGTAGCCGGAGTGCTCCTGGACGATCCGGCAATGGTAGCGACTCACGCGGGAATCGTTGATCACCACGTCGTTGTCATCGGCGGAACCCAGGGTGATCACGTCCTGGTCGAAGATGTACTCGCGGACCTCGCCCAGCGTGTCCTCCACCACCAGTTTCACCTTGCTCAGGTGTAGAGTGGCGGGGCGGCCGTCGCGGTAGTCGATATGGGCCGTGGGGCCCGGGTTCTTTGCTTTCCTTGCCACATTGCTTATTGGACTGGAAGGGTGGGGGAAAGTCAATCGGGACGTTTATCGCCTATCGCCCATCGCTGACCGCAGAGCAAACGAACCATAGGGGTGATATCATCCTCCCCATGAGGATCGCACACCTCTCTGACCTGCACCTGCTCCCAGACGGTGTCCTCCGGATGACCAGCCTGTTGGGGCGACGATTGTTCGGTGCCGTCAATCTTGTGTTGTTGAGACACCGGGTCCATTCTACGGAGGTGGTCCGGGCCGCCGTGGACGCCGTGGCGGGTCAGGACGTGGACCACACGGTGATCACGGGCGACCTGACCAACCTGGCCCTGGACGAGGAATTCGACCTGGCCCGGGAAGTGGTGGACCAGCTGGGCGGTTTCACCGAACTGACCGTGGTGCCCGGCAACCATGACTACTACGCGCCCGACGCGGTCCGCGCTCGGCGATTCGAACGGTGGTTCGGCCATACCCTGTGGGACCGGGGACAACCGCAGGATGAGTGGCCTGCGATCAAGGACCTGGGAACGGTGGTGCTGGTGGCCGTGCGCAGCGCCACCAGTCCGCCGCCCATGTGTGCCTACGGCCGGGTGGGACGGGAGCAGGGGGAAGCTGCCGCACGGGCCGTCACCAGCGCGCGGGCCGAGGGTAAGGCCGCGGTGGTGCTCATGCACCACAACCTTCACCGGCGCGGGGTGGCGGCGGAAGCCACGGGGCGTCTCCTCGACCGTGAACTCGTCTCTGACCTGCTGGGCCGATCGGGTGCCTCCCTCGTGCTTCATGGCCACGATCACCGGGAGCACGAGATGGTCATCACCGGGCCGGGACCGGGACCGGGGACGCCCGTGGTGGGCTGCGGATCGAGTTCCGTGGTCCAGTCCTCCGGCTTGTGGACGGGCCGTTTCAACATCTACGACTTCGAGGACGGCAAGGTCGGGATAGAACGATGGCGGTATCAAGGAAGGGAAAAGCGCTTCACGGCGCAGCGGGCGTAAAAGGTTACTTCGCCACCACCCGTTCCCCCATGGTGGCGGCGGTGGTGACCCTGCCTCTGCTTCTCCTGTATAACGTGGGCCTGCTCATGCCGGGCAGCTCCATGTTGAACGCCGCGGATCTCCTGACCAACCTGGTCGTGGAACAGGCCGGACTCATTGGATTCCTGGTGATCAACGGCTTCCTGGTGCTGGTGTCTGTCATCCTGATGGTGGTGCTGGCCCGGCAGGGCAGGCTGCGACCGGCCCACTGGCTGGCACTCTGCGCCGAGGGGCTGGTATTGGGCCTGCTGTTGGGACACACGGTGCTGTACGTCATGGGACAGGCACAACTCCTGGCCGTGGACGGCGGTCAGGACCTGCCCATTGCCCAGGCTCTGTCCCTGGCCGCCGGCGCGGGCTATTGGGAAGAAATCGTGTTCCGGCTGGCCATGGTGGGCGGTCCTATCGCCCTGGCCCGGCGGCGGTGGGCCGGCAAGGGATTCGGCGACGTGGGCCGGGTGGTGCTGGTTGGCGTGATGGCCGTGGTCCTGTCGTCGATGCTCTTTTCCCTGGCCCACCACCTCGGATCAGAGTCCATCGATCCCTTCACCTTCTGGTACCGGGCGCTCTCCGGCCTGGTGTTTTCGGGCATCTTCCTCGTGCGTGGCTTCGCCGTGGCGGCCTACACCCATTTCCTGTACGACGTGGTGGTGCTGGTGTTCTGATGGCGTCTACCGTCTATTGTCTAACCGTTCACCGCTTGGGAGGGGGCAGCGTCAGGCCTCTTTTCCCGCGAGACCATCCAGGTAGTCCAGGTAGATTTCCTCGTCGGCGCCTTCCGGGAGGTCCCCGTCGCCGATGGCGGTCAGGAGGAGTGAGCGCAGGCGTCCCACTTCGGGGCCCGGGGCGAGGTTCAGGCGTTCCATGATCCGGTTGCCGATGTCCTTGGGCAAGGGACTCACCCGGGAGTCGGCCTCCTTGACCTGCAGGATGCGGAGCTGGAGGTCGGCCAGGAGTGCACGGACCATTTCCACCCGCTCGGCCCGTTTCGATGTGAGGTCCGCCCGTGAGAACGCGATGAGGTGGTCCAGGTGGTCCCCGACCTCGCGTACCAGACGGCGGACGGCGGAATCGGTCCAGTCCTCCCGGTACAGGTTGATGCGGGAGTGGTTCTTGATGATGTAGTGGACCTGGCGGGCCGATTCCGACGGCATCTGGAAACGGGCGGCGATGCCCTCGAAGAGCAGGGCGCTCATGTCTTCGTGTCGGAAGAAATGGACCTTGTCGGGGCCGAAGAACTGGCGGGTCCAGACCTTGCCGATGTCGTGACAAAGCGCGGCCCATCGCACCACGGGTTCCGATTCGGCATTGGTCACGACCTGCTTGGTGTGGGCCCACACATCCTTGTGCTGGCCCTCGGTGCCGGCCGAGAAATCGATCAGGTTGGTCACCTCGGGCAGCAGGAAGGACATGACCCGGGTGTCCGCCAGAAACTGGAGGCCCATGGCGGGATGGGCGCCGCACAGGATCTTGTCCATTTCGCGCCGCCAGATCTCCCGGGGCACGTCCAGGATGTTCGAGGCGTCCCTTTCCGATGCGATGCGGACCTCGGGCGCCTCGGAGAAGCCGTACCGCGCCACGTACCTGGCCACCTTCAACAGCCATCCCGCGCTTTCCCGAAATACGGTTTCCGTGGGGAACACGGGCCGGATGTATCCTTCGACCAGGTCCCTGCAACCGCCGAAGGGATCGATGACGCACCCTTCGTGGTCATAACCGAAGGCCTGTATGGTCACCTCGCGGGTGGCCAGGTCCAGAATGATCCCCGCCAGGTTCTGCCCCCTGAGGGACCTCAAAGGGGGGAGGTAGTTTCGGAAGGGGCCCATGTTGAAGGTCCAGTTTTTTCCGGAGGACCCCTTCTGGTCGTCCGTATCGCCGGCCTGATCCTTCGGAATCCTGAAGGTGATGAGCCTGGGACGATCGTCCTTGGCGGCCTGCGGGGCGACCCCGAACAGGTCCTGGAACACCGATTCGATGAGGCTCAGGGACGTGTCCACGGTGAGGTCGAAGGAATGGGACGATGTGATGTCTTCACCGTTAGCCAGGTCCCTGGCACGGGGGCCGATGAGGTAGGCCTCGATGTCCTGCTTGTGAAATTCGTTGAAGACCCTGGCCAGGATGTCGGGATAGATCGGCCTGCTGAGACCGCCGTCTCCGTTTTCAAGGTCGGGGGGTGGACGTTCGCCTTTTGCCATTTGGTCCTGCACGTCGCAAGGCGATTGCGACAAAGTCCGAAGGTTAGCGGGAAGCCCCGCAGGTGTCAACGGGCAAGGGGCCCGAGCTCCGGAAAGCCGCCTAGAGGATTGTGTCGTCCTTTACCAGGAGGAAGTCGCCGAGGAGCAGGAAGTCCATACCGGATGTCAGGTAGCACCGAACGGCCTGGTCCGGGGAGTTGACGATGGGTTCGCCGCGGATATTGAACGAGGTGTTGAGCACCATGGGCGTGCCGGTCTCCTTCCCGAAGGCCTCGATGAGGTCGTAATAGCGGGGGTTGTGCTCCCGGGACACGGTCTGGACCCTGGCGCCACCGTCCACGTGGGTAACGGCGCCGGCCTCTGCCAGTTTGTCGGGGCGGGTGTCGTAAACCCGCAACATGAAGGGCGAGATGCCCGCTTTGTCGAAGTAGTCGCTTGCGTGTTCCGCCAGGATGGAGGGCGCGTAGGGACGGAATGACTCCCGGAACTTCACCGTGGCGTTCAGACGGTCCTTCATCTGGGCCGGGCGAGGATCGGCGAGGGTGCTGCGGTTGCCCAATGCGCGGGGACCGAACTCCGCTGCCCCGCTGAAGACGCTGCCCACGTGGCCCTGCGCCAGGAGGCGGGCCGCCGTTTCGAGGGGCTGGGCGGGCGTGTGATAGGCGATGCCGCCGCGGTCAAGGACCAGCTTCATTTCGTCGGCGTCGTGGGTGGGGCCGAGGTACTCCAGCAGCATGCCTGGGTCGCCGCGATCACGACCCCCTATGCAGTGTTCCACGTACAGTGCGGCACCCAGGGCCGAACCGGCGTCGCTGGCGGCCGGTTGAAAGAAATAGTCGTTGAAGGCGCCTTCGCGGACCATGCGGCCGTTGGCGACACAGTTGAGCGCCACGCCCCCGGTCATGCACAGGGTGTCCATGCCGGTCTTTTCCCGAGCCAGTCGCGCCAGGTGCAGCAGAACGTCCTCGAACACCTGCTGGACGCTGGCCGCGATGTCCTGGTGCCGTTGGTCGATGGGGGCCTCGGGCCGGCGAGGGTCCCCCAGTGCCCGGACCAGTTTGTCCGAGTACCGGTTGGCTCGTTCCAGGTAGAAGGAAAAATACGACAGGTCCAGTTCGAAACCGTCGGGAGTCAACCGGAGCATGCGGCCGATCTCGTCGGCGAAAACTGGCTTTCCGTAGGAGGCCAGGCCCATGAGCTTTCCTTCACCGGAGTTGGGTCGAAAGCCCAGGTACTGGGTCATGGCCGCGTAGAACGAGCCCAGGGAGTGGGGGAATTCCCGGGTCCACAGACGTTCGAACCGGGTGCCTTCGGCCTTCCAGATGACCGTGGAGTCGCGCTCGCCGTACCCGTCGGCCGTTAGAACGGCCGCGCCGGAATGGGGCGAACAGAAAAGGGCGGCTGCGGCGTGGGCCAGGTGATGGGTCACGTAGTAGATGGGAAGACGCCGCCCTCCCGGCAAATGAAATGCCTGTTCCATGACCTCGGAAGAAGCGGCCAGGCCGGGCAGGAGGTGATTGGGCACGTCGTACAGGAATTCCAGGTGGTGACG
>JADHTP010000192.1 GCA_016784945.1 Deltaproteobacteria bacterium | reverse complement strand
AAAGGCCATGGTTGCGGTAATCAGGACGACGTAGACCTGCTCCACCAGTTGAGTCAGCCAGTGGCCCTCCTGGGGCGCAGTCACGTGGATCTTGCCCACGGTCATGGGCTTGCCGGGATCGCCCGTTTCGTGACATTGCCCGCAGGTTGTCTTCATGTTTCCGGGATGGGTTTTGGCCCGTGGATCCCTGGACGGCAGTATGAGGTGGGACCCGTGGCAGCTGCCGCAGTTGGCCACTCCCGTGTCGCCAAGCTGGGACGCCGCCCCGTGGTAGGACTTGAGCCAGGTTTCCTTGCGCAGGGGTGGGAAACCATACTGGTCCAGGAAACGGGCGTCTTCGTGACATTTCAGGCAGGTCTCCGACACGTGGGTGGGATAGATGCTGGACTCGGGCTCGAAGTGGGAATGGATCTGGTGACTCGTGTGGCAGTCCACGCACACCGGGACGTCCAGGTTTCCCTGAGCCAGCGGTCCGCCGTGCACACTGACCCGGTATTCCCGGGCGGCCTTCACATGACACTTTCCACAGAGATCCGGTATGGAGGCCCGGACTTCGCCCCGACAGTCAAAGCAGATTTCCGAGATGTCGTGGGACCCGTGGCAATCTACGCAGGTGGCGCTGACCACGAGCCCGGACCTGCTGATGGCCAGGCCGTGGATGCTGCGGAAGTACTCCTTGACCTTTGACATCTCTTCCGGGGCGAATCCCGCATTCGGGTCCGAGTGGCAACTGGCGCACATTTCCGCCTGGTTCAGGCGATAGGTCCGCGATTCGGGATCGAGGTGCCCCAGGATCCCGTGGGAACCGTGACAGTCCACACAGGAGGCCACGTGTTCGTGGCGCGACTTGCCATGGAAGCTGGCCCGGTATTCCGACTGCTCGTCGTCGTGGCACTGGCTGCAATCCACCGGACCGGGTGGCTCGTGTTCGTCTTCCACCACTTCCAAACCCTCGTGGCAGGACAGGCAGGCCTCGGTCACGGTATCGCCGCTCGCACGATGGACCGACTTCTCGAACACCGATTCGTCCACGCTGTCGTCATGACAATCCAGGCAGTCCTGCGCCAATGCGGCAGTCGGGAAGGAAAGGACCAGGCCGGCCAGGACGCAGTGGTGGAAGAGCTTCTTCACCGTTCGCCCCCGTTGCCCGGGTCCCAGGGCCGTTCCGCCTCCCGTCCCGTGATGTCATGGAATTCCCCGGCGTGCTCGTGGAGCATCTCGTCCAGCGAGATCTTCCCGTCCAGCCAGACGCGACTCATGGGGAACACGCCGGGCCGGAAATGCACGTTGTACAGGTGCCACACGGCAACGGAAAGCACGGCCAGGATGGCTTCGTAGTAGTGGACCACCTGGGCCACCTCGATGACCCACAGGGGGGCGACGGCCAGGATTTCGTCGGTGAACCAGATCACGAGTCCGGACGCCACCATCACAACGGTGCCCCACACCACGGCGAAGTACTCGAACTTTTCGAACACGTTGTACTTGCCGGCAACCGGGCGGGTGTCGCGCAGGCCCAGGTCGTAGGCGATGGTCCCCCACACTTCCTTCAGGTCGGCGGGCAATCCCGGCAGGACGGCACGGAAGTTCAGCCTGCCGTCCTCCGTGAATATCACGTGGCCCACGTGCCACACGCTGAGGGCCATGAGGGCCACCGCGGCGAAGCGATGGAGCAGGGAACGGATGGTGGAACTGCCGCTGAAGAAGAAGACGTCATGGAAGGTTTCGGGGAACAGGAGGGGAATGCCCGTGAGCGTCAGCAGGATGAAGGTGATCATCAGGACCAGGTGCTGGGCGCGGATGGCGCGCGACCAGCGCGTGAACCCGTACATCTCGCTTTGAAGGGTTCTCTTGGCGTGACGGGCCCGGAAGAACTCCCGTTGGACCTCCGCCAGTCGTTCGGGACCCTCGGGCCGTGCCACGTAATGGGTGGCGCCCCGACGCATGGCATCGACCGCCTCTTCCACCGTGGGTTGTCTGGCCACCACCGCGGTATCGACCCGGGGTTGGGTGCAGACCACCTGTTCCAGGACCTCGAGGCCGTCCATGTCCGGGAGTTCACGCGCAATGACCACGATGTCGAAGGTCCATTCCTTGAGCTTTTTCAGGCCCTCCTGTCCGGACGGAGCATGGATCACGTCCACGGTCAGGGCGGGCGAGGTGTTCGTCTTGCTGATTCCCTCGGCGATCCCGGTTTCGGGATCAATGATCAGGACTCGCATGATGGCCTTCCTTGCGGTCCGAGCCCGCTGGTTTCTGATTAGCACATTCCGTACCCGGCCCCTGTGCCGCCGGTGGCGAAGAGCGGGTGGAGGCACCATACCTTGCGAAATGACACGGTCGTGTCTACTTTGATGGCGGCGCCGGATCGAAATGGATGGAAAGCGTGACCCGCAAGAATCCGAGTACGAGAGATCAACGACTGGGCGATCTGGATCCCGCCGATTTCCTGGGGCACGTGCTCGATACCATGCCGGGGGGACTCTACACCGTGGACACCGATGGCCGCGTCACGTCCTGGAACCGGGCCATGGAGGAGATCACCGGGCTGTCCGCCTCCGAGGTCCTGGGGCAATTCTGTTCCTTCCTGGAAGGAGACACCTGTTTCGGAGGGCCCTGCTCCAGTGGCGGAGACTGCTGTCCCCTGTTTGCCGAAGGGATCATCCAGGGGCGCAGGTGCACCATCAAGGGGCGCGACGGCAGGCCCTTGTCCATCATGAAGAACGCGCGACTCATGTATTCCCCGGGGGGGGAACTGCTGGGTGGAATCGAGGCCGTTACGGACATCAGCAGCCTGGTGGACCTGGAGCACCAGCTGGCCCAGTTGCGCAAGGAGGTGAGCGGTCGGGCCCGGTTCGGCCGGATCGTGGGAAGTCATCCCTCCATGCAACGCCTGTATGAAATGATCGAAATGGCCGCGTCCGTCCAGACCTCCGTGTTGATAACGGGCGCTACGGGTACGGGAAAGGAACTGGTGGCCAAGGCGATTCACCAGTCCGGCCACAGGAAGGAGGGACCCTACGTCCGGGTCCATTGCGCGGCGCTCAGCGAGACCCTGCTGGAAAGCGAACTGTTCGGGCACGTGCGGGGGTCGTTCACTGGTGCCACCGCGAATCGGAAGGGACGGTTCGAGGCCGCTGACGGCGGCACGGTCTTCCTGGACGAGATCGGCGACATTTCGGAGACGGTGCAGACCAAGCTCCTCCGCGTCCTGCAGGAACACGAATTCGAGCGGGTGGGCGACAGCCGGACCATCCCGGTGGACATCCGGGTCATCACGGCCACCAACCGGGACCTGGAGAAACTGTGCGATGAAGGCCGATTCCGGCGCGATCTCTACTACCGGCTGGCGGTCATGCCCATCACCGTCCCGAACCTGCGGGATCGGCGTTCCGACCTTCCCCTGCTGATCGAACACTTCATCGAACGGTTGAATTCGGACCTGGGGCGGTCCGTACGGGGTGTGACACCCGAGGTCATGGAGCGGTTGATGGCGTACCACTGGCCAGGCAACGTGCGGGAACTGGAAAACGCCGTGGAGCACGCCTTCGTTCTGGCTCGGTCGGACAGCCTGGACACGGACTGCCTGCCGGGCAGCGTGATAGAAGGCGGTTCCCGTGCCACGGGTCCGGCTGCCGCCGCGCCGGGACCCGATCTCGAAACCGTCCAGGGGGCCCTCGACGCCACGGGATGGAACCGCACCCGGGCCGCCGAGTCCCTGGGAGTCAGCCGGGTCACGCTGTGGAAGTGGATGAAGAAACTGGGGATCAGCGGTCGCTGACCGGGCCCTGTCATTAATGCGCCGTTAACCCTTGTTAACATTCAAAGTAGCTGTATTCAAACCGGAATAAATGGCTCGTTGCCCCAGGTGTTAACTTAATGTTAACCCTCCTGGCCGGATTACCTCTGCCGATTCTCCGTGAATGTCACGTAACCATTTGAACAGAAGTCATTAATCGGATCCTGACATGCGGTGGCACGCCCATTGCTGAATAGCGGGGATCGTCATGCCCGGGAAAGCGACTCGGGTCTAGGAGGTTTCCCAATGAAAAAGCGATCAATGAAGAGCCTGGCGCTCTGGCTGGTGGTGGCAGGCGCGGCCTGGAACCTGGCGGCCTGTGGCAGCGACGGCGGCGGCACCACCGACACGGGCGTCGATGCCACGGTGCAGGACGTGCCCGGCGTGGACACCCCCACACCCGAGGACCCCGGCACGCAGGATCCAGGAACGCAGGATCCAGGAACGCAGGACCCAGGAACTCAGGACCCGGGAATGCAGGACCCCGGCGCGCAGGATCCAGGAACTCAGGACCCCGGAATGCAGGATGTCGGTCCCTTCAGCCACGCCGCGGCACCGCAACTGGCCGGTCCTTTCGAGACCGGCACCGCCGTCACCGCGGCCTGTATCGGTTGCCACGCCGACGAGGCCGAGGACATGAAGGCCACCGTTCACTGGACGTGGGAAGGTCCCACACCCGACATGATCGGGCACGAGGGCGAAAAGCACGGCAAGAACGACACCATCAACAACTTCTGCATCGCGGTGCCCTCCAACGAACCCCGTTGCACCCAGTGCCACGCGGGTTACGGTTGGAAGGACAAGGATTACGATCTGGACGACACGGCCGCCATGGACTGCCTGGTGTGCCACGACCAGTCCGGGATCTACAAGAAGGACAAGAAGACCGCCGGTCTCCCAGTCGCGGACATCGACCTGGCGGCCGCGGCCCAAAGCGTGGGCAAGGCCACACGGGCCAACTGCGGCGCCTGCCATTTCTATGCGGGCGGCGGAGACAACGTCAAGAAGGGCGACCTGGGCAGCGCCATGCTGAATCCCTCGGCCGAAGCCGACGTCCACATGGGTGGCAATGACTTCCAGTGCCAGGACTGCCATAAGACGGAAAACCACGCCATCTCCGGTGCCAGCCTGCACACGGGCATCAACGGGGGGCGGGTGGCCTGCACCGATTGTCACGACGAGGCCAAGATCCACGGCAATGACACGCTGAACGCCCACGCGGGACACATCGCCTGCCAGACCTGCCATATCCCCGCCTTCAGCCGTCAGCAGTACACCAAGATGTACTGGGACTGGTCCAAGGCCGGCGACAAGAATGACGACGGTTCCCAGAAGATCGTGAAGGACGAAGTGAACGGCACCACGATCTACGACAGCATGAAGGGCGAGTTCGTATGGGAAAAGGACGTGAAGCCCACCCTGGCCTGGTGGAACGGCAAGTTCAACCGGCAACTGATCGGCGACACCTACGAGTCAGTGCCCGTGGACCTCGCCTCACCGGCGGGCGACATCGGCGACCCGGACGCCAGGATCTACCCCTTCAAGGTCATGACGGGCATCCAGGGCGTGGATCCGGAGAACCAGCGCGTGCTCATACCCCACCTGTTCGGGAAGGGCAGCGGCGAGAACCCCTATTGGGCCGCCTACGACTGGGCCCTGGCCTTTGCGGAGGGCATGTCCTACGTGGGTGTGGATTACAGCGGCACCTTCGACTGGGCCGAGACCACCATGCACATGGTCA
Organism: Deltaproteobacteria bacterium; assembly: GCA_016784945.1. Classification (GTDB taxonomy): domain Bacteria; phylum Myxococcota_A; class UBA9042; order DTJE01; family DTJE01; genus JADDHL01. Next base: position 735 of record JADHTP010000192.1, on the reverse strand, counting down.
TCAACCACGAGGTGGCCCCCAAGGCCGATGCCCGCGCCTGCAACGACTGCCACAACGGCGGCATCGACTTCAGCGAACTGGGCTACACCGGCGACCCCATGATGGTCGGCGGCCAGCACGCCACGAAGTAGCTTCCTCCGTCTACCGTCCACCGTCCACCGTTTATCGTGCACGATCCCTATGTAGGGGCGACTCTCCCGAGTCGCCCACCTGCCACGTGGGACGGTCTGGAGACCGTCCCCTACAAGCGCTTTCCCGACTATGGACTATCGACTATGAACTATTGACAACCTTCCGGATACTTCTCCCTCAGGACCCATGACAGGAGTTCAGCGGCGCATCCGTCGCAGTAGCCCAGTGAACGCAGGTTGCCAGTGACCTCCGTGACCCGGGCCTTTTTCGCCGGAAGTCAGGTTCCCCTTTTTACCCACCTAATGGGCCAGCACCCGGCCTCCCAGAACCCGGATTTCACCTTTGTGCTGGCGGAAGAAGCCTTCGCGCAGGGTTTCGATGAGGTTGTGGAACAGGGACGCATAGGGGACGTCGCAGGGTATACAGATCGGCCTTTTCGATGGGCGTCAGCTTGCCGATCATTTCCTTCAGCGGCTCCGGCACCGAGTCCGGCGCGGGTCGGGTCAGGCGGGTCAGCACGGCGAAGAGGCCGGCCACGCTCGTGGCGTGGGGCGAGATGTGCTTGCCAACGGACTCGGGACGGACCTGGGAATCGTAGATGCC
>JADHTP010000191.1 GCA_016784945.1 Deltaproteobacteria bacterium | reverse complement strand
CCATGGCCATGAGCATGGTGGTCCAGTAGACGCTGTGGGTGGTCAGGATGTCCTTGCCGATGAGGTGATGGGAATGGGGCCACCATTTTGCGAACCGATCGTCGTCGGAGTACAGGCCGATGGTGCTGGCATAATTCAGTAACGCGTCGAACCAGACATAGGTGACGAAGTCCGGGTCGAAGGGCATTTCGATGCCCCATGACAGCCGCTTCCTGGGCCGGGAGATGCACAGGTCGGACAGTTCCTGCTTGGTCAGAAACCCCAGCACCTCGTTGCGGCGGCTTTCGGGCCGGATGAAGTCCGGGTGGTCCTGGATGTGCTGGACCAGGGCGTCCTTGTACTTCCCCATGCGGAAGAAATAGTTCGCTTCCTTGAGCTTGTGGACCTCACCGCCGGTCTCCGGGCACTTCCCGTCCACCAGTTCGTCTTCGGTGAAGAACTTTTCGACCCGGGGGCTGTAGAAGCCCTCGTATTCGTCCTTGTAGATCTCGCCCTTGTCCCACAGGCGCTGCAGGGCCTCCCGGACCACGCGGGTGTGACGTTCCTCCGTGGTCCGGATGAAGTCGTCGTTCTGAACGCCCAGGGTGGGCCACAGGTCGCGGAAATGGCTCTGCATGTCGTTGCAGTGTTCCAGGGGCGTCATGCCCCGTTTCTTCGCGGCCTCTTCCACCTTCTGGCCGTGTTCGTCCACGCCTGTCAGGAAGAAGGTTTCGTCACCGAACATCCCGTGGTAGCGCCGCAGCACGTCCGCCAGGATGGTGCAGTAGGCGTGTCCGATGTGGGGCCGATCGTTGACGTAGTAGATGGGCGTCGTTACATAGAAAGTGTTGTCCACGAAGATTTCCTCAAAGGGCTTCCGATACTGATTTCGCCTGCAGGAACAACCCCAGGTAGTCCCGGCCGCCGGCCTTGGAGTCGGTCCCGGACATGTTGAACCCGCCGAAGGGATGGACCCCGACCAGCGCGCCCGTGCACTTCCGGTTGAAGTACAGGTTGCCCACGTGAAGCTCGCGGCGCCCCTGCTCCAGCCTGGCCCGGTTGCGGCTGTAGACGGCGCCCGTGAGGCCATATTCCGTGTCGTTGGCGATTTCGATGGCGTGGTCGTAGTCCCTGGCCCGGATGCAGGCCAGCACGGGCCCGAAGATCTCTTCCTGCTCGATCACGGCGCCGGGCGCCACGTCGGCGATGACCGTGGGTTCGACGAAGTATCCGGGACGGTCCATCCGTCCACCACCGCACAGCAGCCGGCCTTCGCCCTTGCCCGTGTCGATGTACTTCAGGATGGAATTCATGGCCGATTCGGTAATCACGGGACCCATGGTGTTGGCCTGGTCTTCCACCGAGCCCACCTGGATCGCCATGGCCTTTGCCACCACGCCTTCCACCACCTTGTCGTAGACGCCGTCCACGATGATGGCGCGGGAACAGGCACTGCACTTCTGCCCCTGGAAACCGAAGGCGCTGCCGGCCACGTTCTGGATGGCGGCGTCGAGATCGGCTTCGTCGTCCACGATGATGAAGTCCTTGCCGCCCATTTCGGCGATGATCCGCTTGATCCAGATCTGCCCTTCGGCGGTCTTCGCGGCCAGTTCGTTCACGTGCAGGCCCACTTCCTTGGAACCGGTGAAGGCGATCATGCGGGTCAGCGGATGACCCACCAGGGCGTCGCCCATCAGTCCGCCCGATCCCGGGCAGTACTGGAGTACGCCGTCGGGGACGCCGGCCTCCCGCAGGATTTCGAGCAGGTACCAGGCGATCACGGGCGTGGGGGACGCAGGCTTCAGGACAACGGCGTTGCCGGCGGCCAGGGCGCCCACGGTCATTCCGGCGGTGATGGCCAGGGGGAAGTTCCACGGGGGAATCACCACCACCACGCCGAGGGGCAGGTAGACCAGTTCCGAGGCCTCGCCCGGCAGGTACGTCAAGGGCTGGCGGTCACCGTAACGGATGGCTTCCCGGGCATAGAAATCGCAGAAATCGATGGCCTCCGCCACGTCGGCATCGGCTTCGATCCAGGACTTCCCGGCCTCGAGGACCTCCACGGCGTCCAGTTCGAACCGGCGCCTCCGCATGATGTTGGCCGCCCGCAGCATTACGGCGGCCCGCGCATCGGCGCTCATGGCGGCCCAGTCGCCGAAGGAGGCGTGGGCGGACCGGACGGCCCGATCGGCCAGTTCGGGCGAGGCGGCCGACACCACGCCAACCACCTCATCGGGATTCGAAGGATTGAGGCTTTTTATCTTGTTGTCCGTGGTCAGTTCCTTCCCCTCGATGAACAGGGGATAGTGCTGCCCGAAGCGTCCCCGGACAACGGCCAGGGCTTCTTCAAAGGCCCGGTGGTTCTCCTCGATGGACAGATCGACCACGGCTTCAGGATGGAATTCAGTAACCATTGGGACCTCCTTTCATGACCGCCAGGGTCCCTGGCGGAAGACGGATTATAAGGGGGATGGAAGGATGGGTCCAGAGGGGCTGGGTCAGTCAATAGTCGATAGTCCATGGTCGATGGTTTCCGGAGAGGTGGTGGAAGGTGATCAGGACGTCGAGGCTTCGGGGCCGAAGCGGATGCGGTAGATGCTGAGATCGGAACGTTCGTCGTCGCCCATGCACCTGGAGCAACAGGTGACCTTGAGCACCAGACCCCGCAGGTCGTCGAATTCGTAGCCGTTGTCCGCCAGGAAAGCGAAGGCGGCGTCCTCGTTCAGGGACAGTCGCCGTTCGCATCGATGGCAATACAGGGTTACGGAAAGGGGGTCGCCGCAATCGGCGCAGATGAAGTCGTGGCGGGATGACCCCTCGGTGCCGCAGACAACGCAATGACCCGTCTCGGCGGTAGGGGAATTCCGCTTTGCGGTGCTCGCATGCATCACGTTGGGAAGGGTAAAAGGGGATGGCTATGGGGTCAAGTTTACTGCGTTATCGGGGGCGCAGATGCTCACCGTTGATCGCCAGGAAATTGTAGGGGCGACTCACCTGAGTCGCCCATCAGCACGTGGGATGGACGGGTGTCCATCCCCTACAAGGGATCTGAACACGGGGAAACGGAGAAGGCCCGGCCAACCAGGTCGGCCACGGCCTGGAGCCCTTTCACGTCCTCGTGGTCGAGGCCACCCACCTCGGTGCAGTCGGCGTCCAGAACCGCCACCAGGCCCCCTCCCTGTTCCCGCACCGGGACCACCACCTCGCAGCGCGACAGGGGGTCGCAGGCGACATGGTTGGGCTCGTCCCGCACATCGCGGACCAGCCGGGGTTCACCTCTGGCGGCACAGGTCCCCACCACGCCCTTCCCGAAGTCGATGCGCAGGCACCCCGGGGTCCCCTGGTAGGGCCCCACTTCCAGCACGCCGGGTCCCGTGACCCGGTAGAAACCCACCCAGTAGAGGTGGGGCAGGACCTGTCGCAGCACCGAAGAAACGGTGGCCATGGCCGCCACCGGGTCCAGGTCGCCGCCAAGCATTTCCCGCAACCGTGAAAGGGCTTCGTCGTACCGCCGGTCTTCGGCCATGTCGTCTTCTCCACAAGTCCCGTTGACCGGACGTATGATCCCAGAAGCCGCACCGGGAGACAACCGTGTCTTCGAATCCGTCCGGCAGGGTGCACATCATGGGCGTCGGTGGCACCGCCATGGCCGCCATGGCAGGAATGTTCCGCCAGGCCGGCTGGGAAGTGCGCGGGTCCGATGCCGCCCGGCCCTACCCCCCCATGAGCGATCTACTCGACGGACTGGCCATCCCCGTTTTACACCCCTACGGTGCCGAAAACCTCCAGTGGGGCCCGGACCTCGTGGTGGTGGGCAACGTTATCCGGAAGACCAATCCCGAAGCCGCGGCCCTGCTGGAATCGGGTCTGCCCTTCCTGTCCATGCCCCAGGCATTGAGCACCCACTTCCTCGAAGGTCATCGGTCGCTGGTGGTGGCCGGCACCCACGGCAAGACCACGGTATCGTCCCTCCTGGCCCACCTCCTCCACGCCCAGGGCAAGGACCCCTCCTACATGATCGGTGGCATTCCCCTCGACTTCGGCGCCAACTACCGGCTGGGAAGCGGCGCCCACTTCGTGGTGGAAGGGGACGAATACGACACGGCCTTTTTCGACAAGGGGCCCAAGTTCCTGCACTACCGGCCCGACGCCGCCATCATCAACAACGTGGAGTTCGACCACGCCGACATCTTCCGGGATCTGGATCACGTGATCGACACCTTTCGTTCCCTGGCGCACATCGTTCCCGACGGGGCGCCCCTGGTGGCGCCCGCAGGGGACGTCAACTGTGAAAGGGCCATCCGTGGGACCCGCGCCCGGGTGGTGACCTTCGGGCTCGATAAAGGAACCTGGCGACCGACGGGCGCGACCTGGGACCAGGGGCGGGTCCATTTCAGGCTGGAGCGGGACAAGGAGGTGGTCGGGGAGTTCGCGAGCCCCATGCTGGGTGTTCACAACCTGCTGAACACCGTGGCGGCACTGGCAATTCTCCACGAGGTGGGCGCCGCCACGCCGGATCTGTCGGCCGCCCTTTCATGCTTCAAGGGCATTCGCAAGCGACAGGAGGTCAAGGGCCGGGAAAACGGAGTCACCGTGATGGATGACTTCGCCCACCACCCCACCGCGGTCCGTGAAACCCTGCGAGCCGTGCGCAGGGGCTATCCAGACGCCCGGATGATCGCCCTCTTCGAGCCCGAGTCCAACACCAGCCGCCGGGCCGTTTTCCAGGAAGATTATGTAGAGGCCTTCAAGGAAGCGGATCGGGTCCTCTTTACCACACCGCTCGAAAAGCCCGATGGCCTGCGGCCCGAGGAGCGCATCGACATGGACCGGTTGTCTGCGGACCTGGCGGATGGCGGCGTGGAGGCCACGCTGATTGCCGATGTGGAGGAACTGGCCCTGACCGCGGCAGGCGAGGCCCACCCCGGGGACGTGATCCTGGGAATGAGCGGACGCGACTTTCATGGGGTGCTCGCCCGGGTGCTGAAGGCGTTGCGTCGACGCGCCGGGCTTGACACCCGGTCAGGCGAGACTTAGATTTCCCACACGCGGCGATCCTGCCGTGCCGGGAAGCTCTCCTCGGAGATGACATGCAGGAAAATACGAAACACGATGTCAGGCTGCTCGATCGCATGCTTGCATCGGGTCAGATCACCCAGGCGGAACACGACGGGTTCCTCAAGGATCTGCCCGACACCAAGGACAAGGCTGACAACGTCGAAGAAGCCCTGGCCGATCGCAACGATGCCGTGGCCCCCGCGACCCCTGTGAAGAAGGCGGCCGCGGAGGCAAAGCCCAAGAAGGCGGCGGCCGAAAAGACGGCCGCCAAGAAGGCACCGAAAAAGGCCGCGAAAAAGAAGGCCGGAAAGTAAACTAGAGGTCGTGATGAGCGACAATGCCGCAGAAAAGACCGACTCGCAGAGCTGCGAGGATTCCATCCGCCAGGGCGAGGTGGCGTTCAACACGTTCATCCTGTCCCTGGGAACCTCCGTGCTCGTGCACCTGGGTCTGGGTAACGAAGCCGGTCTGGGAAAGGAAGAAGCCAACCTCCCCCTGGCCCGCCACGTGATCGACATCCTGACCATGCTCAGGGAAAAGACCGCCGGCAATCTTGAAGAAGACGAACAGAAACTGATTGACCAGCTTCTGTTCGACCTGCGGTTGAAGTTCGTAGAGGCATGTAATGCGCACAAGGGCGAGCAAACCGAAACCAAGGAATAAGGAGAAGACATGGCGGCTTCCGAAAACCTTCTGACACTCAGCGACGGCACATTCGATGCGGACGTGCTCAAGAGCGACGTCCCGGTCCTGGTGGACTTCTGGGCTCCCTGGTGCGGCCCCTGCCGGGCTATCGGACCCATCGTGGAAGAGATCGCCGACGCCTACGCGGGAAAGATCAAGGTCGGCAAGATGAACGTGGACGAAAACACCAAGGTAGCTTCCCAATTCCAGGTCACCGCCATTCCCACGCTCCTCCTGTTCAATGGCGGCCAGGTGGCGCAGCAGATCATCGGCGCCGTGGCCAAGGCCAAGATCATCGAAGCCATCGACAACGTGACCTGACGCCACTTCTTGTTACGCATCCCCGTCCACGTTGTAGGGCTGGCCTGCCCAGGCCAGCCTCACAGGCGCGCGTGGGTACGCGCGCCCTGCAAAGGTCCGGGAAAGGCGACATGAGCAGGCAAGCAACGAGCTATCGATGTTTGTAGCCGGTGTTTTTCGGTACGGGGTACTTTCTGCCGTGCCGGTAGAGGTCGATCCGGCCCTTGCGGCCGTTGACGGTGCCCACTGGGGACAGCCCCAGGG
>JADHTP010000190.1 GCA_016784945.1 Deltaproteobacteria bacterium | reverse complement strand
CGATCTAGGACCGGGGCGGGGATGACCGAAGGATCCCCGGGGAGCTCGGGGTAGGTGTTCCGGATGCTCGACAGGTAGTAGCCGGTGGTCGCCACGTTCGTCGCCAGTTCGCGCCACAGGGTATAGGCGGCGGACTCCAGGTCGCAGATCAGATCCCAGTCCGCGAGCAACTGGAGCGCCGCGGACTCCCGCTCGGTCAACGCACCGCCGTCGGCCACGAATCTGTCGATCGCCAGCTCGAGCGCGGGCAGCGTCCACTTGGCCGCGAGCACGTACGTGTCCATGGACAGCTCGAGCATCCCGGCACTCGTGTGGCCGCCCGCCCCAAGCAGATCGGTCACCCGCTGAGGACGCGCCGGCAGCGCCACGAACTCGGTCGCGGTGTGCACGTAGTCCGGGTAGTCGGACAGCCGGATCCCCCAGTCCCCTCCCTCGATGATGAAGTTGGGGGCGTTGCTCCCCTGGAAGAACTGCACGTCGCCCAGGACGCCGGGAGTCTCGCTCTGGGGCATGCCCGAGAAGGGGCGGATCCCGGTGAACGCCTGGCCCTCGTCCCAGATGGGCTGGCACTGGTTCCAGGCGCGGGGCTCTGCCGGATCCTCGATCCGGTCGTAGATCCGCCCGGCCCAGGCGTAGAACAGCTCCCCGTCCCGGTCGCCGTAGAACATCTGGAAGCCGCTGACCTGCTGCTGGCCGATCGCCGCCTTGAAGTCGGCGAGGCTCCCCGCCTCGGCCATCGCCAGGGTCTGCAGGAACTGGCGCGCCTCGCCGAGCATGCTCATGGCGGCGACGTAGCCGCCCTCGGATCCGTCGACGTTGGCCTCCTCGAAGATCGGGCCGTCCACGGTCATCTTGATCTCGATCGTCTCGGGGTCCTGGCCAGCGACGAGGATCTCTTCGCTCACCACCTGCAGGTCGAGCCACTCGCCCCCCCGCAGGTACTGCGCTCCGTCCTCCGAGAGCTGGACGACCGCGCAGTCACCGCGATCGACGCCGGTCCGGGTGTAGCTCCAGGCGTGGTGCGGGGTCGCGGCATGCACGAAGCCCGGCAGCCCGGTGGTGGTTCCCCCGGTAGCGGAGAATGTCCCGTCGCGGGTGAACCAGCGGTGCTCCCAGAGCCAGTTGAAGTCGTCCCAGGGGGTGTGGGGATCGGCCTGGACGAACACCTGCCCGCCTTCGCGGACGGACCAGCCGTTGGACTCGCCGCCGTGACCGGCGCCGCCGTCCCAGACCCAGCCCCCGCTCTTCCGATCCTGGACCGCCTCGGTGAACTGCCGGCCGATCATCGTGTAGTTGCTCAGCGCCAGCACGTCGATGGCGTCCGGCGGGTAGTCCAGGGCCTGCTGCGGTAGGTCACCAGCGGGTTGGCTGTCGATGAAGTGCCCGACGCCAGCGACGAAGGCATCTACGATCTCCCGATCGTCCTCCGACAAGGCCTCGTAGGTGTTGTGGCCGCTCGCCTCTGCACGCACCAGGCGTGCGCTCCGATCGCGGTTCACGCACGACGGCGCGCAGGTCTCGCCGAAGCGCTCCGCCTCGCGTCCCCGCGCCTTCGCATAGCTCAGCAGCATGGTGACCAGCCGGTCTTCGGCCTGCGCGTAGCCGTCGCCGAAGGCCAGGTCCGCGAGTCTGTCCCCGACGATCGAGGGAACCCCGTAGGCGTCCCGGTGAATCTCGGCGGACCAGCCCGTCGGCGTCGGGGTCGGCGGATCCTCGTCCACTCCAGAGGGTGCGCCGCAGCCGGAGAGGAGGAGGGCCAAGGACAAGGTGGCCAGCAACCGGACGGGGATGATATAGGATGGTGTACTCATATTGTCTCCAGGATCTGTGGCCCGAGACCGCGCCGGGCGAGGGTAACCGTTCACGGCCCCTTCCCATAGTCTGAGTTTGCCCCCCCCGGTGGGGCGGGTCAAGAAGAATATCGTTGCCGGGCACTTTGGATTAAATGGTGAGCGTGCGCGGGATTTTACGCTGGGCATGAAGATCGTCGCACTCACGCTTCTGTGGGTGAGGCACATCATCCAGGTTTTGCGATCGCTCGCCAAAACTCGTCCGTCAATGAAAACACGATGTTGTGCAGATGGCTGAGCCTGCCTATTGTGTCAGCATGAAAGTCCAAAACCTACTGAAAACGGCTCGATTGTTACTCGGTTCGCTGGGGGCCTGGTTCCGATCCCGAAATGATCTGGTCATGGAAAACCTGGCCCTGCGCCAGCAACTCGCATCCTCCAAACAGGAACAGCCTCGACCGAGGTTTACCGATGCCGATCTGGCCTTCTGGGTTCTGCTCCGCAGACTATGGTCGAAATGGAGCGATGCTCTGATCATCGTTTCGCCCGATACGGTCGTCCGGTGGCATCGAAAGGGATTCCGGCTTTACTTGTGACGCCCTGTCCCGGAAAGGGAGAAAACCGGGACGGCCACGGAAGGGCCTGGAGATTGTCGCGGGATCCGTCCTTTGGGGTCGTGGTGCGTCTGGTTGGCAGAAGCGGGTAGTAACCAACACACGAACTCCAGTCTTTAGACAACTGTCAACTCACGTCGATTCGAGTTTCTATCGGGCACTCGTGTATGGAGTGCCCCCTTGTCCGATGGAGGCAAAACCTATTACGAACTGTTGGTCAATGTTTTCTTGAAGATGAGACGATCACTGCTGGGTGGATGACAACGGATAGGACTTCACAAAACGTCGCATGTCGCCAACTCCCGCGTAGCGGGTTGGTTCAACTGATCCCACGGCTCTGCCGGGGGATCGGTTAATGGTCGCAGATGCGGTCGGGGGTGGTGTTGAAGCCCTCGTCCCGGGATTCGAACTTGCCCTTGGCGTCCAGGAAGTCGATCAACTGGGCCGCTGTCATGCCCTCGGCGGAACAGGTGAAGAACCGGGCGTCTTCACCGAAGCGGCCGATGATGGCGGCCTCGAGGGTTTCCCGGTTGAAGGTGCCCTGGGAATCGATCATCATCTGCAGTACTTCGTGTCCGTGAATCATCTTGGCCATGGTCTCTCTCTCGTTATTGGTTTGTGTCGTCGCGCCGGCTCACTTCATTTCGATGGCTTCGCCCGCCAGGGGAGGGCTGGCCGAATAGACCTGGTCCACGCGGAAACGGCGAATGGTGCCGAAGGGGCCGGGCACTCCGCCGTCCAGCGTACCTTTCACCTGGTAGGACACCGGTTCCATGGTCAGGACGTTCACCGCCACATCGGCGCGTTCGTCCACCTCGCCCATCTGTCCCGCCACGTTGCGGGTGCCGAAGAACATGCGGTCCCCCCTTCTTCGTTGTAGGCCCTCAGGAACGAGGCCAGCTTTCCAACGGACCGGGTGTTGGCCGTGGGGCCCTTGCGGTCCTTGCCCGTGACGGGGCAGCTTCCGTTGCTCACGAAACGCCCACGGGCCCGCCCGTCGGGGGTGGCCGCGGTCCGGGGCCCATAGCAGACCCAGTAGTTCCATGACAGGTAGCCGCTGCGGTATTGCTTGCCCGTGGCGGGTGACTCGTGGCGGGCCGTTTCCAGGGTCCAGAAACGGTGCAGGTCCCGCGCCACGGCATCGGCCTCGTCGTCGTCGTTTCCGTACTTGGACGCCTTGTTCCGCATGAGCATGCTGGTCTTTAAGTGGCCCTCGAAGTTCGTGTGGACGGCCTCGACCAGATCTTCAACCCCCACGCGCCCCCACGCGCCACGCGCGATCCCAATATTACCGGCTTTAATCGACACCCTGAAAAGCCTATAATCTGACGCCTACCTCGTCCAACCCGGAGGCAGAACATGGCGGGCTCCCCCAACGCAGCGATACCTAAAACCATCCTGGCGGCGCTCTTCGCCGCGGGGCTTTTCTTGACCCAGTCGGGATGCGGCGGGGGTGGCGGAGACGGGGACAGTGATGAAAACTCCTGTCCTTTCCCGTGGTCCTGTCCCGATGCGGTGGATGCACTGGACGTGGCCGTGGACGGCGACGCTATCGTGGAGCCTGACGAAGGTGTTTTTGCGGAAGACGTCAAGGAACCCGACGACGGTGTCGAGCCCCCCGACGACGACGGCGCCCTGGACGAGGGGATCGCCCCGGACGACGAGTCGGTCCTGGACGACGGACATGCCCTTGATGACGGCGCTGCGGCCGATGACGGCGGCCCCATGGACGATGGCGGGGCCCTGAACGACGGTGGACCGGACGACGGCGGTGATGATGTGCCCGACGTGCCGGTGCCGGACGACGGCCTGACGGCGGACGACGGCGGGGTGCCCGACGACGGTGCCCAGGAAGATGTTGTCCCCTGCCAGGAACCCAAGGAATTCCAATGCCCTTGCGCCGACCACGACGAGTGTGCCAGCGGTCTTTGCGTGGAAACGGATTCCTTCGGGGCCATCTGTTCCGCACCGTGCGTGGACTGCCCGGCCGGGCCTCCCGCCTGGGGTTGCGCGCAGGTGGACGTGGGAACGGGGACGCTGCAGGACGTCTGCTACCCCTACGGTGAGATGTACTGCCTGCCCTGCGAATTCGTTACGGATTGCCTGGTGGCAACCGATCACTGCCTCGACGTGGGCGGCGCGGACTACTGTGTGCAGGACTGCGCCGACGACACCTGTCCCGACGGTTACTCCTGTACACAGGTCGGTGCCGGGCCCCGCGCGGAGCCCGTGGATGCCTGCATTCCCGACGGCAACGCCTGCCCGGGTTGCGTTGACGGGGACACGGACGGCTACGGCGCTGGAACGGGGTGCCTGGGACCGGACTGCAACGACGAAGACCTGGCGGTGAACCCCGGCGCCGAAGAGGTCTGCAACGGCATGGACGAGAATTGCGACAGCCAGACCGACGAGGGTTTCCCCAACCTGGACCAGGACAACCTGGCGGACTGCGTGGATCCCGACATCGATGGCGACGGCGACCTCAACGTAACGGACTGCGAGCCGGAAAACCCGGAGGTGTTCAGTCAGCAGGTGGAGACCTGCGGCAACAACGTGGACGATGACTGTGACGGCGGCACCGATGACGAAGGGGCCGAGGGTTGCAACGTCTATTTCCATGACTTCGACCAGGACGGCTACGGGACCGAAGAATCCCAGTGCCTGTGCGAGGCCGGCGTGCCCTTCAATGCCTCGGGCAACGGCGACTGCGCCGACGAAAATGCCGCGATCAACCCGGAAAGCTATGACCTCTGCAACGGAATCGACGACGACTGTGACGGGGTGACGGACAACGACTTCCCGGACGCGGACGACGACGGCATCGCGGACTGCGTGGACCCGGACCGGGACGGCGATGACGTCCTGAACGAGGACGACAACTGCCCGGACACCTACAACCCGGACCAGGGGGACGTGAACGACAACGGCGTGGGTGATGCCTGCGAGGACGACTGGGACGGCGACGGCTTCCCCAACGGCGAGGACAATTGTCCATGGGTCTGGAACCAGGACCAGGCGAACATGGACCTGGACGAGTTCGGTGACGCCTGCGACTGTGACATCGACGACGACACCGTGACCAACAACAACCCGGGCTGCACGGTGCCCGCCACGCCGGATAACTGCCCCGAAACCCCGAACCCGGACCAGTTGGACATGGACGCCGACGGGCTGGGGGACCTGTGCGACCCGGACCGTGACGGCGACGACGTGGCCAACGAGGTGGACAACTGCCCCGACACGGCCAATCCGGGGCAGGAGGACGAAAACCAGAACCAGGTCGGGGATGCCTGCGAAGACGACTGGGACGGGGACGGCGTGGTCAACGACCTGGACAACTGCCCCTGGGAGCCAAACTCGGACCAGGCGGACGGCGACGGCGACCTGATCGGGGACGCCTGCGACTGTGACATCGACGGGGACGGATTCGACAACGAAAACCCCGAATGCCCAGTGCCCGATCCGGCGGATAATTGCCCCGTGGACCCGAACCCGCTGCAGGAGGACCTGGACCTGGACGACGAGGGCGACACCTGCGACCTGGATGACGACGGGGACGGGATCTTCGACGTGGACGACAATTGCCCCGGCACGCCCAATCCCGGCCAGGAGGACGCGAACCAGAACGATATCGGCGACGCCTGCGAAAACGACTGGGACGGGGACGGGATCCTGAACGACGTGGACAACTGCCCCTACGACAAGAATTCGGGACAGGAAGACCAGGACGGGGACACCCTGGGCGACGTCTGCGACTGCGATGTGGACGGGGACTTCATCAACAACGCGGGCCACAACAGCCTCGGCGAGGAATGCACGGACCCGGTGGACAACTGCCCCCTGGTGGTGAACCCGGGACAGGACAACCTGGACCTGGACGAGTT
>JADHTP010000189.1 GCA_016784945.1 Deltaproteobacteria bacterium | reverse complement strand
CTCCCCACTGCAGACGAACCATGGACTATTGACTATCGACTATGGACTTCCCTGCGATTTGCGCTTCTCTTACTCAAGGGGGGCGCAGCCCCCCTATGACCCCCCTTGTAGGGGCCCGGTGGGACGGTCAGGTGACCGTCACCTACAATGGGGCCAATGGTCGCGATGGAAGGGCCGTCGTTTGACGGTTGACGTTGCGTGACGATGGGCCAATTGCTAGCATGATTCGATGAAGGGCTCCAATCCCCCACCCGTGCTGGCCTCCATTCCCTGGCACCTGGTTCCCAAATGGCCGAAAGGCGTCCGGCCCTGCAACAACGCCTGCGGGAAATGCCTGACCGAGCCCTCCGAGGTGGGCGCCGTTCCCCTGGACGAGGCCCCCGAACGTCGGGACGTGATCCTCTGCGGTTACGAACCGCTCCTGGACCCCGGCCTGCCCGCCCGGGTGAAGGCCGTGCTGGTCAGGGGATCGCGGGTGGTGGCCCTGGTCACCAACGGCCGGCTGTGCAACTACGACCAGGTGGTCCGGAAACTGGCCGACCTGAACATCGAGCACGTGGTGGTGAAGCTCTTCGGTTGCGACGGGGCCGGCCACGACGCCCATACCGGCGCCGACGGCTCCTTCGATCAGGCCCTGGGCGGCATCCGCCGACTGCGCTCCGCCGGTTTGAGGGTTTCCGTGACCTATCCCCTCCAGGGCGACCGCTTCGACCTGGAAGGGGCGGGGCGCGATCCCTTCCTGGACCTGGCTTACCGCCTGACCAACACCCTCCCGGTGGTCATGCCCTCGTCCCGGGGCGACCGTGGTCTGCGACCCGTGATGGTCCACCGACGGGAAGGACCGGCCGGGATGGATCCCGATCACGAGGGCGGCGGCCGATACGACGTGATCGTGGTGGACCGCGAACCGGACTCCCGCCACTGGTCGCCGCCCCTGCTCCCCATGGTGCACATCATGGTGGGCATGATGTGCAACAATCGGTGCGTCTACTGCAACGTCCGGGGCGGCGAGCACCAGACCCTGTATGACAAGGCCTATGTCCATGCCCTCCTCGAGGACGCGGCGAAGCGATTTCTGCCCGACGGACCCTTCACGGCGGACTTCATCGGTGGCGAGCCCACGCTCCACCCCGACCTGCCCGACCTGATTGCCGAGGCCCGGCGCACGGGTTTTCCGTCGGTCACCGTGTGCACCAACGGGAGGCGGCTGGCCCGTGACGGGTACCTGGACACACTGGCAAAGGCCGGCCTGACCGGCGTGCGTTATTCCATGCACGACCACCGCCCCCGGGTGGCCGGGAAACTGGCCGGGCGGACCGGAGACGGGGACCTGTACCTGAGGACCGCGAGGGAATTGCTGGGCCGGCGGGACATCACGCCGTACCTGTACCGCATCGTTCTGTCCCCGAACCTGGAGGCCCTTCCGGACCACCTGAAGTGGCTGTCGGACCACAACCGCACGGGCAGGCCGCTGGACCTCCACATGGGCCTTCCGAGCCCCCGGGGGCGGCTCTACGAGAATCCCGACCTGTTCCCCGACCTGCACGAGGCACGCCGGGCGGTGACCGAAGCCCTGGAACTGGCCGACGGGCTGGGCATCGACATCACGCTGTACCATTCGCCGGGCTGCCTGGTCCCCGGGGTGCCGGAGCGATCCGCCATCCTCCACCTCAGGACCCTCCAGGTGGATGCCGGCACCGGGGCCGTCACGCGCCTCAACTTCGAGGGCGACACGCGCCTGGCAGCGGCCTGCGACGCCTGCGTGGAAAAGGACCGATGCTGCGGCCTGGCGGAGCACTACTTCCAGGCGGACCCGGAGGCCGTGGAAGCCTGGGTGAGGCCCTATGGGGACTGAACTGCTGTACATCCACCCGTCGGGCCACCTCAACGACCTGGCCGTACCCGTGGGGGCCGTCGGCTGCCTGAACGCCGTGACTGTGCCCCGGTTGGGTCGATACGCCTTCGAGGTCACCGACGAAGAGATACAGGCCGCCCGGGTGGTGGCCATGGACCTCCACTGGTCCGTGGGCCTCCCCGGTTTCGAGCGACTGGCACGCCACGTCCGCACGGTCAATCCCCGGGCCGTCCAGGTGGTGGGCGGCATCACGGCGGGGCACTACGCCGGTGAACTCATTTCGGAATGCGGCGTGGATCATGTGCTGAAGGGGGACTCCGAGGTGTCCTTCGCAGCCCTGGTGGAGGCCATCCTGAATGACGGAGACCCCGAGGGGATACCCAACGTGTTTTCCCGTAAAACGCCAGAGCCATTGCAAAGACGCATGACGTCCGCTGAATACGATGCCACGGACTCCCTGACCATCGACTGGTTCCCCACTTTCGAAAAGGTGGCCAACTGGGACGTGGCGGCCTTCGGCCAGGGTCGGACCCTCGGTGTGCTGCGGGGCTGTCCCATGCGGTGCCCCCCCTGCTACGGGTCCTTTGCGAGCACCTTTGGCCGGGGCTACCTCCAGCGCTCGCCGGAAAGCCTGGTGCGAGAGCTGAAACGGGCCGAGTCCCTGGGCGTGGAGAACCTCCGCCTGATCATGGGAAAGCCGACGCCCGCCCACCTGTCTTCCCTGACGGCCGCCATGGCCGAGGCCGGGCCCTTCCGGTTCGGCTCCAACGTGGGTTTCTATCTCTGCACCCCCCCGGGGCCAACGGACATCACTGCCCTGGACCACGCCTTCGCCAACCCCGTGGCCATCAGCGTGGTGCCCCCCGAGGAACACGTGCCCCCGCCGGGTGCCGATGTCGTGGAACGGGAGGTCGCCGCCTGGCACGAGGCCGCCCGCCTTGCCGCCCGATCCCGCTGGATCCAGATGGACGTGTGGGCCGTGAGCGACGAGCAGTTCGGCAGATTGCGGCGCGACTTCCGGGATGCGGACGCCCGCCGTGTCAAGGTGAGCTATGCCGCCGTATGGCACGTGACCCGCGCAGGCGATCCCGCCGACACACCATTCCAACGGGTCCGGGAGGCCATGGAGCCGGTCTGGACGTTCTACATGGCCCGCCTGTTGTCACCGCCCCTGGCGGCCCTGCTGGAACCCTTCCGCTATCTGGATGAAATGGACCGGGACCCGTCCGGCCTGCCGAATCCGGGCAACGCGCTGACTCCCTTCCACCGGGTCTTCATGGACAACTGGCGTCGCCACAAGATGCCCACCCTGCCCGGTCTGACCTTTCACGTCGTGCCCGTGCGCCTGGCGGCCGGTTCCCGCCTGGCTGCAAACCAGGCCGGGACGCGATTCAAGGGGGCGCTTCGGGCCGGCCCGCCCGGAACCATCGAAATCCTTCACGGCGCGGACCCGGTGAAACTGTCCCTGGAACTCGACCATGACGGAATCAGGCTCACCGGTCCCTGCCCGAGGGCCGATGACGCCCAGGGAGTGGCCTTCGTCCCCGATCATCCCGATCCGGCCCAAGCCCCTTCCGGCTGGCGGGACACCATGGCGTCCCTGGGCCTCGCCGTGCTGACGTTCCCACGGGGGACCAGGCCCAACCGTGGCGCGAACCTCCGGTTGACCCTGCGGGTCCAGGACCTGACCGTGGCGATTCTGGACGAAAGCGGCGACGTGCTCTGCCGCGGACGGGCCGACCTTGGCTACTTCCATCCCCGTGTCCACCAGCCCGGGGGTGATTTCGAGGATGGTCCAGATGCGGAGCATGGGGCCACGGGACACCCCGGACCGGAACCGGGAGGCACGTGAATCGATCCACCAGACAGCCGGCGCCACGGGCAATCGGTTGGCTCCTGCCCGTGAGCCTGTTCCGGTCCCTCTTCCTGGTCCTGGCCCTGTATTTCGCCGCCGGCTGGGCCAGCCTCCTGCTGTACGACACATCCCCGTTTTCCGCGGGCCATTGCCTCCGGTACTACCTGCTGAACCTGCACGTCCCGGCGCTGGGGGGGATGCTGGCCCTGTGGGCACTCCTGGGTCACTTCCGTGATTTCCTCCTGTCCAGGGGCGCGGCGCCGCCGGAGGAAGACGCCCGTACCCGGAGGCTGCTGGTCAGGGGCGAGGCGGTCGGAGTGGTCTTACTGGTGGCCTTCGCCGCCTTTCTATTCGCTTGGGTCGCCACCCTGCTCCCCGTGGAAATATCCGATGGGAGGCCCTCCCTGCGGCCGTCGAGCACCTTTCTCATGGACCGGATCTCCAGTCGACCCACCATCGAGGTCACCACCAACGCCCACGGATTCCGGGACCGCGCCTGGAATGCCCGGAGCAGGGACGGGGAATACCGTGTGCTCCTGGTGGGCGACTCCATGGTGTTCGGCTCGGGGATCACGCGCCAGTCGGAGACCCTGTCACCGGTGCTGGACCAGGCACTCAAGGAAAAGGGCGATCGGGAAATCAATGTGTTCAACCTGTCGCTGAACGGAATCAACTACACCCAGGAGATCGACCTCCTGGACCGGCACGCCCAGACGATCCAACCCGACCTGGTGGTGATGGTCCACAACCCCCTAAACGACCTCATGCCCTTGCTGCCCTACTACGTAAGCCCTTTCGCCTCAGTCCTGTTCCTACCCGCCATGCTGGAGTACGTGTCGGCCCTGGACGACTGGATGCAGGGACACCTCCTATCGGACACGCCGGGTAGCCTGGACCGTTTCCAGGCGGATACCAACCGGCTGGAGGACCTGTCCCACCGCGTCGGATTCGATGTGCTGTTCGCCTACCTGGGCGGCCAATGCCCGCCCCACTACTTCCGACCGCCGGAGAAACGGCGCAGGCTGTTCATGTTCACCATCTTGGAATCACTGAGGGATGGCGAGGATCTGACCTTCGAAAACGACATCCATCCCAATCCCCGGGGTGTTCGGCGGCTGGCCGAATACCTTGCCGACCCGGTGTCCCGTATCGCGGTCGGGGCGGAAAACTGGCGGACGCAGGACATGGACCCCCTCACCCGGACGTTCAAGGAGGGATGCCTGGCCCACCGGAACCGGGAAACGATTCCCGATCCACCGCCTCCGGAGCCGAAGGTCCTGCGACGTGCCATCCTGCCGAAGGATGTGGGGCCAGCCGTCCTGTCGGTTCTGGGCGATTTCGGATTGGGACGGACGGTCTCTGGCAACTGGAAGGTGGGCGACGTGGTGGTCCGGGAACGAACGGTGGACATCGAGCTGGCCGGCCCCCACGGGCGGATGCACCTGGTCCTGTCCCACCCCGACGACCAGCCGAATCCCCGCTTCAAGAGCCGCAGCTTTGCCATGACCGCGACCGGAAACCACACAGCCACCGGCGCCCCCGAGGCGCTGCAATGGCTGGCGGACACCATCGTACGGCTGGATCAGGGCGGGTTCTGGGCCGAGGTGGAGGCACTGGAAAGGTAGGGCAGTCAATAGTCGTTAGTCAATAGTCCATAGTTTGTGCGTACTTGTAGGGGACGGTCTCCCGACTGTCCTACGGCATATGGCGGGCGACTCTGGAGAGTCGCCCCTACAAGAGTCAGGGTCCTTCGCGGTTCATGGGGGGTCATAGGGGGGTGGCGCCCCCCTTGAGCAGGAGACGCGCGAAGCGCAGGGCAGCGCGAAGCGGTGTCCCGAGATTCGCGACGCCAGTTGACTTCGCACCCTCTAACCGTAGAATCAATTACGTGAAAGCCCTGGTGGTTGGAGGTACCCCGTCAGCCGGCAAGTCCCGGACGATCCTCTGGTTGACGTCGGTCCACGAAGGTCTTGGCCGTGTCGGTGTGGCCAAGCTCGATTGCCTGCGGACCACGGACGATACCCTGTTCCGGTCCCGCGGGATCCCTGCGACCAGGCTGCTGGCCGGCCGCTTCTGCCCGGACCATGCGTGGATGGAGCGGTTGCCTGAAGTCCGTGAGTGGGCGCTGGCCAGGGAACTGGAAACGCTGCTGGTGGAGACGGCGGGACTATGCGCACGCTGCGCACCCTACCTGGACGATGCCCTGGCCCTGTGCGTGCTGGACTGCACGGGCGGCATACACGGGCCGAGCAAGCTGGGCCCATTGCTGGCCGATGCGGACGTGTGCGTCCTGACCAAGGGAGACCTGGTGTCCCAGGCCGAACGGGAGGTCTTCAGCCTCAACGTGAGGTCAAAGAATCCCCGGGCGGCCCTGGTCACACTCAACGGGTTGACGGGGGAAGGCAGCCGGGACCTCGTGCGTGCCCTGGACTCCCTTTCCTGGGGCCGCCTGTCAGCGGACGTCGCCGAATCGGCGCCGCGCACGCCACTGCCGCAGATGTACTGCTCCTATTGTTTCGGACGCTCGGAGGTGGGCATCACATCACTGTGACGCCCTAGGGGGTGATCTTGGAGTTCGTGGAAGTACCCGCTGCACTCGGTCTCGGTCCCGAGGAGTGGTCCCTCCTCCCGGGCTTCCT
>JADHTP010000188.1 GCA_016784945.1 Deltaproteobacteria bacterium | reverse complement strand
ATCGAAGAGGCCGTGGAGATGGCGGACCGCGTCATCATCCTGTGGCACAACCCCGGCCGGGTGGCCACGGAACTGACCATCAACCTGTCCCACCCCCGGGACTACAAGACCCCGGCCTTCAAGCGCCTGGCGGACCAGATCTACACCACGCTGGCCCGACAGACGGAGGTCGAGACCTCCGGGAAGACCCGCCCCCTGGCCCTGCGCAAATACCAGATGCTGCCCCACGTTCACATCGGCGCCCTCGCCGGGCTCCTGGAAATGGTGGACGAACGGGGCGGTCGCGAGGACATCTACGAACTGGAAGGCGAACTGAACCTGGAAGCCGACGAACTGCTGCCGTTGCACGAGGCGGCGAGCATCATGGGTTTCGCCAGCATCCAGGAAGGGGACGTGGTCCTGACCGACCTGGGCCGTCGGTTCGTCAACGGCGACATCCTGGAAAGCAAGGAGGTGTTCCGCGAGGCCGTGGCCAGTTCCGTGGTGCTCATCAACCAGGTCCTGCAGGCCCTGCACGCCTCCCGGCGAAACAGCATGAACGAGGAGTTCTTCCTGGAAACCCTGGAGAACCACTTCACCAAGGAAGAAGCCGAGCGCCAGTTGGACACCGCCATCGACTGGGGACGGTACGCCGAGTTGTTTGCCTATGACGAAGAAGCCGGGCGTCTGTACCTGGAAGAAGAAAAGAATCCGGAGGAATCACCGGCCGAAGAGGGCTAGCCGCCGGCCAGGAGATCGGGCTTCACAACCGAACCGTGGCTTGCCTTGAGGGCCGCGAGGCCCTCGCTCCACTCGCCATAGACCTCGAACAGGCGGTCGGGCAGGTTTTCTTCCTTGCCGAAGGCCTCCTTCTGCAGGTCGATACGGGCCTGGATCAGGTCCACGTAGATGGAGAACTGGCGATCATAGAGGTCCTTGCCGTAGTCCTTGCCCAGCAGGGACGAGAACAGTGACTTGAGATCCTCGTACTTCGGGATGAATCCGAAGGGGGTTTCGATGGCGTCCACCTCCCCGTGGGCCCGTTTCGCGAGCCAGCTGAGCCAGACCTTCACGTCCCGCTTTTCACCCAGCAGTTTCGTGGAGGTTCCACCCCGGGCCTCGTCGGTGAGGAAGTAGTTGAGCCCGGCCAGGATGGGACGGCCGGCCTCGGTGTACTTGTCGCTGCCGTAGAAGGCGAACTGGGTCTTCATGTGGTCCGCCAGCGGTCCCGGGATGAAGGGCGCGTTGGCCCAGGGTTGCCGCTTGACGCCCGTGGCGCCCACCTCGGTGGCCGTGGCCGCCGACACGATGGAGGCCCCGATGGCCACGCCGTGGTCCGAGTCCCTGCCCACCCACACAGGAGGCATGGTGTCGCCGTCCCGGCCGCTGTAGGTGACCACCTTCACCGGGGCGCCCTCCGGAGACTGGCCCACCTCGGCGTTGAAGTTGTCCAGTGAACTGCACCGCAGGGTGCACCGGGCGTTCGGATGGGAAATGGGGATCTCCTTCCCGCCCCCGTCGGTCTTGCCCTTGAACCAGTCCCCCTGGAAGTTGAAGCCCTTGTCGGGGTGAGGCTCGTTGTTGCCCGTCCAGTGGGGCACGCGGGCCTCGTCGATGCACACGTTGGACCAGATCACCTCGGTGCCTTCTTCCCGCAGGCACTTCATCAGGTTGGGGTCCCCGTCTCGGTTCACGTCGGCCACGATGCCGAAGATGCCGTTTTCCGGGTTGATGGCCCGCAGTGTTCCGTCACCGGCGATCCACATCTGGGCCAGGTCGTCCCCCACGAAGTCCGTGCCGGCCATGGCCGTGGTGGTCTTGCCGCAACCACTGGGTGCGGCCCCGGCGAACCAGGTGATCCGGCCGGTCTCGTCCTTCATCCCGGTGACGAACATGTGCTCGGACAGGGCCTCGTTGTTGCCATAGTAGTTGGCCAGGTCCACGGCGAACCGGTGGTTGCCCTTTTTCAGCAACAGCGTGTTGCCCGCGTAGGTGCAGAACAGGCTGAAGGTGGTGAGCCAGCTCCGGTCCATGAAGACCCGCGCGTTGGGCAGGTCCTCGGGGCGGTTCTGTCCCTCCGAGTGTACGTTGGTCAGGAAGCGGCCGGCCCGCTGGACCTGGGCGTCGAACCCGTCGTAGGCGTGGCGGTACAGGATGTCGCCGCTGTGCATGACGTAGGTGGAGGATGAGATCTCCAGGGCGGGCAGCGACAAGGCGGCCCCGACGGGTCCCCTTGCGAAGAAGCCCACCATCATGGTCTTGCCTTCCATGACCCCGGCCAGGTTGTCCCCGAGGTAGGCCAGCGCTTCGTCCCGAAGGATCTTCTTGCCCAGGGCGCTGACCTTGTCGCCCTCATTGATGATGTAGAAGGTCCGGTCCACGATCCGGCCCTGCTCCTGGGGCAGGTCGTAGTGGATGGTGTGGTTGGTCATGGCCAGCGGCTTCTCTTCGCCCTTGTCGAGGCTTGCCTGCCTGACCCATGCGCTGTCCGCGGCGGACCCGGTGTGGATGAACACCGCATCGGGCCGGCACACGGCGATGGAGTTCGCGATCTTGATCAGGACGTCGCCGGTTCGGATGCGTTCCAGCTTGGCCAGGCTGTCGGGGTCCAGCCTTGACTGAAGAAAGGTCCTGGCCTCCTCGGCGGATCGGAGTCCACCCAGTTCAGCAAGAATGTCCAGTCCTTCATTGAGTTTCAGCACAGTCTTGTCCTCCCGTTATCCATGCCACCCTTTGTCGGGGCGGCGTTGTTTGAGTCGATGAACCATTGATGCCATAAGGTGCCTTGAAAGGTGGAATCCGTCAATCGACCGATTGAAAAAACCCTCAATCACTGGTGTAAAATGTCCACGGCATGGCCTTCGACCCCCACAACGCTCCCACTGCTGACCGCCTCATCGAGGTCCTGGGCCTGACACCCCTGGAACCGGAAGGAGGCTGGTACAGGGAGACCTGGCGCTCGCGCGAGGCCCTGTCCTCGGGCCGACCGGCGGGGACGGCCATACTCTACCTGCTGACACCCGACACCTTTTCCGCTTTCCACCGGCTCGATGCCGACGAGATCTATCACTTCCACGCCGGCGACCCCGTGACCCAGGTCCATCTCCACGACGATGGTTCCTCCCAGGTATTGACCCTGGGCGAAGATCTGGCGGCCGGACACAGGCCCCGGGTCGTGGTGCCCGCCGGGACCTGGCAGGGGACATTCCTGGATCCGGGTGGTCGTTTCGCCCTCATGGGGACCACCATGACACCGGGATTCATGCCCGATGGTTACGAGGCGGCGGACCGACGGGAACTGGTGGAACGGTTCGCGGACAGAAGGGAACTGGTCCTTCGGCTCACGCGCTGAGCCCGCAGGAAGACGCCCAGGATCAGCAGCAGCAGGATCGATTCGGGGAAGGCGCCACGGGCGTCGAGGTGGCAGCCGCCGCTTCCCTTGCCCGGCCCCTCGAATCCTTCGCTGACCACATCGAGGTCCAGGGGGATTTCTTCCCCGGCATCCACCGCGTCCCACACGGACTCCGGCAGGGGTTCAGGCAGGGATTCGGGGGCTGAATCGGGCACAGGCTCGGGTTGAAACTCCGGCCCTGCCTCCGACTGGGGCGGATCCAGGAAGCAGACCTCGATGCCATGGTCCGGCACGTCCGTGCAGGTCCAGCCGTCGGGGCACTCGCCATCCACGCAGAGTGGTGCGCAATAACCCTCGTCGTAGGCCAGGCTGGTAAAGGCGCAGATGGTGGTGCACTCGTAAAAGGAAATGATGCACAAACCCTCGCAGTTCAACACGTCCTTGCTGCAGAAGGCGCCGATGGGGTCCCGCTGCTCGGCGCATACAGTGAAGCCCTCCACCACCTGGCAGAGCTGGCCCTGTGGGCACTCTTCGTCCGATTCGCACTCGGGCAGGCCGTTGGGGTAGAGGCTGCACAGCCCCGCCTTGTCGTCGCCGGCCAGGGAGGCCTGCATGGCCAATGGCAGAGAAGCCTGGAACATGGTGGCAAATCCGTCCGTGGAATGGGCCAATCCCAGCCAGTGGCCCAGTTCGTGGGTGATCACGGAAACGGGGTCCAGGGTATCGGTCTGGAGGGCGTCCCCTCCGCCGGGGACCCACTGGAAGTCCGCGGCGTTCAGGCTCAGATCCACCTCCATGGGCTCGCCGGGTTCCGTGGGGAGCCAGGTGGTGGCGCCCGCCGCCATGTCGCGGAAAGGCCAGTCCTCGCTCACGAAATAAAGGGTGTTCATGCCGTCAGGGGCCCATTCGGCGGTGGTGGTCCCCATGAATTCGAAGGACGCATGGGAGCACCCCACCGACTCCCAGTTGCCGGTGGCCTCCATCACGAGGTCCACCATGGAAACACCCTCGCCGAAATCCGGGGCGTTGGACGGGTTCACCCAGTACTGGACAGGCATGTCCGCCCATTTCCTGCCGTTGGTCTCGAAGGCGTATGGCGTGGCGGGAACGAGGCCCAGGAGGGCGGCGAAAAGGAAGGTCGTCCGGGTCATGAGCGCTTGCTCCTCCCGCCGAACAGGAAGGCCGCGCAGACCAGCGACAGCAGCCAGATCGGGGCCCACACGGAAACGGTGCCGGCCGTGCAGCCGCCGCCCGGTCCAGTGCCCAGGTCCTCTTCCACCACGTCTGGCATCATTCCCTGATCTTCCGCAGGGCACAGGCCGCAATCCACGGGACAGGTCTTGCAGGACTCGCCGGGATCGCAGTGGGTATCCCCGCAGACGATGGCGACCGTGGGCGCCTTGACCTCGAAGGCGTCGGTCAGGAAGCCCGACGTCTCGTCCTTGTTCAGGACCACCAGGATGTAGGTGCCGGGGGTCATGCCTTTGGGGACGGTAGCCGATATCAGGCTTTCGCTCAGGACCTGCACGCCCACCAGGTTGGTGCCGCCCAGCTTGGCGATGGCCCCGTCCTGGAACCCGTCGCCCACGATGGACACGTCGGTCTGCTCGTCGTTGAAGCCGGAGATGGGTGATATGGCGATCACCAGGACGTCCGCCGGGTTGGTGTTCCTGCACACCCCGTCGTCACACCAGGACCCGCCCGGACAGGCGCCGCAGGACGCCCCGCAGCCATCGTCACCACACTCTTTTCCCGTGCAGTCAGGCTGGCACCCGGGGTCCACGCACACCCCGTTCGTGCACACGTCGTCGCCCTGGCAGATGCCGCACACCCCGTCACATCCGTCAGACCCGCAATTCTTGCCGGCGCAGTCCGGAATGCACCCCGGATCCTCGCACTGGCCGCCCTGGCAGACCTTGCCGGTGGGGCAGGATCCGCAGGACCCGCCACAGCCGTTGTTGCCGCAGTCCAGACCCGTGCAGTCCGGCACGCAGGTCCCCTGGGCATCCACCCGCAGCCTCATGATGGCGTCGCCGGTGATGCCGATGTTCTCCCAGAAGTCCCAGATCTTTCCCCCGCCGCACGAGCCCATGGGCGTCACGTGGTGGAGGAGATTGGCATTGGCCGTTGTGGACTGGTCCAGGAGAACCCCCACGTTCTGGCACCCGCACAGCCCGAAATCCGTCATCTGGGCGCAGGAAATGGTCCCCCATTCCGCCTGCATGTCCTTGGCCACCGCGGAAAACCGGACCACGACCCGGATCTTGCCGGCCATGATCACCGGGGGGTGGCCGTCGGGGTCGTTCCAGTCGAACTCGTAGATCAGGCCCATGTTGCCCTTGAGCGGGATCCCGTCCACCCCGGTGCCCGGGTCCAGGAAGTCGAAGGTGCTGACCGTGAAGTCGGGGACGGCCTTCTGTGGCGTGGCCCCGTCGCCGTCGTCGATCCAGAATTCGAAGGTCGCGTGGGCGGTGAGTTCGTGGGCGTTGGGCGGGGCCGCCAGGATCAGTTCGATGGCCTGGGCCTTGATGGGGTAGTCGCCCGGTCCGGGGGTGTAGACCTGTCCGAAGGCCTCACCCTTGACGAAGCCGGGTTGCACGGCCAGGGGAATGCCCGCCAGTTCCGAGGCCGCCGTGGCCAGGTTTTCGGAGAACTGGTCGTGCTTGTAGATCTTGATTTCGGCCGCGGCGGTCGCCGCCGTGAACAGGGACAGGACCGCCAGGAACCAACCGATTCGGACCATAAGTCCCCTCCCAATCGCCCACCGGCGATCCCAGCCGATGTCACTGAGGTCCCATCATGCACTCCCGGTAGGATAGCCCCCGAACCATGGTCGGATCAAGGCCCTGCAACAACGCGAAACCCTCGACCCGCCTTGAAAAATCGGGAAGTGATCGGCGATGATGGGGCATCGAACGGGAAAGCGATGCGTGGTGGAGACAGACATGGCCCGTACCCGGCGGTAATCCCGGGCGCCCTGTTGTGCCTTCTTGTCGGGCTGATGGTCGCCTGCGGCTCGGACTCCACCA
>JADHTP010000187.1 GCA_016784945.1 Deltaproteobacteria bacterium | reverse complement strand
GTGCTGCTGGACATCGAATTTGTTCCCTTTTCGGGCAAACTGGTGCTGTTCCGCAAGTTCCTGGGCTACGTGGACTTCCATATCGACATCGGTGGCGGCTACGCGATGGTCCGGGGCATGAACAACCTGGACAACGAGTCCACCGGGGTCTTCATGGTGGGCGGCGGGTTCCGGTTCTACCCGACCAAGTACCTGTCCATCAACCTTGAGGTCAAGGACTACATGGTCTACCGGACCATGAACCGCAAGCTGGTCCTCAATCCCGCCTCGAACCTGTACGTCGAAGAGAACACGTCCAGGAAATTCTCTCAGAATCCGACCTTCCTTCTCGGGTTGTCGGTCTTCTTCCCCATGTCGCCCAACCAGGGCTTCTAGTCACAATGGAACGACCGACTCCGATCGCAAGTCGTGGGCTACGCAGGAGCCTGTCGTCCATTGATGTTCTACTGCGGTCTCGGCTGCATCCCGTGGGACTTCGTCTCTTCCCCCAAAACGTTCTCGACGTGGGACAGGACCACGCCTACGGCGTTTCGGGGCCCCGCTTCTTGTCCTCCGGGCGCGTCCGAAACCTCGTGACGAACCCGATGCACCACAGACTCCTGCCCGATCTTGCCCATTCATCCATCACGCTTGACAGGTGAACCATGAACAGATTGTGTCCGCCAGTCCTGGCCCTGATGCTTCTTGTGCCCCTGCAGGCCGCGGCCAGTCACTACGACCTGGCTTCCATCGACCTTGTGACCGAGGCGGAAATGACCCGCCTCGGGAAACTGGGCATCAGGACCACGGAAGACCTGTACAACGCCACCCGATCGAACAAGCGCCTGGTCCGGTTTGCCCGGAAGATGAAGGTCCAGCAGAGGCAGGCCCGGGATTGGCGGGACTTCTGTGACATGCTCCACATCCGGGGGGCCGGGCCGAAGGTGGTCCGGATACTGCGATATGCCGGTGTCCGGAAGCTGGCCCAACTGGCCGTGAGGAACCCTGAAAAACTGTCCGAGCGGATCCGCAGCGAGAACAAGAAACGGGCCGTTTTGGGTAAACTGCCGGCCGTGGAACTGGTGGGGAACTGGATCGATCAGGCGAAGGATCTGGTACGCAAGCGGAAGAAAAGGCGATGAAGCGTGCCCTGCAGGTGGCCCTGGCGACCGGCTCCACCGTGGGTCTCCTGGCCCTGTCGGCCTTTGTCCTCCCGTGGGTCCGGGACGTGTCTGGGAATCTGGCGCTGGACTTCCTGATCATCTTTGCCTGGGCAGCGCTGGCGGTGACCGCGGGCTGGTTCCAGGTGTCGCTGGTCATGCAGCCTGGCAGGGCAACGGACCTGCCTGGAGCGGCGTCGGGATTTTCGAAACCAGTGCTCCTTCGGTCCGCGCTGGTGGTCTTTTCCGTACTGGCCAACCTGTTCTGGTCCAACGCCCTCGCCGGAAATTTCTGGTTTGGACACTATGCCCGTATCGGCACCTATGCCACAGGCCTTAGGTCACAGGACCGTCAGGACCGGATATGGGCCATGGGCCGGGTGGCGGAGATGGCCAGGGAGCCCGTGAGGGACCTGGTAGCGCCTCTGGCGGCCTTGATGGACGACCCGGATGACGAGGTGCGCGCCCGGGCCGTGGCCGGACTGGCCCACCTGGCGCGCCGGATGCGTGTGGCGGTCAAGACCCTGGAGGTGGACGGCGACTCCCACGGCCGGTGGGAACACGGTCTGCTGGTCGAGGTCAAATCGTTCCTCGGTGACCCCGCGATCCGTGTCCGTGAGGAAACGGGCATGGCGCGGCGGGCCTGGATATTCGCCGTGGGCGGCACCGGCGACCGATCGGCCATCCCCATACTGGGCACCGTGATCGACGACGGGCGATCCACACCCGCGGACAAGGTGGCTGCGGTGGAGGCCCTGGTGGACATCATGCACCCGGACACGCTGCCCGCCCTGGGGCGTGCTCTCAAGGCACGGGAAACCCGGGTGGAAACGTATGCCGCGTGGGCGCTGGGCCTGGTGACCCGGTCCATGGTGAGCCTGGACCCGAAAGAGGCCGGGCGGGACCGGGGGTTCCTGGACACGAGGGACCTGCTGAACGAGCGCCTGCCGGGGCTGGGGGCCCAGGCCGTGTGCGCGTACCTGGGCTCGTTCCCCGAGATCGGAGACAGCGGGCTCACCCCGGCCCTCATGGCGCTGTCCTCGTCCAAAGTCTTTCTGTTACCATGCACCAGGATCGAAAGAGTGCCCTGGTTCGGTGCCCCGGAGCCCGTGGTCAAGGCAGGAACCGTGGCCGAGGCGGTCCTCAGGTCCATGGCCTCGGTGGCCCTGGGGAACGACAGGTTGAAGGCCCACCTGGAACGGGCCGTCAAGGAAGGGGGATTGCCGGACAAGGTCCGTTCACGGATGAACGGGATCCTGGACGAGGTGTCCGCCCACCAGCGGTGATCGTGATGAAGAAAACGGACAAACCGGGTTCCTCGCTGTTCGTCCGGCGGATCGGACGCCTCCTCACCATGGAGCCGGGGGAGGGGAGCGACGGGACCGGGACCCAGGACGCCGCCGTTGTGATCCGTGACGGAGAGGTCCTGTTCGCCGGTCCCGAAAGCGACGTGGACAGGGAGGCCGTCCGGGGCATGCCCATCCTGGACGCGGGCCAGGGGCTGGTGACACCGGGACTGGTGGACTGCCACACACACCTGGTGTTCGCCGGTTCCCGAGCCGACGAATTCGAGGCCCGGGGCGCCGGGTTGTCCTACGAAGAAATTACGCGACGGGGCGGGGGCATCATCCGGACCGTGGAGTCCACCCGGGCCGCGTCTCGGGACGAACTGTTCACCAGCGCCCTCCCCAGGGTCTGGATGGCCCTTCGCCAGGGCATCACAACGCTGGAGGTCATGTCGGGCTACGGGTTGAACCTGGAAGCTGAACTTCGCATTCTCGAGGTGGTCCGTGACCTGGATCGCGCCACGCCGTCGGACATCGTTCCCACCTTCCTGGGTGCCCATGCCGTCCCTCCCGAGGCCCGTGACGACCGTGAACGTCACGTGGACGCCATCGTGAAGGAGTGGATCCCGGCCGTGGTGGAAGCGGACCTGGCCCGGTTCTGTGACTGTTTCTGCGAAACCGTGGCCTTCAGCCGGAAGGAAGCGGGAAAGGTCCTTCGTGCCGGCCTGGAA
Source organism: Deltaproteobacteria bacterium (assembly GCA_016784945.1). Taxonomy (GTDB): domain Bacteria; phylum Myxococcota_A; class UBA9042; order DTJE01; family DTJE01; genus JADDHL01. The sequence goes on along the minus strand of JADHTP010000187.1, from coordinate 3,229 downwards.
GCGGGCCTCATTCCCAAGGTCCACGCGGACCAGCTGTCCCGTTCCGGCGGTTCCCAGCTGGCGGCCGAGATTGGGGCCGTGTCTGCGGCCCACCTGGACTTCGCCTCGAAAAACGACCTGGACGCCATGGCCCGGAAGGGGGTAGTCGGCGTCCTTCTGCCGGGATGCGGCATCAGCCTGGGCCAGACGCGGTTTCCCGAAGGGGGCCCCCTGCTGGACGCCGGCATGCGCGTAGCCCTTTCCACGGATTTCAATCCCGGGACGTCCATGACCCAGAACCTGACCCTGATGGGCACGCTGGCCATGGCCTACATGGGCATGACCATCGGCGAGACCTGGGCAGCCATCACGTCGAGCGCGGCCGCCGCCCTGGGTCTCAGTCACCGGGTGGGGCGTCTGGCGCCCGGGTACCAGGGCGACCTGGTGGTTTTCCATACCAACGAGCCCCGGGAACCGTTCTACGAGTATGGCGGTTCCCAGGTGTCCAAGGTGGTGAAGCGGGGCGTCGTGGTGGTCCAGAGGTCCGAAGAAGGGGAGATCTCGCTACCGGCCGGGACGTGACGGATTCTCAGGCGGGGGAAGACCATGATGGATTCGACGGGTTCCAAACCCCAGGTCCTGGTGTTCATGGGCGGGGAATCGGGTGAGCATGACATATCCATGCAGTCCGGCGCCGCCGTGGTGGAGCACCTCCCCGCTGCCGGGTACCAGCCATCACCGGTGGTGATCAGCCGCGATGGCCTTTTCGGGTTCCCGTCTCCCGACGATACCGGGCGGACCATGCACCAGGTCGGTATCGGCGAGGCCATCTACAAGATCCTGTTCATGGACCCGGTCTGCGCCTTCATCGCCATGCACGGGCCCTACGGGGAGGACGGCCGCATCCAGGCCCTTTGCGACCTGATGCACATTCCCCACGTGGGATCGGACGTGACGGGGTCTGCCCTGGCCATGGACAAGTGGCTCTGCAAGGCCGTCTACCGGGACGCGGGTATCCCCACGCCCGACGGAATCCTGCTGACGGCCCATGACCTTGTCCGGGACCGTGGCGGAAGCCTCGACCGGGTGGAGGGCGAAATAGGATTGCCCTGCGTGGTGAAGACCACCCGGCTGGGCTCCAGCGTGGGCGTGGGCATTGCCTGCGACCGGTCCGAACTGGATGACGTGGCGGACGACGCCGTGAAACACGGCGATGTCCTGTGCGAGGCCTACCACCCCGGCCGGGAACTCACCGTTCCGGTCCTGGAGGACCCCGAAACCGGCGCCCCCGAGGCCCTGCCCGTGATCGAGATTGTCCCCCAGGAGGACAGCGGGTTCTTTGATTACTCGTCCAAGTACGGGATCGGCGCTACCCAGGCCGATGAGATCTGTCCCGCGGACATCCCCGATGATCTGGCGGCGCAGGTGTCCGGCCTGGCGGTAGGCGCCCACCGTGTCCTGATGCTGTCGGGCTTCTCCCGGACCGATTTCATGGTGGACGACGCCGGGGTCTGGACCCTGGAAACCAACACCATCCCCGGCCTGACCAATGCCTCCCTGTTCCCGAAAGCCGCCCAGGTCGCCGGCCTGTCCTTCAGCGAACTGGTGGGCACCCTGGTCCGCCGGGCGCTGAAGAGGTCGGGAAGGGCCTAGCGTTTATCGCCAATCGCCAATCGGCCGGCAACCGGCCCATCCCTCGAATAGGCCGGGGCCGTCTCCGTCAAAACTGTCAGGCTCGCCCCATGCGGACGGGTCGCTGTTGGAAATCAGCGGAGGACCAGACATGAACACCATCGTAAAAGTCAGCCTCATGCCCCTTGTGATATCGATGCTGGCTCTCCCTGGCCCAACGGCGGCCCAGTCCGGTAAGGCGCCGCCAAAGGCAGAAAAGAAGGAACCCGACACGTCGGTTCTGGCCGATCCTTCGTCCGTAAACAGGGTCGCAATCGACACCTGCGTGCTTTCTTCCGGCATACGCGACCTGGCGGCCAGGGAAACAGGGCTTCAGACTGTCCCGACGGGGCCCGTTTCGGACCCGGGAGGTTTGACAAAATTTCGGGATTTACGCACTCTTGAGCCGGACCCGTACCCACGGATGAAAAAGCATGATGAAGACCCATCCTCTGGCTGCAGCGACCATACTGGCTGCAGGATACCTGGGCTGTCACACACTGGCCGCAAGGACCGCGAAGCCGGAACCTGAAAACCGTGTGACTCAGGCCGTCCCGGTGCCGCAACCCGACCCCGTCGCGGCTCCGGGAAAGACCGTGGTTCGGTCGTACGTGGACAGTTTCGAAGAAAAATGGAACGAGATGGATCTGTCCAGGTTGGACGTCGATGAACTGACGACGGGATGGACGGAAGGGGAGCCAAGGACGCTGGATCCGGCGCGCTACTACTACCCGATGTCGGAGTTGCCCGAGGTCCCGGACGGCCATTGGGGACTTGATGCCGAGCGACTGGCGGATGTGCTTGCCGCGACGGCGAAGCTGGCCGAGCCTGATCCGGGACCGACCAATCCGAGATGGGTGAAGGGTTTCTCCTATGCGGCACTGGAGATGACCGAGGAAATCGACCACTGGATCATCGACCATGGCATCTACCGGACCAGGCTGCTGCTCCAGGAGCAGAAGGTGCCTACAGCGGCCCAGGCCATGTACTTCGTGACGCCGGTGGACCTGGATTTGATGATCTTCCGCTGGGAGATCGGGATTCCCGTGGCCGAGGGCACCGTGCTGAAACCGCCCCTGGTGCTGAAAAAAGCGTCGTCATCCAGGGCATGGGTTCGGAACTTCACCATGCGGGACCACTATATTCGCGACCATATCCTCTCGGGAAGGCACGACCGGCGCCTGGCTGACGATGTCGTGCAGGAAGTCATCGACGCCGGGTATTTCGCCTGGGACGAAGGAAAGAAACAGGAAGTGACCATGTGGTTCAGGTGGACAGACGAGGGGATAGTGCCGTACATGGAGCCCGATTTCCGATATCAGATAATCTTCCCCATACACGTCGGGCCCGGAGAATCGTGTACGGGGGCGGATCGAGGGGAACCCGAACACCCCGCCATGTGAAGCAAGGACCGGTCGATCCCGCGGCGCTGCTACTCATCTCTGATTGGCGGTAACGGGAATTCGGGACTGGTATGCTCCGAATGAAAACCATGCTTGCTGAAGAAAGCCCGGAGCATCTCGACAGGTCGGCATGGCCTTCGTGGATCTGCTCGAAATTCTCGGCGAAACGCTTTACG
>JADHTP010000186.1 GCA_016784945.1 Deltaproteobacteria bacterium | reverse complement strand
CGGCAAGGCAGCAAGCCGATTTGGGCGCAGGCGTACTGGATGTACGTCGAGCACCTAATTGGTGAAGCTAACGCAGCCAAAGTGTCGTAGCCGTCGTCGAATCGCGATGCAGGCGGTGGATTTGGGTAAGCATCCCGATATAGACGTGCCCCCATCGAGGCTGCATAATACGCCGGTTTCGAACGCGGCCGGGCCATGTCTTCGGAAAGTACCCGAGGCCTGAAGGATCTGACGGCGGACCTGTTGGCCCGGGTGGCGAAGAGCGAGGTCGTCGCGTCCGTGGCCTCTCCCGATCATGCCGTGGTCCTGACGGCCCTGTGCGCCGCCCGGAGGGAGTCGTCCCTGTTGCTGGTGGTGCCCACCACCACGGCCCGGGACCGGGCGGCCGCCCTCGTCAGGTACCTTCTGGAAAACGGGCCGGTCCCCTACGTCTTCCCCCGCTGGCCCCGCGGGGCCGAATCACCCTACGAGGACGTGGTCGAAAGTCCCTTCGCCGCCGCCGCACGTACCGGCGCCCTGGGTTCCATGAGCCTCCTGGAGAGCCCCTTTGCCATGGTCCTGGACGCCGCTTCCGTTTCCAGGCGCGTCCTCCCCTTCGATGCCTACATGGACGGTGTGTACCGTCTTGCGGTGGGACGGGAACTGGACCTGACCGAGCTTGCGGACCACCTCGTAAGGGCCGGTTTCCGCCGAACCTCCACCGTGGGCGAGGTGGGGGAGTTCGCCGTGCGCGGTGGCGTGGTGGACGTGTACTCGCCGTTGTCCGAGGAACCGGTGCGCTTGGAGCTGGATGGGGACGAAATCGCAACCCTGAGGGTCTTCGACCCGGCCTCGCAGCGCAGTCGCCGGTCCTTGTCCCATGGCTGGATCGTGCCGGCCTGGGAAGTGCCGTCGGCGCCCGGCGAACTGCGGGAGGCCCTGATCAGGGTTCGGGACCTGGCCTCGACCCGGGGCGTGTCGTCCAGCGACGTGGCCGCCATGGAGGCGGAACTGGACAGGGGACGCCTGCCCGTGGGTTTTTCGGCCATGCTGCCCGCCCTGCACGGCGGCATGGACCTTCCCACGGCCTACCTGGCGGACGGCACGCTGGTGTCCGTTCTGGACCCGGAAGGTTGTCGCGCGGCGGCCGATGCGGCTCTCGACGCCCTTGGGGCGGACTTCCAGGAACGGGGTGAGGAAGCCCGGTTGACCGTCCCCCCGGGGAATCTGGCCGCCGGTGGTGAGGAGGCCCTGAAAACCCTGTCCCATCGACCCGGAACGCTGTTCCTGGCCCCCGAGGTCGGCGAGGGGGTCCTGGGTCCTCCGTCCGAACTGTCCCGCAGTGCCGACATGGCCCTGGCCACGGCGGCCGATGTGCCCGTACGGGACCGGGTGAACGCCCTGGGGAGGTGGCTCCGGTCCGCGGAGGAAGCGGGTCAGCGGGTGCTGATTACCTGCCCCACGGAGGCGGAATCGAGGCGTGTGAGCGCCGTGCTGACCGCGGAAGGCTTCGAACCGGGTCAGGCCGGTCGACACGGGCTGTCGGAAATCCTGCGGGTCGGCCAGGGGGTGCGGGTCGGTATCGGGAGGCTGAGAGACGCCTTCGGCATCGACCTTCTCGGGGTGCTGGTGGTGCCTTCGGAGACGGTCTTCGGCGTCAAGGACGCCCTGGCGGTCAGAAAGGGCGATCGCCGACGGGTCAAGCGGCTCAGAGAGTACCGGGAACTGACGCCGGGCGACCTGGTGATCCACCGGCTCCACGGCATCGGTCGATTCGGCGGACTGGAGGAACTGGAAGGGGCCCACGGCCGCACCACCGAGTGCCTCGTCCTGACCTACAAGGGCGGCGACAGGCTCCTGGTGCCCGTGGACAGGGCGGACCTCCTGGACCGCTACACGGCGCCGGAGGAGGGTGCTGCCAGGAAGCTGGACCGTCTGGGTGGCCAGGCCTGGAAAAAGAGGAAGACCCGCGCGAAAAAGGCGGCCCGCCGCATTGCCCACATCCTCGAGGCCATCTACGCCCGCCGGGTTTCGGGCACGACCCATGCCTTCGGGCCTCCGGACGGTGAGTTCCGCGAGTTCGAGGCCACCTTTCCCTACGAGACCACCACGGACCAGGAACGCGCCATCGAGGAGATCCTCGATGACATGGGGCGGGACACGCCCATGGACCGCCTGGTGTGTGGTGACGTGGGCTTCGGCAAGACCGAGGTCGCGGTGCGGGCGGCCTACAAGGCGGCAATGGAGGGAAAACAGGTGGCCATCCTGGTACCCACCACTCTCCTGGCGGAGCAGCACCGGCTGACCTTCGCGGCCCGCCTGCGCCAGACCCCCGTGGTGGTGGAATCCCTGTCGCGGTTCAAGTCCTCCATCGAATCCCGGCGGGTTCTGGAAGGCCTGAAGACCGGTGGGGTGGACGTGGTCATCGGTACCCATCGAATCCTGTCGAAGGATGTGAAATTTTTGGATCTGGGGCTTCTGGTGGTGGACGAGGAGCATCGTTTCGGGGTGGTCCACAAGGAAAGGCTCCGTGAGATCGCCGCCACGGTCCACACCCTCACGCTCACGGCCACGCCCATCCCCCGGACCCTGCACATGGCCCTGGCCGGCATCCGGGACCTGTCCATCATCTCCACGCCACCCCGGGATCGGCTGGCGGTCAGGACCTTCGTGGCCCGGAACAGCCGGGAACTCATGCGGTCCGCCATCCTCCGCGAACTGAACCGGGGCGGTCAGGTCTTCGTTGTGCACAACCGTGTGCAGGATATCTACGATTTTGCCCAGACGGTGTCCGCCTCGGTCCCGGAGGCCGGCGTGGTGGTGGCCCACGGTCAAATGTCTTCCACGGACCTGGAGGGCGTGATGACGTCCTTCATCCGGGGCGACAAAGACGTGCTGGTCTGCACCACCATCATCGAATCGGGACTGGACATCGGGACCGCCAACACCATGCTGATTCATAATGCGGGCTCTTTCGGCCTTGCGAATCTGTACCAACTTCGAGGCCGCGTGGGCCGGGCCACGGAACAGGCTTACTGCTATCTCCTGGTGCAGGACACCGCCACCATGACCGGGGAGGTGCGCAAGCGGATCGAGGCCATCGAACGCTTCAGTGAACTGGCCAGCGGTTTCAATCTCGCCACCCTGGACCTGGAGATCCGGGGTGCGGGCAACGTGCTGGGCGCCGAGCAGTCGGGGCACATGGCCTCCGTGGGATACGAGCTGTTCATGGAAATGCTGGGCGACGCCATCAACGAGCTGTCGGGCGAGGAAGTGGAGGAACGGGTCGATACGGAACTGCGCTATTCCCTTGAAGCGCGCCTCACCCGGGATTTCATTCCCGACGAAAAGGTCCGGCTCAGGCTGTACCGGCGGCTCTCGTCTGCCCCGGACCTGGGCGAACTGGACACCCTCAGCGCCGAGCTTGCCGATCGATTCGGGGGGCTGCCGGCACCGGTCAGGCGACTGGTGGCCCTCATGCGCCTGAGGGTCCTGTCCCGGGGCCTGGGACTGAAGCAACTGGGCATCGGGGACAAGACCCTGGAGTTCGTGGCGGCCACCGGACACGAAGCGTCCATCGATCGACTCGAGCTGGCTGCGGCTTCGGCAGGGTACCGGATGGGTCCCCGGCGTGAAACGTATCTTCTGAAGGTGATCCTCCCCGGGGCGGGGGCCAATCCCCTGGAGGTCGGGGAGGTCGTGTTGCACGCGGCTTCCGTTGATGATACCTAGTCTGGAAGCGGGATTCCGGGAGGCGGTTTTACCCATGTCCAGTCCCTTCATGCGCCTGTCCCTGGCGGCCTTGACGGTCATGGTCTTTTGGTCCCTCTGGGGTTGCAAACCCGATCGCGCGGCCCTTTCCGAAAGAAAGAATCCGGTCGTGGAGGGGCAGGGGGACAAGGACGAACTGGTGGTGGCCCGGATCGGAGATCGGAACATCTCCGTGAACGAGATAATGGCTCGCCTGGACGCCATGCCCGTGTTCGTCAGGATGCGCTATCGGTCGGCGGAGAGGCGGCGGGAGTTCCTGGAGTCCTACGTGCAGTACCAGGTCCTGGCTCTAGAGGCCCGGCGGGCGGGATACGGCGCTGACCCGGAGGTGGTGGATGCCCTCAAGTCCGAGGTGGTGGCCCGATACCTGCGGGAAAACGTGGACTCAAAGGTGAAGAGCTCGGACATTCCGGAGGAAAAGGTCCTCGGGTGGTACGAGTCTCATTCCCATCTCTTTCATCGGCCGGCCCAGGTTGCCCTGGCCCACGTGATGACCAGGGACGGGGAACTGGCATCCAATGTGGTTTTCAGGGCCCGGAAGCTCTGCGGACAGCCCGGTGCCGACCCCCGCGAGGAATTCAGTCGCCTGGTGACCCGTTATTCCGAAGACGAAGCCACCCACCATTCGGGCGGGGACATCGGCCTGTTTCCCCGGGTGGATCCGGACTCGCGCGAGGTCCCGCCGGAAGTGGCGGAGGCCGCTGGCAGGATGAAGGAACTGTTCGAGGTCAGTGACCGGATCCAGGCCGGGGACGGCTTCCATGTGCTGTTCGTGTCGGCGGTAAAGGCCCCGGTGGAAAAGACCCTGGACCAGGCTCGGACCGAGATCGTTCCGCTGCTCATGGAACAGGAGCGGCTGCGGCTCAGAAAGGAATTCATCGACGGCCTCATGAAGAAGTCCCGGGTCGTGATCCACGAAGAGGCGGTCCGGCGCGTCGTCGAGTCAACCGCCGGAAAGGAAACTCAATGAAGCGCGTGTCGTCCCTGTGGCTGGTTCTGATCCTGGCCCTGCCCGTTTCGGCCCTGGCACAGGGCTGGGAACCGGCGAAAGAGGCCGTCGTGGACCGGGTGGTGGCGTCCATCGGCAAGGACGCGATCACCCTGCACGAGGTCAGGAAAAGGTTGAAGGCCGCAAGGAACCCGGTGGCCCAGGTGTTCCAGGGAGACGGGGTCGATGACAGCGCCGGCTTCGTGGCCGCCCTGGACGACCTGATCGCCGAGCGTCTCCTGATGGAGGAGGCCCGCAAGCTGGGCATCTCGGTCACCGAACTGGAAGTGGATCGGCACGTCCAGGGAATCATGGAACAGAACGGATGGAACCCCACCGATTTCGAGATGGCCATCCGCATGCTGGGCTACAACGACCCGGCCGCCTACAGGAAGCACGCCAGGAAGGAACTGGTCAAGGGACAGGTCCTGCGGATCAAGGTGGGGTCCACCATTCGCGTGACGGACCGTGAGATCGAGGAGGCCTTCAAGGCGGCCTACCACGGGGGTGAAAAAGAGGACGAGATCCATCTGTGGCACATTGTCTTCCGGATCCCCGAGCAGGTTTCCCTGGAGCAGATCAACGTACTCATTACGCGGGCGGAGCGTGTCCGTACCCTGATCAACTCGGGGCAGAAGACCTTCGAAGAGGCGGCGGCGGAATTCAGCGAGGACGGAACGGGGGTGAAGGGGGGCGACGTGGGCTACTTCAGCCGCGGGACGCTTCAGCCTTCCCTTGAAAGCGCGGCCTTCGGTTTGAAGGTGGGGGAACTCTCGCCGGTGGTCCAGTCGTCCGCAGGTTTCCACATCCTCCGGGTGTCCGAGTGGCGACAGGTGGACCTGAAGGACGCGGAGGAGGCCAAGGCGCGTGTGAGATACGAGTTGACCGAGACCGCCTTTCAGCTGGCCCTGAAGGGGTACATCGAGGAGCTCCGGGCCTCCGCCCACGTGGAGGTCCGTTCACCGCCCGACAAATGATCGACCACATCGAGATCACCATCACCTACCTGGAGATGGGCAAGGCGCCGTCGGATCGACTCGCGCCGGCCCCGCCCGGGACAACGCCGGTTCTGCGGCCCCTGCTCGATCCCCGCGTGGAAGACTATCGACGCCTGTACAATGCCGTGGGCGAGAAATGGTTCTGGTGGGAGCGCCGCGTGTTGCCCGACGCCGAACTGGAACGGATCCTCGGCGAGCCGGGACGGGAGGTCCTTGTCCTGGAAGAAGGCGGGGAACAGGCCGGGTTTGCCGAACTTGAGCACCAGGAAGGCGGTCGGGCGCTCCAGGTGATCTATTTCGGACTGGTGCCGGCCTTCATCGGGCGCGGTCTTGGCGGGTGGTTCCTGAGCCGGGTCATCGACCATGCGTGGTCCGCCGCACCACGACGGGTCTGGCTTCACACCTGCACCCTGGACCATCCTGCGGCTCTTTCCGTCTACCGGAAGGCCGGTTTCGTGCCCTTCAAGACGGACACGCGGTCCATCCCCGATCCCCGGCTTTCGGGCCTTTTCTAGGCGTGTGCCGCTTGAAGGCGTGTGCCGTTCTTGTCCCTTCTTTTCTGTGCGGCCAGGATGAACGAACGGATGTTGGTGTTCTTGGTGGTGCCGTCGTAGAAGCTCGTGACCACGGGCCGACCGTACTTCTCCATGATGCGTT
>JADHTP010000185.1 GCA_016784945.1 Deltaproteobacteria bacterium | reverse complement strand
TTTTCATCCATCGATTCCTGTCTCCTGTGGCCATTCCGTGTCCACAGGGTGGCAAGAATGGGTAGGTTTGGCAAGGTTGACAAGTTCCCGGATCCAAGTGTATTCAAGTACATGCAAGTGCTGAAGATCTTTGGATAACCCTCATAACCCGAAGGTCGCCGGTTCAAATCCGGCCCCCGCTACCAATCGACACAATCAACGGCGAAACCGGGCTGCGACTGCCTCCACGTCCGCCGGATCACCGAAGTCTTGACTGCAATGGATAATCGACCCACGATTGCAGGGAACCTTTGACCAGGACCTGCGGGGCAGCCCATGTCCGCCGAGACGAAAACGGAAGATAACGCGCAGGCCCGCTTCGGGACCTTCGGCGGGGTCTTCGTTCCCTGCGTCCTGACGATCCTGGGCGTGATCATGTTCATGCGCACGGGGTTCGTCACGGGCCACGCGGGGCTGTGGCTGGCCCTGGCCATCCTGGGCCTGTCCAAGGTGATCACCACCCTGACCACCCTCAGTCTGTCCGCCATAGCCACCAACCTGGAAATGCGGGTGGGCGGCGTCTATTTCATGACTTCCCGCGTGCTGGGCATGGACTTCGGGGGCAGCATCGGCATCACCCTGTTCGCGGCCCAGGCCGTGAGCGTGGCCTTCTATGCCATCGGGTTCGCGGAGGCCCTGTCCTACGCGGCCGGCCCTCTCCTGTCGCGCACCGTCATCTTCGGAATGGAAGGCGCCGAATTCGCGTCCATGATCCATTTTCCGCAGACGGTGGCCTCCCTGGCGGTGATCGGGCTCTTCGGGCTGACGTTCAGGGGCGCGGACATCGCCATTCGCGCACAGTACTTCGTGCTGGGCCTCCTGGGGCTTGCCATCCTGAATTTCCTGGTGGGCGGCGTCCTGGACTTCGATCCCGAGGTCCTGGCAGCCAACGAGGCGCCCGACTTCAAACCGGCCATCGGGTTCTGGGTGGCCTTCGCCATCTTCTTCCCCGCCGCAACGGGCATCACCGCCGGCGTGAACCTGTCCGGCGACCTGAAGAACCCGACCCGCTCCATCCCGAGGGGGACCCTGCTGGCCATCGGGGCCACCACGGTCATCTATGCCGCCCAGATCCTCCTGATGGCCGGTTCCAGTAGTCGTCAGGCCCTGGAAACCAACGGCTTCGAAGCCCTGCAGGACATGAGCCTGTTCGGGCCCCTGATCATCGTGGGCGTGCTGGCCGCCACCCTCAGTTCATCCCTGGGCAGCTTCCTGGGCGCGCCCCGCATCCTGCAGGCCATGGGACAGGACCGCCTCATGAAGCCCATGGTCTTTTTCGGCAAGGGCGCCGGGGAAGCCAGCGAGCCCAGGCGGGCCACCCTGCTCACCTTCGCCATCGCCCTCGGGGTGGTCTGGGCCGGCGACCTGAACGCCGTAGCCGAGGTCATTTCCATGTTCTTCCTCATCGCCTACGGGATGATCAACCTGGCCGCTTTCGTGGAAAGCAAGAGCGGCAATCCCAGCTTCAGGCCCAGCTTCCGCTGGTTCCACTGGACCACGGCCCTGGCCGGCGCCGTTGGCTGCCTGGTGGTCATGTTCAAGATCAACGAAACCGCGTCCCTGGTGGCCCTGGCCGTTACGGGACTCATCTACTGGTACCTGCACCGCCGGAACATCCGGACCAACTGGGGCGACGCCAAGCGTGGATACATCTTCCGTCGCACGCGGGACAGCCTCCTGTACCTGGAAGGCGCTCAGACCCATCCGAAGAACTGGCGACCCATCCTGGTGGCGGTCACCCGGAACCCCGCCAGGGCTAGACCCCTGATCCGGGTGGGGTCCTGGCTGGAGAGTCACCGGGGCCTGTACTCGGTTGCCCACATATCGGAAAGGCCCGGCATGGACCTGGCCCACAGGATTCTCGAACGGGACCAGGCCCGCAACGAACTGCGGCGCCAGATCGATTCGGAAAGGATCCTGGCGTTTTCCGAGGTCGTGGTGGTGGACAACTACCTTCTGGGGCTTTCCACCTTCCTCCAGAGTTACTCCATCGGGGGACTGCGGCCCAACACGGCCCTGTTGTCCCTCCCCGGTGAAGAGGACGGCCCCGGCCGGGAACGCATGTTCCAGACCATCGACACATTCAACGCCTTCAACCTGAACGTCCTTCTGCACAAGCCCGGCGACATCGTCCCGGACCGGCGGAAGCGGACCATCGACCTGTGGTGGCGCGGCGAAAAGAACGGCAGCCTCATGGCCCTGTACGCCTACCTGGTGACCCAGCATTCGACCTGGCGAGGGGCCGCCATCCGTATACTGCGGATCGTGCGGGACCCCATGGAGGCGGACAACGCCAGCCGGAACCTGGAGGAGTTGCGACGGCGGACCAGGATTCCGGCCCGCATCGAGGTGATCTCCAGCCTGGCCGAGGCCCAGGAGGTCATCGGCAACTACTCTGGCCCCGAAACCGACCTGGTGCTGCTGGGGATGGGCACGGTCCAGAAGGACGACCTGGGGGCCTTCCTGGACCAGTCCGGGCCTCTGCTGGAAGTCCTTCCGTCGACGCTGCTGATCTGGTCCAACGGCGAAGCCGACGTCTTTGCCTGATCTTCCCTTGGGAGAATCATGACCCCCGACATCATCCTGATCCTGGTCATCCTTGGCGTAGCGGTGGCGCTGCTCGTGACCGAGTGGATCCCCATGGAGGTCACCGCGCTCCTGTCCCTCGGAGCCGTGTCGCTGACCGGGCTGGTCAGTCCCGTGGAGGCGCTGGCGGGCTTCAGCAATCCGGCGGTGGTCACCATCTGGGCCGTGTTCATCGTCAGCGGCGGTCTCACCCTGACCGGGGTGGCCAGCATCCTGGGCGGACTGGTCCGCCGATTGGCCGGACGGGGTGAGACATCCATGATCGTGGTGGTGATGCTCACCGCAGGCGTCCTGTCCGCCATCATGAACAACGTTGCAGTGGCCGCGCTCATGCTCCCGGTGGTGATTGGACTGGCCCGACAGACGGACACCCAGCCGTCGCGCCTACTGATGCCCCTGGCCTACGGTTGCCTCCTCGGTGGACTCACCACCCAGATCGGTACGCCCCCCAACATCCTGGTGACCGACGCCCTTCGGGACAACGGGATGGAGCCCTTCTCCTTCTTCGATTTCACGCCCGTCGGCCTTCTGATCATGGGGGGCGGCACCGCGTTCATGGCACTGGTGGGTCGGCACATGCTGCCTCGGCGGGACCTGGTGGAGGAGTCGTCTCGCCGGCGGCAGAGTTTTGACACCCAGTACGGCCTGGACCAGCGGCTCTTTCGCGTCCGCGTTCCCTCGGATTCGCCGCTGGTGGGTCGGGCCCTGGCGTCCAGTCGCATGCACTCCGCACTGCGTCTGAACGTTGTCGGTATCAGCCGGGCCGACGGGACGCGGGTGTCGCCGGGCCCAGCGACCGTCCTGCGGTCGGACGATCTCCTGATGGTGAACGGCCGCATGGAGAACCTGCTCGAGGTCACCAACTGGAACCGTCTGGTCGTGGAAGGCGATTCGGTGGATTGCCAGTCCCTCGTCTCCGAGGAGACCGGCATCGTGGAATGCCACCTGGACGACGATTCCCCCTTCATCGGCGAAACCCTGGCGACCCTGGACTTCCGGAACCGCTTCGACGCCGTGGTCCTGGCCCTGCTGCGCGACCAGGGGGTGAAGCGGGTGGATCTCCAGCACGTCTCCTTCCAGTCCGGCGACGTGTTGCTGATGCACGGGCGGCATGAAAGTCTGGCGGAAGTCCACGAGACGGGCCACTTCGCGAGCTTCCGGCAGGTCGAGGCCAGGGAATTGGACGAGGTGTACCGGCTCCAGGTCCGACTGCTTGGAATGCGGGTACCCGGGGACTCTTCACTGGTGGGCAGAACCCTCAGGGAAAGCCGTCTGGGCAAGGCCCTCGGCATGCGGGTCCTGTTCATCTTGCGGGAGGACGAAAGGTCCATAACGCCCGGTCCGGATGAAGTCCTGCGGGCCGGTGATCGCCTCGTGGTGGAGTGCCGACCGGAGGACCTGTCCCTGCTGGAGGGCCTGCGGGGCCTTCAGGTTGAACAGTCGGAGGAGGCCAGCCTGAAGGAACTGGCCACAGGGGACACGGGGCTGGTGGAAGTCATCCTGTCTCCTGAGACGGCCTTGGATGGCAAGACCCTGAGACAACTGGCCTTCCGCGAAAAGTACGGTCTCAACGTGCTGGCCGTGTGGCGCCGGGGCAAGGCCGTGTCGTCGGGCCTTCCAGACCTTCCCCTGCAGTTCGGGGACGCCCTGCTGCTGCTGGGGCCCCGTGAGAAGCTGCAGGTGCTGGGACGGGAACCCGACTTCATCGTCCTGAGGGAGATCGCCCAGGAGGTCACCCACCCCGGAAAGGCGGCGGTCTCAACGACGATCCTGGCCATGGTCCTGGTGCCGGTGTTCCTGGGCTGGGTCCCGATCTACATCGCTGCCGTGGTGGGTGCCGCCCTCATGGTGCTGACCCGCTGCCTGACCATGGAAGAGGCCTACCGTCAGATCGAATGGAAGGCCGTCTTCCTCATCGCCGGCATGCTGCCGTTGGGCACGGCACTGGACCAGACCGGTGCGGCCCGTCTCATCGCCGAGAGCGTGGTGGGCCTCGTGGGTCCCTACGGTCCCCAGGCGGTCCTGGCCGGTCTCGTGGGCCTGACCTTCCTGGCCACCTGCTTCATCCCCACGGCGGCCCTCGTGGTCCTCATGGCCCCCATCGTGTTCAGCACGGCGGACAGCATGGGATTGTCCCCCCACGGGCTGCTCATGGGCGTGGCCATGGCCGCTTCCGCGAGCTTCATGACACCCATCTCACACCCGGCCAACCTGCTGGTCATGGGCCCCGGCGGGTACCGCTTCACCGACTACATCAAGGTCGGTGGTCTGCTCACGCTGGTGGTGGGTGTGATCCTGCTGGTCTTCCTGCCGTTCTTCTGGCCCCTCTAGAAGCCCTGCGTGAAATCCTGCCTCAGCACGGCATTGACCAGTTCTTCCACGAGTCGGGCCGTACCGTCGAAGCCCAGCAACGGACGGGAGGTCAGGGCGTGGGTCATGTAGGAGGGGTATCCCACTTCCAGGAGGCCCGCACCGACCTCCCGGGCGGCCATCGCCTCGGAGGTGGACCCGATGACCAGGGTCACCGGCTTTTCGTCGTGGGCCTTCTTCAGTGCCTGCCTGAAACGGGATCGCGTGTAGTCGACCAGGATTTCCGTGTCGTTGCCCAGCTTGTCCATCACGTCCCTGACCGGAACGATCCGCCTGGGATCCCGGCACCGGGCCGCCACCAGGCTGCATTCCATGCCCAGGTCGTCCACGAGCGCCAGGAGGCCCGGCAACAGGTCGGGCGGGGCCGCAATGGCCAGGTTCCTGTCCTGCAGGTACATCTCGCGCACCCGGTCCAGCGTGGGGACCAGTTCCCCCAATCGCGTTCGCGCGTATCGGTCGGCCTCTTCCGGGGAACCGGCCGCCTCGGCCAGATCGTTGAGCCACTTCGACGTGCCGTCGAGCCCCACCGGGAGCCCCATGGGAATGACCCGGGCGCCGGTCCTGGCCGCCAGTGCGCCGGCGCAGCCACCTGACAGGGGAAGTTCCAGCAGGATCGAGGCGCGGGCGACCTCGGCGAGCCCATCCACGTCCGAACCATCCAGCAGCACGGGGCCGGGCTCCAGGCCGGCGGCCCGCACCAGGTCGCGCAGCACGGCCACGTTGGCCCGGTGGTCGGCCTCCATACGGTCGGGCATGTATCCCACGATCCCCACGACACCCGGTTCGGGCCAGGCGTCGGACGGTTCCAGGGGCAGGACCTCGGCGAGTCTCGACAGCAGGGTTTCGTACCCGTCCAGGAAGTCCCCTTCCAGGATGTCGGGTTTGACATAGACCACCGGGATCCCCAGGTCCTCGGTGAGGTCACGGGCGATGACCTCGACCTCGTTCCCCTCCAGCCACAGGGCCGTGACCTCGGAAATGAACAGGACTGAAGGCCGCGACAGTTCCATGATCCGGGCCGCCTTCTCGCGCAGGGTATCCAGGGTGCCGGACACCAGTTGCTGGGGGTGCTCCACGGTGGTGATCACCCGGTGAAGTCCCAGGGGGTGGAACAGGGTGCTGTAGAAATCGTGGTTCATGCCCACGCGTTCGGACTTGAAGTTGCATCCCACGGGCGCATCCAGGATCAGCCGGCTGTCGGGGACCGCGTTCAATCCAATGTAGACGCCCTCCAGGAACGAGGGAACCGACGACATCTCTGGCATGCTCAGTCCTGTGTCGAGAAGAGGTCATGGTATCGGCGGCGGAACCGGTTCGTGGCCCGCCTGACCAGGCGCTCGGCCACGGACACGGAGCCATCGAGCCCCATGTCCAGGTCTTCCACGTGGAACTGCGAGATCCCGGCCGCCT
>JADHTP010000184.1 GCA_016784945.1 Deltaproteobacteria bacterium | reverse complement strand
CGTACCGCAGCAGGAACGACCCGGGCGACCGCTACAACTACCTCGGTTTTCGTCCCGTGAGGTCAATCCGGTAACACTTTACACTTTTACCCTCTTACCCTCTTACCCTTTGCACCGCGCAGGCGCGTCGGGAGGGGCAAAAGCGAAGCGCGTGGCGAAGCCGCGCGAAGCGAAATGCCCCGACCACAGCGTCGGCGCCCGTGGCGACAGGGGATCGACATGACACAAGTCAGGCAGGCAAGTCTTCGAACTCCCGTACCACCGGGTTGTACCAGTTGGGGATTTTGGGGACGTTGGGGTGGATGTGGTCATCCGCCTTGCAGTCATGTGGCGCAGGGTCAGCTTAGGCACGCAGTCGGAACGCGGGAATCGCTTCGCGGATCGCATGCTCACGGCAGGGCAAACGCATCAAAATGTTGAAACAGAAGCTACTACGCACGACCGATAGACAACGTGAACGTGAACGTGGACGAAAGGTGCTGACATGTTGGCCTACGAACGTCTCGATGTTGACAAAGGTTGGCCAAAGCGTCCACGACCACGAATTAGATGCGTTTGCCCTGATGCTCACGGTGACCGCCACCTGCCGCCAGCAGGACCGCAACGTCCTCGATTACGTCACTGCCGCGGTGGAAGCCAAGCTCAACGGCGCCATCGCACCCTCGCTTCTCCCCACCCACGAAGTCTCGGAACTCGCACTCGCCGCCACAACTGCGGCCGTTGTCATCACCCCAGGTGAACGGTTGCGACCACAAGTAGTCAGAGGCCATTCTTCGTTTCACAGCGACTCCCAAATTGACGTAAATGGAGCTACAGCAGTGTCAAGCGGGGGCGACGTGAAAGCCAGAGCAGGCAGAGCAAGACGAGGAGAACAGGCCCCCACCCCCCTGAGCCGCTACCAACTGTTCCTGCTGCTGAACACCCCGGTGAGCCTTCATCCTTCGAATCTGGCTTTCCGGACCCCGCACTGTCTTCCGGCCCCGAGACAATATCGGTCGGAGGTGATGTCTCTTCATCAGTCGGAGGTGATGTCTCTTCATCGGTCGGAGGTGATGTCTCTTCGGTCGAAAGATTGCAGCACGGTATCGTCTTATGTTCGAGAGCGACCACTTCATCTGCAGGCAGCAACCCGAAGCCGGCATGGTCATGAACCGGCCCCCCTCCACCAGTTGCCCCGTATCCGTAATGGTGGATATCGGAACCTGACACCGACGAGTAAATGATGTAGTCCTGGGAGGGACCATCGTAGCTACCATCCAAGCCGTGGTCATGGACGGACAAGGCATCA
Organism: Deltaproteobacteria bacterium; assembly: GCA_016784945.1. GTDB lineage: Bacteria > Myxococcota_A > UBA9042 > DTJE01 > DTJE01 > JADDHL01. Next base: position 5,117 of record JADHTP010000184.1, on the reverse strand, counting down.
ATGTCACCGGGATTACCGATGTCACCGGCCGCAGCAAACCGGACCAGTGTGCCGGGCATCATGTATTGCGCTGCGAGAACGTCTCCGGCGCTCCATCCGCTTGATGCAAGAGTTGACGACCCAGTCTCAAGAGAGAAATAAACCCAGTCCCCGGGCAATAGCCCGTGGTCACCAAAATCAAAGGCATCGATGACATCCCCGCTCGTAGTGCCTCCACCACTTTGGGTGATGAGATCATCCAGGCACAGGGTGTTGCTTCCGGCCGCGGTTTCGGCATAGAGATCTCTTTGGATATCGATTCCGCCAGCAGAACGGGTCTGGACATCCCCACTGGCTCCAGTGGAAGTCTGGTCTACCGCGAAGTAGTCGTACCGATAGGCGCCTCCGATTTTTCCGAAAATCAAGGTGTCGTCACCAAGAGAAATGGCGTTGATGTTGTCCGCAGTTGTGATGTCCAGGTCCAAGTGCCCGATGGCGGTGCGAGGGTCTTGGAGATTCCACATCCACGCTGCCTCGATGTTGGCGACATCCGAGTAGATCAATCCTTGCCCCTGCCCGCCAGTCGCTGATGCACAGATGTCCAAAAATCCGGGGGCAGTGCTCTGGTTGTAGGTGGCATCGGCATTGAGCGTGACGGTGACGGAGTGCGTGGCGGCCGTGGACGAGATGTCAGGAATGTTAATCGAGGGAATGGTGTAGTTTCCCGCCATATCGAGGGTTCCGTTGTACGTACCTCCACTACCGGTCCCCGCCGCTCCTATTATCAAGGTGACGGACCCGTTCTCTGCGCCGGCTCCACCGGTCACCCGTTGGGCGTGTATATTGACCGAAATGGGAAGCACGTCAGTACAAAATGAGACTGTGTTGGTGGCGGTAGGAAAATCCGCGGTGTTGTTGGTGATGAAATCGGGGATTGCATTGCCGTCTTTGTCAAAGAAGGTGGCATCAATCAACGCATCCTCAGCGGCCAATGCAACGGTGGGCAATAGACCGACTAAGACTGTCAGCACCGTCAGAGTCATAGTGATTTTTTTCATTTGGTCGATTCTCCCTAAATTACGAATTGCCAATACCTGACACAAAAACGTCTATCACACTTTCATGAAACGTAACCGTTCACCCCGTCTATAAACCAACCACCATGATCACCCTCTGACCGGCGGGTTGCAAGAACTTTTTCGGGGAAGCCGATTTTTGGCCGGGGTTGCCGGCATAGCCGTCGAGGTGCAGGAATGAGTCTCCGCCTCGTTCGACGGTTGGGCGCGTTCCTGGCCGGTGACCGGACTGTCCCGGGAGCAGTGGCGGGCTCGATCTGGTCCATCGGCCCGGGGATCTGGGCGGCGGCCATTACAGTCCTTGGACAACGAACCTTGACGGCCGATCAGGTACACAGGCGCGTCCCCCGGGAACTGGGCATTCAGCATGTGACGGTCGAGATCCGGCACGAGGAGGACCGGAATTGAGGCCCGTCGGAGATCCCATCCCCCACCGACAATGCCGCCACCCGTCAACGGTCCATTGCCATGGATCCGGTTCCCGCGGATGACGGAAGGGTCACGATGAAGCCGACCATCACACCCACGGACACGGATTCGCCCGACTGGGGGATGTCCACGACCACCAGGTTGATCAACTCGATGCGCTCGCTCAACGTCACGTTGTAGCCCAGGGCCAGGCCACCTACTTCCACGACATGATCATGGTCCGCCCCGTGGATGGGATGAAACCCCATGTCGTATTCCACAAGCAGTTGATGGCCGGCAGTCACGGTGTAATAGGCGCCGATGACCGTTTCCAGGTCAAGGCTCATTTCATCTAACCTGCCGCTTCTGCCATGAAGGGGCACTCCCGCTCGAATGTAGAGCCCTCCCGTGCTCATGTTGTTCCGACCGTCGAAGTTCAATTCGATTGACGGGGTGATCTGGAATTCGGTCTGATTCGGACCGCCGGTGCTCACGTCCAGGAAAAGGTCGAAGTCCATGTGGTCCGTTTCCACCACGGTCCCGAAGATGCCGAGGTATGGTGACGCGGCTCCGTCGGCCAGTGCCCCGTTGGCTTCCAGGGTGGTGCCCAGGTAGACCGAAAACCGTTCCACGATGCCGTACCCGAGCATCAGGTCACCAAAGATCGCGCGGTCGGCCGCCTCACGCAGGCCGAGCCCGTCGTAGCCGAGGTAGAAGTCCACATCCGTGGCACCCACGTCCCATGTTTCAACGGTGTCGGCTGCGTAGGTCGTCAGCGGCCACAGGAGGGCTGCCATTACCAACACCATTGTTTTTCGTGTTCGAGTCATCGATGTCTCCTTCCTTTACGTTAAAAGTGATCCGATCTGGTACACGGAAAACGAAATCATCCACGCAACCGCCGTCAGCCCCCCCAGTTGCAGCAGTGCCCATTTCCAGCGTCCCGACTCCCGGCGGGTCACCGCGATGGTGGCCATGCATGGGGCCGAAACGAGCAGGAACAGCATCAGGGACAGTCCGACCAGGGGCGAATACTCGCGGCTCAGCGACTCGCGTAGTGGAACCGATTCTTCGCTGGTTTCGCCCAGGGAATGGACGATGCCCATCTGGCTGACGAAGACCTCCTTGGCTGCGAAGGCGCCGATCATGGCGGTGCCGAGCTTCCAGTCGAATCCCAGGGGTGCGAGGATCGGCTCTATCGCCGATCCGATCCTTCCGGCAATGGAGTGGCGGAGATCCTCCGAGGCGCGGGCGGATTCAGCCTCCTGTTCGTCGACGAGACCGGCCTTCGCCTGCTCGTCCACCCGGTAGCTGCCCGGCTTGGGATAACTGGTCAGGAACCACAAGACGATGGAGATGCCCAGGATGACGGTTCCCGCCTTGCGCACGTACAACCACGACCGTTCGGTCATCTTGGTCACCAGACCCCGCAACGTGGGAAGGCGGTACGGCGGAAGTTCCATGACAAAGGGGGCGTCGTCGCCCTTGAGTAACGTGCTCCGTAGCAGCAGGGCCAGCACCAGGGCCAGGGCAACGCCGAATACGTAGATGAACCACAAAACGGGGGCACGCCACGGGGGCGCAAAGAAGGCCGGGATCAGCAGCATCCAGATGGGAAGGCGGGCACCGCAGGAGATGAGAGGAAGTACCAGCATGGTGGTCAATCGATCCCTCTCGTTCTCCAGGACTCGTGTACCCATGATTCCGGGGATGGAGCACCCGAAACCGGTCATCATGGGGATGAAACTCTTGCCGTGCAGGCCGAACCGGCGCATGAACCTGTCCACGAGGAAGGCGGCCCGGGCCATGTAACCGGTATCCTCCAGGACGGCCAGGCCAAGGAACAGCAGGATGATGTTTGGAAGAAACACGATGACACCACCCACACCGGCAATGACTCCGTCCACCAGGAGAGACTTCACGGCCGATTCCGAACCGGCGGGCCACAGGGATGCAATGAGGGCGCCGATTACCTCGAAACCGCTGTCGATCCAGCCCATGGGTGCCTCGCCCACGGTGAAGGTCAGCCAGAAGACGCCGTACATCACGGCCAGAAAGAAGGGCAGGCCAAGAAGCCGGTGGGCCAGCACCGAATCGATCCGATCGGACACTGCGCGTGCGTCGGCGCGGCCTTGCCTCCTTGTCACTTCTTTCAGGAGCCCGTCCACGTAACCGAACCATCGCTCACTGATGAAGACCTGGATATCGGTGCCCGTTTCGGCTTCGATTCGATCGCGCCATCGGGATGCCACCCCGACCGCAATGTTTCCCTTTTCTGCAACAGCTTCGACCTTCCGAAGGGTTTCCCCGTGGCCGAGGAGCAGTCGTGTGGCAGCCCAGTCCAGGGTCCCTGGGTCGTCCCAGAATTCCCGCATGGCCCCCGAAACAGCATCAACCGCCCGGTCCATCCGTTCACCCAGCACCAAGCGGGCCTTTTCCACGGGTCGTTCGACAGCCTCGGACACCACCCGTTTCAAATCGTCAAGCCCCTCACCGGTCCGGCCCACGGTCTGGACAACGGGGATGCCGAGCAACCGTCGCAAACCGTCCACATCCAGATCCTGGCCGGCCTCGCGGGCCTCATCCGCCATGTTCAGGCACAGGACCGGGTTCGCTCCGGTCTGCATCACCTGGGCCAGCAGGACAAGACCACGGTTCAGTGTCGTGGAGTCGCATACGACAACGGTCACGTCGGGCTTCCCATGGAGCAGTTCGTGTTCTGCGATTCGTTCTTCGGGCGAGTACGCGCTGAGGCTGTAGGTTCCGGGAAGGTCCAACACTTCGTAGCGGGTTCCGTTGACCTGATAGACTCCTTCGCGTTTTTCCACGGTCACGCCGGGATAGTTGGCCACCTTGCGCCTTGCACCGGTGAGACCGTTGAAGATGGAGGTCTTGCCGGCATTGGGATTGCCGGCCAGGGCCACCCTCACCGTGCCGTCAGATTTGTCTCTATCTGTTAGATGCATCTAACAAACCTCGAAAAAAGAGAGGCCGCCTGGCGCGGCGGCTCAAACAGCGCGTACCAGGATGGCCTCGGCCTCCGTCCTGCGCAGAGACATCTGGAATCCCTGGAGTTTGATCCAGACTGGGTCGCCAACAGGGGCGGATCGCTCGAATTCCACCATCGCGTCGGGGATGATTCCCATGTCGAGAAGACGCTGGCGGATCGCCCCCGAGGCATCCACCCGGGCGACCCGGGCCCGTTGTCCGGGTTCCATGTCGAAGATGCTGGACATTCTTTCCTCCGTGGCGGGACCGGTCATGTGATCCGCCTGGCAGCGATGCCCGCAATCGGGCGCGTCCTTGCGAACGAGGGGGCACTCGTGAAAGCGGTGGATGAACTCGTTTCCACCATCGGGGCAGGCACGCATGAATTCGAACATCCGGACAAGGCGGTCCAGCGTCGTGTCGGACAGGGTGTGCTCGATCCTGCAGGCATCTTCCCTGGCCACGTCGGCGGGAACAAGGAGGACCTCCCTGAAAAAGCGCGTCAGCATTTCGTGCCTGGCGTAGACGCGACGGGCTTCCGCCTCTCCCCGGGGTGTCAGTTCGATGAACTCACGGCGTTCGTAGCGGACCAGTCCGAGGTCGGCAAGTCGTTTCATGGCCGGGGACACGGAGCCTGCCTTGACGTTACGGGCCCTGGCGATGTCC
>JADHTP010000183.1 GCA_016784945.1 Deltaproteobacteria bacterium | reverse complement strand
GTGACCAGCGCCTCCCGTGAAGCGGCCTCTTCCCCGTCTTCGCGGGCCATGGGGCCCTCGGAGAAGGTTCCCTTGATGGTCTTCTCTTCCCCGGCCTTCATTCCCAGGAGCTCGCGGCCCATGTCGGCCACCGGGTAATCCGCCATGCCGACCACGAGGCGACGGTCGTCCTCTTCCTTGATCACCTCTTCCGTGCCCGGGTCCTTGATCACCAGCCGGCAGATCGCCATGTCGTTTTCGTGGCCCACGCTGTCGGCCTCCTTGGCCTCCCAGGTGGCGGCGGCCTGCTGCATGCGTTCCAGGCCGGCCTCCACGTCCTCGTCCTTGATTTCGGGGAGCGTGGGGTCCACCACTTCGACGCCCAGGTAGTCCGTGGGATCGATGGTGGGCATGCATTCGAATTCGGCCGAATAGCTGAAACTCCCGTCGTCCCCGGCGTCCTTGATCTCCACCTGGGGCTCCACGGACGGTTTCAGGGATTTTTCGTCCAGGGCGTCCGTGAAGGTGGTCTTGATGATGTCCTCGCGAACCTCGCCGTCCAGGGCGGGGCCGATCTGGCGCATCACCATTTCGAGCGGCGCCTTTCCGGGCCTGAACCCCTTCATGGTCACGTGGGGGGCGTAGGACCTGGCCAGCGTCTTTTTCTTGTCCTGAAAAGTGTCGGCGTCCACCTCCACGGTGATCCGGACTTTCAGATCTCCCAGTTCTTCTATTTCGACCTTCATGAAATGCTCCTTTCCGAGCGCCCGGCGCAATCTAGCAGTGTTTCATGGGAGGCGCAACCGGGTGGGAAGGGGCGTCGTTGATCGTTGATCGTGGATCGTTGATCGTTGGAGGACGGGAGTGGTTCGTCAGGTCTGGTAGGATAGACCAGTGAGCCGCCTGAAGAACATGGTGGTCGGATTGGCAGTGGTCCTGTCCCTGGCCTGTTCAGGGGGTTCGGACCATGGTGGCGACGCGGCTACGGACCCCGGCGATCCCGGCCCGGAGGTCGTTTCGACCCCTTGCCACGACGAGGCGCCCATCGGCAAGAAGTGCGATGGGTTTGGCACCTGCCAGTTCGGCCAGGAGTGCTGCTGCGGCGATTGCCACCCCGTCATGGTCTGCACCTGCACCGGCGAGTTCTGGGGATGCTGGTACACGGACGGCTGTCTGGGGCCCTGCCCGTAGCCCGTCAAGCCTTGACAGCGCCTCGCTTTTTCTGCTATTCACGACGTGGATTTTCCACCGGGGGAAAGGGCGATGCTGACCGCTTTCGGCCGGTTGATCCCCATGCTGGCCGTCGGACTGATCGGGCTTGCCGCGTGTGGTGGTACGGCAGTGTCCTTCATGTCTTCCACGGCCATCGAACGGGCCGAGGCCGAGCTTCGGGGCGCCGAACGGGCCAAGGCCGACGAACTGGCCCCCTACGAATACACCAAGGCTGACCTGTACATCCGCATGTCGAAGGAACGTCTGGGTTTTGCCGATTACCAGGCCGCACAGCGGTTCGCCGAGGACGCCCTGGAGATTGCCGCCACCGCCCGCAAGAACGCCGCGGAGGCCAAACGGCTCAAGAGCCTCCGTGAAGGGAATCCGGAGGGTACTGACCCGAAGGGATGGGGATCCATCAAGGGAGAGTCGCCATGAGGCTGCCCGCCCTTGCCATCGCCCTGTTCACCGGCGCTGCGGGCCTTTGGGGCTGCGTGTCGTCGCCGGCCGTGTACGACCGGGCCGGATCGGTGGAGAAACTCACCAACGAGCAACACGTGTCCATGGTCAACTGTACGCCCAGGGAACTGGCCCGTGCCGAGGCCTTTGCCGACTTTGCACGCCATGAGACTTCCCAGGGGCGGCCCCACACGGCTCGCGACTTCATCGAACTGTCGGAATTCAATGCCCGAAAGGCCTTCGAAAATTCCCGGGATCGTTCCTGCCTGGGTGACCTCGACGGCGACGGCATCCCCGATCCGGAGGACCGGTGCCCGGAAGAAAAAGAGGACTTCGATAAATTCAAGGACAAGGACGGCTGCCCGGAACCCGACAACGACCTTGACGGAATCCTGGACCCGCAGGACCGATGCCCCAATGAAGCGGGCCCCGTGAAGAACGAGGGTTGCCCCTTCATGGACCGGGACGGAGACGGGCTGTCGGACGACGAAGACAAGTGCCCGGACGAATTCGGCCCGCGGCAGAACCATGGCTGCCCGATCCGCGACTCGGACAAGGACGGCGTACCGGACAACGAGGACAAGTGTCCGCAGGTGCAGGGCCCGAAGGACAACGAGGGATGTCCCTACAAGCTGATCCAGGTCACGGACAAGGCGATCATCCTCAAGGAGAAGATCTTCTTCGCCTTCGGCAAGTCGACCATCAGGAGGACCTCCCATCCACTGCTGAACGAGGTGGTCCTGGCCCTGCGCGATCACCCGACCTACGTGGTCCGGATCGAGGGCCACACGGACTCCGTGGGAAGGGCGTCTTCCAACCAGCGACTGTCCACGGCCCGGGCCGTGGCCGTGCGCAAGTACCTCCTGGGCAAGGGTGTCGCCCCGCGACGGTTGCAGGCCGTGGGACTGGGCGAGGCGCGGCCCATTGACGACAATTCCACGGAGGCGGGACGGTCGGTGAATCGCCGGGTGGAATTCCATATCGTTTCGAAATAGGGATCCCTGACCCACGGTCAGCGGCGGGACCGGCAACCGGGAACGGACGATGCGAGCACTGAAGGACAAGGACCTGGTCCTGGGCATTACCGGCGGGATTGCGGCCTACAAGTCCGCGAACCTGGCCCGGTCCCTGATCCAGGCTGGCGCCCGGGTCACGGTAATGATGTCCCAGGCCGCCACTCGTTTCGTGGCGCCCCTGACTTTCGAGGCGCTCACGGGCCGACCCTGCCTGACCGATGAATCCCTGTTCGGTCAAGGGGCAGCCATCACCCACGTGGAAGTGGCCCGTGACACCGATGGCCTGGTGATCGCGCCGGCCACCGCCAATACCATTGCCAAGATGTCCAAGGGGTTTGCCGACACCCTGCTCACCACCACGGTGCTGGCGTCCACGGGCCCCGTCCTGGTGGTCCCCTCCATGCACACTGCCATGTGGGAAAACGAACTGACCCAGGCCAATCTCCAGGGATTACCGGGCCGTTTCCGTGTGATGGCACCCGACTCCGGAGAACTGGCCTCCGGTGACCATGGCCCAGGGCGATTTCCCGATGTGGACGACATCACTCTCGAGGTGGCCGGCATGGTGTCCGAGCAGGACCTGGCCGGCCGTCGGGTGGTGGTCACCGGGGGTCCGACCAGGGAGCAGTTGGACCCGGTGCGGGTGCTGACCAACCCCTCGTCGGGGCGTATGGGCATTGCCATGGCGAAGGCGGCACAGGTCCGTGGCGCCTCCGTGCGCCTGGTCCTGGGCCCCACCGACAGGCCGGAGCCCCGCCCCCTGTCCGGCAGGACCCTGGAAGTTGTGCGTGTGGACACCGCCCAGGAGATGCTGGAAGCCGTGGAAGCCGGGCTAGACGGCATGGACGCCCTGCTCATGGCGGCGGCCGTGGCGGACGAAAGGCCGGTGGCCGCCAGCGACGACAAGATCAGGAAGAAGGACCTGCCGGATTCGCTGCAACTGGAACCGACCCCCGACATCCTTCTCACCCTGAGGGACCGTCTGAGCGACGCGGTGGTGCTGGGTTTCGCGGCGGAAACGGGCGACTTGGAGCCCCCGGGCCGAAAGAAGCTCGAGGCCAAGGGGCTGGACCTGCTGTTCGCCAACCCCGTTGGTGACGGCCGCGGCTTTGCCGTTGCCCACAACGAAGGCGTGATACTGGGGCGGGACGGGACTACGGTGACGGTGGACCCCTTGTCCAAGGATGACCTGGCCGACCTCCTCCTGGATCGGGTGGTCGCCCTTCTTTCCCCCTAGGAATTCGATGAACATGAAGACTCCCATTGCCGAGATCGCGGCGGCGCTGAAGGGAAGAGTCGTGGAAGAGAGCGGGTCCGTGGACTTTCTGCCCTCCTCCCGGACGGACGCACCGGTGGTCGAAACCGACGTGCCGACCCCGAAGACGGGTGGGGTACCGCCCACGGGGGGACTGGATGAACTGCAGGCACTGGTGGCCTCCTGCGAAAAATGCTCACTGGCCGCGACCCGGACGCGGACGGTGTTCGGGGAAGGCGCCACGGGTTGCAGCGTGATGTTCGTGGGCGAGGGCCCGGGGGCAGAAGAAGATGCTACCGGGCGTCCTTTCGTGGGGCCTGCCGGAAAACTCCTGGACAAGATGATCGGGGCCATGGGCCTGGTCCGGGAGGAGACCTACATTGCCAACGTGGTGAAGTGCCGCCCCCCCGGGAACGCAAATCCCGCGCCAGACCAGTCCGGGGCCTGTTTCCCTTACCTGGAACGCCAGATCCGGATCGTCAGGCCGCGCTTCATCGTGGCCCTGGGCAAGGTGGCCGCTCTGGCGCTCACGGGCCGTTCCGATGCCATCGTCCGGCAGCGCGGGCGGTGGCACAAGTGGGGGGACATTCCCTTCGTGGTGACCTACCATCCCGCGGCGCTGCTGAGGGATCCGTCCAGGAAGAGACTGACATGGCAGGACCTTCAGATGGTCATGGGGCGACTGGACCGCAAAGCCACCTGAAATCGGGCGAGGTTGATCTCATGGCCGTTTCTCAATCCGGTGTCCGGTTTGGAACCCATCGGGTGGTGGATCCCCCCGGGAGCCTTCCGCAGGCCGCCCGGGTGGTGGACAATTCACTGCCCATCCATCCAACGGAGATACTGGTCGACGTGGAGATGCTGAACGTGGATTCCGCGTCCTTCGCCCAGATGCGGGAGGCCTCCGGTCACGATCCCGCCGGGGTGGAGGCCCTGATTCTTGAAACCGTGGCCCAGCGGGGCAAACAGCACAATCCCGTGACGGGATCCGGTGGCATGTTGACCGGCGTGGTGCGGGAGGTGGGCCCCGAATACCGTGGATGCGTGGATGCCGTTGCGGGTGACCGGATCGCCACGCTGGTGTCTCTTTCCCTCACCCCTTTGAAACTGGAGAAAGTGAAGAAGGTCCACATGGACCGGGACCAGGTCGAGGTGGAGGGCCACGCCATCCTGTTCGAAAGCGGGGTGGCGGTGAAGATGCCCGACGACTTTTCCAGGGAGGCGGCCCTGGCCATCCTGGACGTGGCCGGCGCCCCGGCCCAGGCGTTCAGACTGGTGAAACCGGGCATGGACGTGGGGATCATCGGCACGGGCAAGTCCGGGCTGCTGTGCTGCGCCGTGGCCCGGCGGGTGCTGGGTGACAAGGGGCGGGTGTTCGGAGTGGATCGCCAGTCCGAATCCCTGGACCTGATGATGGACATGGGCTACGTGGACGTGCCGGTCCTGGCCGACGCCACGGACCCGGTGGCGGTCTACGAGGCCGTGCATCGAGCCACCGACGGAAACCTGCTCGACGTGGTCATGAACACGACCAACGTGCCGGGCACCGAGATGTCCACCGTGATGGCGGCGAGGGACCTGGGTACGGCCTACAGCTTCAACATGGCCACTTCCTTCACCGCGGCGGCCCTGGGCGCCGAGGGCATCGGCAAGGACGTGACCATGCTCATTGGAAACGGCTATCTGAAGGACCATACTCGGATCTCGCTGGACTTCGTGCGGTCGGATTCACGACTGATGGCGTACTTCGAAGACAAATACGGGGACTGATGAGCTACCAGCATCCCACGGGCTTCATCGAGCTGATCTGCGGCCCCATGTTTTCTGGCAAGAGCGAGGAACTCATCCGCCGCCTCCGCCGGGCGCAGATCGCCAGGCAGCGGGTCCAGGTCTTCAAGTCGTCCCTGGACGACCGCTACGACGAACAGCAGATCGTGTCCCATTCCGAGCAGGCCCTGAAGGCCGTGGTGGTGAAGTCCTCCGACGAGCTGATGGGGCAGGTGGACGACCGGGTGGAGGTGGTGGGTATCGACGAGGTCCAGTTCTTCGATGACGGGATCGTGGCGGCCTGCGAGAAGATGGCCAATCTCGGCAAGCGGGTGATCGTGGCGGGACTGGACCTGGATTATCGCGGCGTGCCCTTCGAACCGGTGCCCCAGTTGATGGCCGTGGCCGAGTACGTGACCAAGGCCCTGGCCGTCTGCTCGCGATGCGGGGCGCCGGCCAGTCGTTCCCAGCGGATCACGGCCAGCGACGAGCGTATCGTGGTGGGGGCCAAGGATTCCTACGAGGCCCGGTGCCGCCATCACTTCGAACCGGACTTCTCCACGCAGCTGGCCATGGAACTGGACAAGTGACGTCGGGTCCGAAACCGCCCCGGCGATCAACGACGCGACGATATTCGGTAGACTGTTGACAGTAGTCGGTGGTCGATCACCAATGCCCCCTTTTCTTTTTGGGTATTGCTGACTACAATCCACCGGACTTGGCTCGTG
>JADHTP010000005.1 GCA_016784945.1 Deltaproteobacteria bacterium | reverse complement strand
CGAAGACCCAGGCCGAAGTCCTATCCGCGCTCGGCCACTACGTGGACATGCGTGGGGTCTTACACACAATATCGCCATAACCTTCTGTTTCTAATCATCTATCTGCCGCAGACTGGGGATTGTTCCTGAAACTCCTGTCGGAGGCCCTGATTCATTAGGCCGAGGTTCCCCCTGGCAAAAGTGACGTTCGAGCAGTGGTGGCGGGGTTGTGTCGCTATACGGGCACCAAAGTGTAGCCACTAAATCATGATTATGGTGATTTGCGGCTGAAAGGGCCGGGGAACTTCAGATTAGTCGGCCTTGGCCCGGCCCTTGCGTTTCTTCTTCTTATTCTTCTTGCGTCCAGGTCGACCGGATGCCTTCTTTTCCGGCTCCTCGTCCGGGATGGCGTCTTCCGTCACTTCCTCCGTCATGGCCCCCATGATGAGCGTCTGGTCCGGTTCCATCGCCGTTTCCGGTTCGGGTTCCGACGGTGTTTCCTCCGCCCCGGCATCGAGCTCGTCGGCGCCCATCACAAGGGTCTGTTCCTCGGTGGCTGCCTCCTCCGTTTGCTCTTGGGGTTCACCCGGGTCCTCGTCGGTGATGGCGCCCATGACCAGTGTGCCGCCGGAAAGCTCCGGTTCCGGCTCGGGCTCCGGTTCCGACTCGGGTTCGGCCTCGGGTTCGCCGTACGGATCATCGCCGTCATCTTCCGGGAAGGTCGCCTCCACAATGGCCGTGGGTTCGTCGTCCTCCCCGGTTGACCCGGTCTTTTCGAAGGGGTCGTCGTCCTCCATCTCGATCCCGTTGCTGGCCAGGCCCACCTCCAGGTCCCCACCGGCCGCCCCATCCCTGTCGTCCAGCATCGAAGGCTCATCCACCGTGGGCTCTACCACCGTGGGCTCTACCATCAAGGGCTCATCCTGGACGGTTTCTTCCTGGATGGGTTCCTCTTCCACCGGCTCCTGCGGTTCCGCCGCCACCGCCTCCACCACCTCACCGGGCTTCTTTCCCGCGAACAGTTCCACGTACCTGTCCAGCATCTCCACCGGTTCCGGCGTCCTCTGGTGCGCCTCCAACAGGTGGATCGTCACTTCGTTTTCATCCGGCATGGTTCACCTCCAGGATACCGCCTTGTCACTGGCATGTTTGCAGGTACGCCAACAAGGCGTCAAGCACCTGTTTTCCGCTGGCCCCCTGCACGCCGCCCTGTGCGAGTTCGGGCTTTCCCCCGCCCCGCCCTCCCATGGGCTCCAGCACCGCTTTCAGCGCCGTGTTGGCCGGTCTCTTGTCCGACAGGTCACCGGTGGACGCCAGCATCACCATCAGCCGATCACCCGTACCGCTGGTAATCAGCACGTACCCCGATCCCACCTTGCGTCGCATCACGTCCGCCAGTTCCCGCAAGGCCTTGGGATCCATCCCCTTGCCGTCCACGACCAGCACCTTAACGCCGCCGGCCTCGTGGGTCTCCTGGCTGGACGGTCCGGCGGAATCGGCGGCGGACTTCAGCTTAAGGTCCTTGACCTCCTTCTGGAGTGCCTTTTCAAGGGCCACCAGCCGTTCCACCTTTTGCACCACCATGGACGGCTCGGTCTTCAGGGCGGTTGACAACCCGTTGACCAGCGTATCCCGTTCGCGCAGGTACTCCAGCACCCGTGGTCCCGTGATCGCCTCGATCCGTCGGACACCGGCGGAAATTCCGGTTTCGGACAGGACCTTGATCAGACCGATTTCGCCGGTACGGGTCACATGGGTGCCACCACACAGTTCGCGGGACTCGCCCATGGTGACCATCCGCACCACGTCCCCGTATTTGTCGCCGAAGAAATGCAGGGCGCCTCGTCCCACGGCATCATCGAAGCCCAGCACTTCTGAACCGACCTCGTCGTCGGCCAGCACCCAGGCCGTCACCGCGTCTTCCACCTGGTTGACCTCTTCCGAGGACAAGGGGCCCGTGTGGGAGAAATCGAACCGCAGTCTCTCGTGGGACACGAGGGAGCCTCGCTGTCTCACGTGCTTGCCCAGGACAAGTCGCAGGGCATGGTGCAACAGGTGGGTTGCGCTGTGGTTCTTCCTAGTCAGGTTTCGCCGATGGGAATCCACGGCCAGGACGCAGTGGTCCGAGACCGCTATCTGCCCATCCGTCACCCGTGCAACGTGCAGGGTCACGTCTTCGCGCGGCTTCTTTGTGTCCAGCACCACGGCCTTGCCGCCGGGGCCGGTGATGAAGCCGGTGTCCCCGGCCTGACCGCCCGATTCGCCATAGAAGGGGGTCTCCCGCGTGAACACGAAAACATCGGATCCCTCGACGGCCACGTCCAGCGGCGCGGTGTCCTCGAACAGGGCCACGATCTCGGACTCGGCTTCATCCTGCTCGTACCCCACGAACCCCCGGCCTCCCCGTGACCGGCGAATTTCGATCATCTTCCTGACGGCCCCTGTCACCGAGTCCTCGCCCCCCCCACGACTCCAGGACGCCTTGCCCCTCTGCCTCTGTTTTTCCATTTCCGCGTCGAATCCGGCCCGGTCCACGTCCAGCCCGTTCTCCTCGGTCACCACCTTGGTGAGATCCACCGGAAATCCGTGGGTGTCGTAGAGCTTGAATACCGTGGCGCCGTCCAACGACTTGTCGCCCCTCTCCCTGGCCTCGCCCATGGCGGCTTCCAGGAGTTCCATGCCCGACGACAGGGTCCTCAGGAAGCGTTCCTCTTCCCGGCCGGCGATCCGGCGAATGACATCGGCCGATTCACCCAGTTCCGGCCACGCGGCCCCCATGACGGTGGAAACCTCCAGGCAGATGTCCGTGAAGAACGGCTCGCTAAGTCCCAGCTTGTGACCGAATCGCAACGCCCGCCGCATGAGGCGTCGAAGCACGTAACCGCGCCCCTCGTTTTCCGGATAGACGCCGTCGTTGATCAGGAACGCCGTGGCCCGCGCATGGTCCGCGATCACACGCAGGGCCATGTCGGTTTCCTCGTCCTTGCCGATCCGGGTTCCGGCCACGTCGGCCATCTTTTTCATCAGGGGCATGAACAGGTCCGTGCCGTAGTTGGACCGCGCATCCTGAAGCACCGCGCAGATCCGCTCCAGGCCCATGCCCGTATCGATGGAAGGCGCCGGAAGCGGCGTCATCCGCCCTTCCAGATCCCGGTCGAACTGCATGAACACCAGGTTCCACAACTCCATGAACCGATCACCAGGGTCCTCCAGGACGTGAGCCCCCTCATAGGTCGGTCCCCGGTCGATGTGTATCTCGCTGCAGGGGCCGCAGGGCCCGGTGTCGCCCATGGACCAGAAGTTCTCGGGGTCCGTCAGGACCCTTTCCGGGTCCACGCCCATGTCCTTGACCCAGATGTCGCGGGCCTCGTCGTCATCGGGATGGACCGTTACCCAGAGGTCGGCCACGTCCAGACCGTAGACCTTTGTCAGCAGTTCCCAGCCAAAAGGGATGGCGTCCTTCTTGAAATAGTCCCCGAAGGAAAAGTTTCCCAGCATTTCGAAGAAGGTGTGATGCCGGGGAGTCCGGCCCACTTCCTCCAGGTCGTTGTGCTTGCCGCTGACCCTCAGGCATTTCTGGGTAGAGGTCGCCCGTTGGTAGCCGGGGTCCCTTTCGCCCACGAAGACATCCTTGAACTGGACCATGCCCGCGTTGACGAAAAGCAGCGTGGGGTCCTCGGGGGGGGTCAGCGAGTGGCTGGATACGATGCGATGTTCCCGTTCCTCGAAAAAATGCAGGAACCGGGAGCGTACTTCCTCAGATTTCAAGTTTGCCTCGTTGGAATTTTTCTGAATCGATGGATTCGATGCCCTCCCCCGATCGGGAATATATCCCCTTCACGAGAAGGGCGAAGTCGGCCGGGTTGCTGCAGTGTTCCATGGCCATGTCCAGGGTGATCATCCCGTCCTTGTACAACTGCATCAACGATTGATCGAAGGTCTGCATACCGTACTGGGAATGCCCCTTCGAAATGGCCTCGTGAAGTTCGTCTTTTCCCTCGGCCGTCTTCAGGAGATCGCGGATGCGCGCCGTGACCAGCATGACCTCCACCGCGGGTACGCGGGCCTTGCCATCGGTCTGGCCCACCAGTCGCTGGCTCACCACGGCGCGGAGCACCGAAGCCAGGATCAGTCGAGCATGCTCCCTTTCGTGTTCGTTGAATACGGACGTGACGCGATTGACCGTTTCCCGTGCATCGATGGTGTGCATGGTGGACAGAACCAGGTGGCCCGTTTCGGCGGCTATCAATGCCGTCTCGATGGTCTCGCGGTCACGGGCCTCACCCACGATGATCACGTCCGGGTCCTGCCGCAGCGCCGCCCGCAGGCCGTCCTGGAATGCCGGCGTGTCGGCCCCCACTTCCCGCTGGGTGATCAGCGCCTTCCGGTCCATGATCATGTATTCGATGGGGTCTTCGATGGTGATGATGTGACAGGCACGTACCCGGTTGATCTGGTCCGCGATGGCGGCCAGCGTTGTGGACTTGCCCTGGCCCGCGGCGCCGGTGATGAACACCAGTCCCCGCCTCTCTTCCAGGATCTTCTCCATGACCTTGGGCAGGCCCAGTTCGTTCAGCGTGGGGATCCTCGCGGGGATCACCCGCATGACCGCCTGGTTGCCGGTCCGGCTGCGGAACAGGTTGATCCGGAAACGACCCAGTCCCTCGATGCCCCAGCCGAAGTCCACGGAGCCCCTTTCCCGGAACAGGACCTGGTGATAGTCCTGCATCAGGTCCGCGAACAGCCTCATGATCTCGTCGTTGTTGAGGAGTTCCATCCCCTTGGGGCCCACCAACTCAACGGAAGCACCCGTTCGGAAGATCGGGGGCCGTCCCGCTTTCAGGTGGATGTCCGACACGGCCTTCTTCACCGCGAACTTGAGCAGACCTTCCAGGTTCAGTTTCTGCTTCTGCTTCGAATCGCCCATGGGTTCATCCCTGTTCGGGTGTTTCCGACGCCTTGCCGTCCGCCTCTACCTTGGCCGATTCTTCCTTCTCCGGGGCGTCCCCCTGATCACCGACGCCATGGTGCGCCATCAGTTTCTGCGTCACGTCTTCCAGGATATCGGGGTTGTCATCCAGGAAGGCCTGGGACTGCTCCCTGCCCTGCCCCATCCGGTCCCCCCCGTAGGAGTACCAGGAGCCGCTTCGCTCCAGGATCCCGGCCTCCGCGGCCAGGTCGATCAGCTCGCCGGTACGGTTGATGCCCTCCCCGTACATGAGATCGAACTCTGCCAGCTTGAAGGGCGGCGCCATCTTGTTCTTGACCACCTTTACCCGGACCTTGATGCCGCCCTTTTCCACGTCCTTGATGGCCTGCCCCCGCCGCACGTCAAGCCGAACGCTGGCGTAGTATTTCAGGGCGTTCCCACCGCTGGTCACCTCGGGATTTCCGTACATCACGCCGATCTTCATGCGGACCTGGTTGATGAAGATCATGCAGGTGCGGGACTTGGAAATGACACCCGACAGTTTCCGCAGCGCCTGGCTCATGAGCCGGGCCTGCAGACCCACGTGGGAATCACCCATCTCGCCCTCGAGTTCGGCCTTTGGAACCAGCGCCGCCACGGAGTCGATCACCACGATGTCCACCGCGTTGGTGCGGACCAGGGTCTCGGCAATGTCCAGCGCCTGCTCGCCGGTATCCGGCTGCGCCAGGAGCAGATCATCCACGTTCACGCCCAGCTTCCGGGCATAGTTGACGTCCAGGGCATGCTCGGCATCGATGAAGACCGCCAGGCCGCCGGTCTTCTGGGTCTGGGCGATGGCCAGCAGGGCCAGTGTCGTCTTGCCCGAGGATTCCTGTCCGTAGATTTCCACCACCCGTCCCTTGGGATATCCGCCGATGCCCAGCGCGATGTCCAGGGTCAGGGAACCGGAGGGGATCACGGGAAAGGACCGCGCAACGGGCTCGCCGTCACCGAGCCGCATGATGCTGCCCTTGCCGAACTGCCTCTCAATGGTCTGGATGGCGACCTCGACATTTCGCTCGTGGTCATCGCCCATTCCCGGGGTAGTGGATGTCTTCTTTTTCCTTACCGCCATTTTCACAACCTCCAATCGCGAACGAATCTAACAGATACAGGGCATCTAGGAAACAGGATGTGTGATCGCATTGCGATCTACCGACTGCCTATCGCTGATCGCCTATCGCCAATCGCTTGTCGTCGGTAGTTATCGTGTCTTTGCTAGCGCCTGCGCGAACCCATTCTCATCAACGGGATGAATTCGATCCGGTGGCATCCGTAGACGTCGGGAGGGCTGTCCTCCACCCGGGCCAGGCTCAGACCGCCCAGCAGCCAGCTTGCCAAGGGCGAATCCCGGTCTTCCAGGGAATCACGCACGGCCTGGATGTTGTCTTCACCGCTGACCCTGGCCATAGGGATGTGGAACCCCCATTCCCCGGTGGGTTCCAGGCCGCTTTCCACCAGTTCGCCGCTCACGGCTTCCGCCATGGTCTTCACTTCGTCCTCGCTGGACATCAACCGCGACACCACCAGAGCGCTCCCGTCTTCGACCTCCACGAGGGTTGGCGGCGCCAGTTTGATGCCGAATTCCTTCACCTGCTTCGCGGCCTTTCGCAAGCCCGTTTCCATGCTGACCCGCAGTCCGTCGCCATTGCCCAGGAATCGCAGAATTTCGGCGCCATAGTGCTCGGGCCGGAACCAGGTGACCTCCCCGCCGTTCTCGCGGACCCGAACCGCCAGCCTCCTTGCCGCGTCGAGCAGGCTGTTGGCCACGTTGAGAGGGGGCTCCACCACAATGGACAGGACTGAATCTTCCGTCATGACAGGGGTGCTCCAATGCAGAGTCGTCTGATCATATCCAGGGCCTGGCAGGCCGAGGCGTGTTTCACCCGCTCCCGGTCGCCTTGCCATTCCTTTCGAACCGTACCGATGTCCCCGCGGGAACCGGCTGCGAACCAGACGGTTCCGATGGGCTTGCCAGGGGTGCCGCCACCCGGCCCCGCAATGCCGGACACGGACACCGCCAGGTCGGCGCCGCTTCTGGACAGGGCGCCCTTCACCATGTTCCGCGCCACGTCTTCGGCCACGGCTCCTTCGCGATCGATGATCTCACCGGGCACATCCAGGAGATCGACCTTCGCCTGGTTGGAATAGGTCACGAAGCCCATGCGATAGTAGGCGGAGCTTCCCGGGACGTTGGTCACGCGATGCCCGATGAGCCCTCCCGTGCAGGATTCCGCCGTTGCCAGGGTTCGTCCCGTGGCGATCAGCAGGCCGCCGACCACTTCTTCCAGGGAGGCGCCGGTCAGGGAATAGATGCTGGTCCCGAATTCCGACAGGAGGGCTTTTGCCACGGCCGGCGCCCGGGTTTCGACCAGGACCTCCGGATAGGCCTCCGATACGACGGCGTCCCCGTCCAGGTCGGACAGCTTCTCCCGGACCTCATCGAGGGCCGGCCCCATGAGACGGGCCTGTACCGTTGACTGCACGTTCTTGTCAACCAGGTTCGGGCTGTGGTGTCGGCACGAGTGCGCCGCTTGAGTCAACTCTTCTTCTTTTTGCCGGAACCCTTGTCGTCGTCCTTGGCCCCGTATTTCAGCGAGAACTTCTTCCGAACATCGGGCGGCAGCGTCCGGGTCTGCTTGTAGACATCCTGCAGATCGTCCAGCGGCCGATCCTCCGCTTCCACTTCCTGTTCCTTGACCGTCTCGCCGACCATGAACCACTTGGTTTCGGAGAAGGGCTCGCCCTTCTTTCTGCCTGCGGATCCTTTCTTCGACTTCGCCGGGGCGGGTTCCACCGGTTCCGGCGCCTTGGCGGAAACGTCAGCTGCGGCCTCGTCCTTTTCTTCGTCCTTGTCTTCCTCTTCCAGGATCTGCGTGGACAGGTCTTCCTGCTCGTCGTCCTCTTCCATGTCTTCCAGCGGTGTTCCGTCCATGGGACAGAACTTCCCCGTGTCCGGCCACTCTCTCTTGCATTTCGGACAACGCTTCATCGCGTACCTCTTTTACCGTTCCGCAACACGGAACATGCTATCACATTTACACACCGGAGTCGTGCCCCCGGGACGAGGCCCGGGGCCTTACCAGGACCACCAGCGAGGCCGCGACGGCGACCAGTGCGCCGACCCACCAGGCCACCCGCAAACCCTCGGCGCCGGCTGTCTCGAACGGTACACCCGAGGCCATCGTTCCTTCCATGACCGTCCCGTATACCGCCGCGGAAAGCGCCGTCCCGGCCATCATCCCCACGGACCGCGCCAGGGCCATGACGCCCGCCGCACTCCCCTGGCTGGCCCGTGGGGCGGCAGACATGAGCGTATTGGTGTTGGGCGATATGAAGATGCCGGTCCCCAACCCCACCACGCAAGTGGCCGCCAGCAGTCCCAGTGATTCCAGCACGGCTCCCTGGTGGGTCAGCCAGACCATGCCGGCCGCCATGACGGCCATTCCCACGAAAGACGGCATCCGGCTGCCCACCCGATCGGACAGATAGCCGCTGGGTCCCGCCACCAGGGACATGACGATGGGCATGGCCATAAGGTAGAGACCGGCCTCCCGGCTTGCCATTCCCAGGATGTCATCCAGGTAGAAGGGCATGAGGAAAACCACGTGGAAGACGGCCACGTAGTTGAGCAAGGCGCCCACGGTGGCAGACGTGAAGGTCCAGTCGCCAAAGAGGCTCAGATCCAACATGGGCACCGCGGTCCTCTTTTCCACGGCCACGAAGGCCACCAGGCCCAGAATGCCCACGACGGTCGAAGCCAGGATGGCCCATCGGGGCCAGGATTCCGTTCGGGAAAGGGCCAGCAGGAGCCCCGTGATGGCCAGCGTGAGGAAGAAGGCCCCGGCATGATCGATCCGTTTGCGACCGGGCCGTACCGGTGTCTCCGGCATGAGCTTCCACGTGAACAGGTAGAGGAGGACGGACACCGGCACCTGGAACCAGAAGACGGTCCTGAAATCCCCCAGGGACTCCAGAAGGCCGCCCAGGGGCGGCCCGAAGGCCAGGCCTACGTAGATGGCGGTGGAAACCATGCCCAGCGCCCGTCCCCTGTGCCCCGGGCTGGCGGCAAGAGACACCAGGGCCGGTGCAGTGGCCATGGTCATGGCCGCCCCCACGCCGGACAGCGCCCGCGCCAGCAACAGCGTCCAGAACTCCGGGGCCACGGCGCAGCCCAGGCTCCCCACCCCCACGAAGGCGACGCCGCCCAGGTACACCCGCTTGTGACCGATGATGTCACTGAGTCGCCCGGCAGGCAGCAGCACGGCCGATATCACCACCATGGGCACCAGGGACACCCACTGGACGTCCATGATGCCCATGTGGGCCCAGGCCCCGATCTTGGGCAGTATCACACCCACCACGGAGGCCGTCAGGGAGGACACCAGCGATCCCAGGGAGGCCACGGCCACCACACGGACTTCCAGCCCACCCGATTTTCCGGCATCTTTCAGGGCAACGTCCTCGAAGTTACGGCGGGATGACGAAACTGGGGTTGATGTAGTCGTGCTTGATGAGGGGGCCCGGGACGCTTTCCACAGTGTTGGGCCCGCAGTGGAACACGCCCGCTTCCCACAGGTCCAGGTCCTTCAAGGTGGCCTGGGTCTCCCAGACCATTTCCCCGGACACGTGGGCCTGGATCGTGGCCACCACCGGACCGTAGTCGTAGTCACCGAAGAAATGGACCCCGACGCGGTAGTCGTTTCCGGCGTTGCACTTGAGTCCCATGACCACCACTTCCGGCCCCGTGCCGTCCACGTTGTCGTACAGGAGACGGGCGTCGTCGTCGTACCAGGCCGTGGGCTGCTTGTTGTCCCAGTTCGGGTAGGCGTTGTACCAGAAGGCGTCCCAGGGCAGGTGGTAGTAGCCATCCGGCTTCCCGTCCTCGTCGGCATCCACCCCGGCGGCATTGGGATGAAGGAAGTGCAGGTCCAGGTCCTGTCCGAAGAAGGGCGGAACGGGCTCGAAGGCTGTCACCGTTTTCCAGGTCAGGATGAAGGTCGCCACCTCCGCCGCCGTGGCGGACACGGTCACGGACGTCACCTGGCAGGTACCCTTGCCTTGCTCGTCATCCACCGTAAGACTGAATTCGTAATCACCGGGCACGCCCACGAGGAAGGTGGGCTCCGCCACGGAATCGTTGGGGATCAGGAATCCCCCGTTCCCCGCAGGCTGGGAAGCCGTCCAGTTGAACTCGACGATGTCGCCATAGGGAGAATAGGATTTGAGACCGGACAGGTGCATCAGCGTCCCGACGGGCACTTCCAGACCCTCTTCCACCTTCACGATGGGCATGGCGCAGGCGTCGGTGACGGCGAAACCCGCCACGTCCATGAACTCCGACTGGGAAAAGGTGTTGGTCTTGGCCATCATCTCGAAGGCGCCCGGTATGGGGATGCCGTCGGGCCCCTTGGGATTGGCCGTGTCGGGTTGGTAGAGGACCTTGACCTTCACCTTTTCGCCGGACTCCAGGGTCAGCGGGTGGTCGATGTCGGGCGGAACGCCCTCGGGGAACTTGGCGAAGTCCAGTGACAGGCCGGCCTGCAAGGCGGCCGACGCAAAGGACAGGTCGAACAGCGACAGGGCCAGCTCCCCGCAGGACAGGATGGTCACCTCGGCCTCGGCCCCGTCGCCCACCACCAGCGGTCCGAAGTCCAGTTCGGGCGGGTCGAACTGGAGGCACGGCATCTTCTTGTTGCCCTGGATATGGACCTGGAAACCGTCGGGGTACGTGGCGTCACTGGTGAAGACCCGCATCTCCGAATAGATTTCCTTGGCCTGGAGCGGAACGAACTTCACGAAACCGTCGAACTGCGCCCCCTCCTTCAACAGGACGGGGGGCTGGATCTCGTAGGCCACGTGATCCAGTTGTACCTTGGGATCGAATCCGACGATCAGGCTGATTTCCGGGGCGCCGGCTATGGTGAACTTCTCCAGGATGAGGGCGCCGGGACCGAGGTTCTGGACCGCAAAGGGGATCTTGCCTTCCTGTCCCCCGGGCACGAAACCGAAGTCCAGCAACTGGGGAATCACCTTGATCTGTCCCGACAACGGACCGGCCTCTTTTCCCGGGTCGTCCGGCGCCCCCTGGTCCGCCGCGTCCCCGTCCATGCCGTCGCTCACTTCCATTCCCGGGTTTTCCAGGGTCTCCTCGATCACGTCAACGGGTTCAATGGTTTCGCCCATGTGATGATCAATTCCGATCTTGTCCTTGGGGACCACGATGCCGGGTCGATCGTCGGACACGCCCTGGTCCGTGGGCTCGCCCGTCCCGTTGGAGCATCCACAGGCCAGCGACAGGCTCAGTGAAGCGGCCAGGGCCAGTGCCCCGAGCCCCCCGATCCGTCGCGGACACCCGCGGTTCAAGCGTCTTTGTGTCATGAAGCCGCTCCTGTTCTGTTTCCGGACCTTTCATCAAGTCAAGCGTACATTATTCGCCGCGCTGGCACCACATGGCGACTGGCAATCCGGCCGGTGGATGATCCTTCATCCACTTTGCGGATGAACCGAGGTCCAC
Source organism: Deltaproteobacteria bacterium (assembly GCA_016784945.1). GTDB lineage: Bacteria > Myxococcota_A > UBA9042 > DTJE01 > DTJE01 > JADDHL01. Next base: position 19,847 of record JADHTP010000005.1, on the reverse strand, counting down.
ACGCTTTTTGAATGCCCCGCCCGAAAACGCCTGTCGCTTCGATGAAAACGTGACACATCAGCCTTGAGCGGTGTTCCGCCAACGGGAGGCACGGACATTGCTGCTTGGTGGCCCTGGACTGTTTGTACTCGAATGGGTTCGTAAATGATGGAATTCATCGTACTTCCCCCGAAACAGGGGAACCTGCCTTCGGGCAAGAACGACCTCCTCGGACTGGGTCTTGCGGAGCGTGCCGGGCTCATGCTGAAGCACGCGGGCCTGACCGAGGCCACGGAACTGGGCGGCACCGCCGATCTGGTTCTCTATCCCGGCGAACTGGTCGGTCCCCAGAAGCTCGGTGCCGAGGTCGCCTCCTACCGACAGGATTCGGGCGAAGTCACGGCCCTCAGGCCCCGTGTGGAAGGCCGGCCGATCATCGTGGTGGATCGGGCCGTGCGCAACGGTCTGGCCGACGCGGTGGACACGCCCGAGCAGGCTTACGACTTGTCCCAGGATTCCACCATCCGGTGGGTCAACCTGCGAAAACCGTCCATCCCCGTGACGGACCGGGCCAGTTATCGGCAGGCTCGTCGCATGCTGCTGAGTTCCCTGCGCAAGCGGGTGGACGGGCTCATTTCCAGGACCCTGAACCGACCCCTGTCCATTGCCATTTCCGGCGTACTGTCCAAGACGCCGCTGACGCCCAACATGCTGTCCTTCGTGACCTTCTTTACGGCCATCACCGCCTCCCTGTGCATGGCCACCACGAATTTCGTTGTGGGTGGGCTCCTTCTGCACCTGTCCTCCATCCTGGACGGTTGCGACGGTGAGGTCGCCAGGCTGAAATACCAGACGTCGAAACTGGGCGCCTGGCTCGACACGGTCCTGGACGACATCTCCACCGTGTTTCTGGCGCTCTGTCTCGGCTACGGCCTGTGGGTCCATTTCGGCGGGTTGAACGGACAGGTTCTGTTCGGCCTGTGCCTGGTGGGCGTCATGCTGACGCTGCCGGCCTACTGGATCACTTATTCACGTCTCATCCTGAACGGGACCACCGACTCCGGTGGCGTAAATTTCAGCAAGTCCCCGGACGCTTCCGGATTCCGCCGTTTCCTGGTGGTCTACCTGCAGCCCATCGCCAAGCGCGACGGCTACCTCCTCCTTTTCATGCTCCTTTGCATGGCGGGTCTTCCCTGGATGGTGGCGGTCATGTACTTCATCGGCGCCAGCATCACGGCCCTGACCATCATCACGGACCGCAGCCCCACCGATGCCCGCTACGGCGTCACTGGCACCCACAAGGCCGTGGTCACCGCGGAGATCCGGACCCGATAGTCAGCGACTTGATGTTGATCGTTTATCGTTTATCGTTGATCGTCGATCGTTCTGACGAGCGCTAGCCGATCCGGCCCTGCTCCCGCATCCACTCGAACTGCCTCTGCAGACCCTCCACCAGGGTGATCCGTGGCTCATAGCCCAGTTCTTCCCGCGAGCGCCGCAAGTCGGCAAAGGTACGCCGCACGTCACCGGGTTGGTCCGGGAGCCGCTCGATCACGGCCTTCCTTCCGGCGGTCTCTTCGATGGCCGACAGCAGCTCGGACAGAGTCACCGGACGGCTGCCGCCCAGGTTGAACACCGGCGCCCCCTCCAGTTGTGCGTCCATGACGGCCGTCACGCCATCCACGATGTCGTCGATGAAGGTGTAGTCCCGACTGCTCGTGCCGTCACCATGCAGTGGAACGGTTTCGCCGCGGTGCACCAGTGACAGGAAACGGTATATGGCGAGGTCGGGGCGCTGCCGGGGGCCGAACACCGTGAAGAAACGCAGGCACGGTACGGTCATCCCCTTGAGGTGCGCAAAGGTGTGAGCCAGGAGTTCTCCCGACCTCTTGGTGGCCGCATAGGGGCTGATGGGGTGGTCCACGGGGTCGTCTTCGGAAAACGGGACCTTCCGGTTGTTGCCGTAGACGCTGGAACTGGATGCGAACACCACCCTGGGGACCTCGGCCCTGGACGCGGCCTCCAGCAGGTTGACCGTGCCGTCCACGTTGGTCCGGGCGTAACCCGCCGGGTCCTCCAGGCTGGGCCGAACGCCCGCACGCGCGGCCAGGTGCACCACCATATCGGGTTGTTGCGCCCCCAGGATCCGGTCCACGGTATCGAAATCCCGAACGTCGGCCTCTATCACCTCGAAGTCCGCTTTGTCCGACAACTGTGCGAGGTTGGCGTGCTTGAAGGCCGGATCATAGAAGTCGTTGAAGTCGTCCAGTCCCGTCACCCGGTCCCCCGCCGCGACCAGACGTTCGCAGAGGTGGGACCCTATGAAGCCGGCAGCGCCGGTGACCAGAACCTTCCGTGCCATCTCAACCTTCGTCGAAGTAACCGTAATACTCCATGCCGAGGTGGGTGATCAGTTCCTCGCCCATCAGGTATCGCAGGGTGTTCTTGAGCTTGGTCAACTGAATGAACAGATCATGCTCCGGGTACAGGCCCTCGGCTACGATGGGACTTTTGAAATAGAAGGACAGCCACTCCTGGATGCCTCCCATGCCGGCCCGCTGGGCCAGGTCAGTGAAAAGCACCAGGTCCAGGGCCACGGGTGCCGCAAGGATGGAATCCCTGCACAGGAAGTCCACCTTGATCTGCATGGGGTAGCCCAACCAACCGAAGATGTCGATGTTGTCCCAGCCTTCCTTGTTGTCACCCCGGGGCGGGTAGTAGTTGATGCGGACCTTGTGGCAATAATCGCCGTACAGGTCGGGATACTTGTCGGGCTGCAGGATGCTGTCCAGCACGGACAGCTTGCTCTCCTCCTTGGTCTTGAAGGAACCGGGATCGTCCAGCACCTCGCCGTCCCGGTTGCCAAGGATGTTGGTGGAGAACCAGCCGTTCAGGCCGATGAGCCGGGCCTTGAAGCCGGGGGCCAGGATGGTCTTCATGAGGGTCTGGCCGGTCTTGAAGTCCTTGCCGGAGATGGGAATCTTCTTTTCGCCGGCCCAGTCCACGATCCAGGGAACGTCCACCGTAAGGTTCGGGGCTCCGTTGATGAAGGGCGTGCCCGTTTTCATGGCGGCCCAGGCATAGACCATGCTGGGAGGAATGGAGGGGTCGTTGTCCCGCATGCCCTGCTCGAAGGTCGCCACGTCGGCGTGGACCGGCGCTTCCTTGATGTACACCTCCGTGCTCGCGCACCAGATGATGATGATGCGGTTGCAGTCGTTTTCGACCTTGAAGCGCTCGATGTCATCCACAAGTTGCAGGCCCAGTTCCATGCGGTTGGCCCCTTTCTTCACGTTGGGGCCGTCCAGCTTCTTGACGTATTCCCGGTCGAACACCGCCGCCATGGGCTTGAGGCTCTCCAGGTCCTCCCGGACGGCCTCGATGTGCTCGTTGCTCAGCACCGCCGCGTTCTTCGCCGCCTCGTAACCGTTGTCGTTGAAGATGTCCCATCCACCGAACACCAGCTGTTCCAGCTTGGCCAGGGAAACGAAATCGGAGATCCTGGGAACCCGATCATCGGTCCTCTTGCCCAGTCGAATGGTCCCCATCTGGGTCAGGGACCCGATGGGCTTGGCCACCCCCTTCCGGACCAGGTGTGTGCCTGCAATAAGAGTCGTGCCCACGGCACCCAATCCAACGGTGAGTACGCCGATCCGGCCATTGACATCCGCGATTTCCTTTTTCTGAGCCATGTTCCCCTTCCCTTTCGAGTCCATTTCATCCAGCCGAGGTGACAACTAGCAAGGATCGGGCCGATAGGCAAGTTTTCGGTTGCGCCTGCCGGTGACGAGGATTCTTGACATACCTGGGGTCCGCCTCTAAGGTCCGGTGGCACGGTGACTGCGGCGCCCACAAAGGGCGACACGGGGGATGAAGGTGGCTGGCAGGCAGGCGATCGTCCTGGATTTCGACGGTACCCTGGTGGACACCATGGGTGGATTCGCCGACGTGGCAGCCGGTGTCATTCACCGGCGCTACGGGGCAGATCGCGACTGGGCGCGCCGGCAATATCTCCAGACATCCGGTATACCCTTCATCCAACAACTGGACGTCCTGTTTCCATCGGACCCCCGGAACGGCGAAGCGGCCGACGAGTTCGAAAAGGGCAAGCTGGAAGGGTTCTTTTCCGAGTCCTTTTCGAAAGAGACCGCCCAGACCGTGTCCCGGCTGCAGGGCGAAGGTTTCCTCGTGGTGGTGTCCTCCAACAATTTCCAGGAGCTGGTGGACCAGTTCGTGAAAAGATCCACGGACGTGGATTTTGACCTCGTGCTCGGGGCCAGGGACAATTTCTTCAAGGGGGCGGACCACTTCCGCCACATCCACGAAACCCTGGGCGTTGGTCTTGAGGACATGGTGTTCATCGGCGATTCCCTGAAGGACGCCGAACGGGCCCTGTCGTCCGGTGTGGAATTCGTGGGCAAACTCGGGACCTTCACGCGCCGGGACTTCGAACGGGAGTTCCCGGGCGTTCGGACCGTCGACACAATCAGCCAACTGGTAGAGATACTCACATGAAACTGAACAACGCAATCATCCTGGCCGCGGGCATGGGGGTCCGCCTCCGTCCCATGACCGAACGGATTCCCAAGGCGCTCATCACCTGCGCCGGATGGCCCCTGCTGTCCTATGCGCTGGAGTTTGCGCGACGGGTGGTGAAGGAGAACGGCAAGATCGTGGTCGTCACCGGATTCCAGGCCGAGAAGGTGGTGGAATTCCTGGACGAGGTCGCGCCCGACGTCTCCGTTTCCCACAACGCCGGATATGAAAAGGCGAACCTACTGTCCGTAGCGGCGGGTCTGGAAAGGGTGGACGGCGACTTCCTGCTCATGAACGTGGATCACATCTACCCCTTTGCCTTCGCCCAACGCCTGGTGGACGCCCCCGGGGACGTGGTGGCCGCGGTCGACGGTGACAGGACACTGGTGGAAGACGACATGAAGGTCCGCACGGACGCCCACGGCGGGGTTCGGGCCATCTCCAAGCAATTGACCGAATTCGACATGGGTTACATCGGCATGAGCCTCGTGCGCCCGGCCGGCCTGGATGCCTACCGGGAGTCCTTCAAGGCCGCACAGTCATCACGGGGCGATCGGGCCGTTGCCGAGGACGTGATCCAGGCCCTGTCGAACAGTGAACGCCCGGCCCGCACCTGTGACCTGTCGGGCCTGTCCTGGCTGGAAGTGGACACACCGGACGACCTGGAAGTCGCCGAGGGACACCTCATGAACGATCCGGACATGCTCAGCCGGGGTTTCGAGTCATGAGCGGGCCCGTCGTCGGCATCGACCTGGGTGGAACCCGAGTCAAGGCCGGACTGGTCCGCGATGGCGCCATCGTCGCCACGGTGGTGGACATCCTGGAGCCCGACGATCGATCGGAAGACGGCATTCTGAAGGCCCTGGTCCGGACCACGAGTAGCGCCTGCGAGGAAGCGGACGTTTCCCCGGGGGATCTGCGCGGCATCGGCGTGGGCGCCCCGGGCGCCCTGCGTCACCACACGGGTGTCATCGTCAAGTCACCCAACTTCGAGCAGTGGAAGGACTTCCACCTGGCCCATCGGCTGGGTGATCTGGCCGGTGTCCCTGTGGCGCTGGACAACGACGCCAACGTGGTCACCCTGGGCGAGGCCCGTTTCGGGGCGGGTCGCGGCGTGGGCGACTTCGCCTGCCTCACCCTGGGCAGCGGCGTGGGTGGCGGCCTGTACATCGACGGCGACCTGTACCGCGGTGCGGACGGCATGGCCGGAGAGATCGGCCACATGGTGGTGGAACCCGAGGGTTTTCCCTGTGGCTGCGGAGGACGGGGTTGCCTGGAACAGTATTCGGCGGCCAACGGACTGAAGAACATGGTGCTGCGCGACCGCCTCTTCGGGGACCTCACGGAAGCGGCGGTCGGGGACCCGGACCTGCCGAAACGTCTGTTCGAGGCGGCACGGGCGGGTGACCCGGGATGCCAGGGATACTTCGACGAATTCGGCTACCGCCTGGCCATCGCCCTGGGCGGACTCCTCAACCTTTTCAATGTCCACACCATTGTTCTTTCGGGTGGACTGGCCCGCGCATTCCCCGCTTTTTCGCCCCGCCTGTTCGAGGAAATGCCCACCCGGGGGTACCGGACCATCGTGGAAGCCGCCCGGGTGGTGACCTGCGAACTATGGGAACAGGGCGGCATCCTCGGCGCCGCGGCCCTTGTCGATACCGGTCGATAGTCGATCAAGGTATCAGGTCCCTTCCCGAGATCCCAAACCATTACCCATGGACTATGAACTATTGACTGCTGCCACGGCGTCCAGCAACGCAGCCACCGACGGTTCTTCCGGGATCACGTCGGGCGTGAACCCCTGGTTCTGCATGGCGGCGGCGGTGACGCGGCCCACAGCGGCCAGGATGACGCCGTCCAGGTACTCCCTGGCATCTTTTGTGCCCACGATGGACAGGAAGCAGATGAACGACGACGGGCTCATGAACAGTGCGGCTTCCACCGGCGTTTCCTGCAGCAGTTTCATCACGGTGGACTGGTCGTGATTGACGCAGGCTGTGCGGTAGGCCACCACGAGGTCCACCCGGGCGCCCTGTTCCCGCAGACCTTCCAGGAGCACGTCCCGACCCTTCTCGGCCCGCAGGACCAGCACCCTGCCCTCCCCGGCGCCGGCATCGATGAGAGCCTTGCACAGTCCACCGGCGTCCTGCCGGTCAGGGTACAGGACCTCCGCAGCGCCACGGTCCCTCATGGCCCGGGCCGTGATGAGGCCAACGGCCGCGAACCGGGGACCGGACACGGTGGACAGATCCGGCAGGCAATCCACGCCGGTGACCGATGAGGCCACCACCCAGTCGTATCCGGCCAGTCCTTCCACGGCTTTTTTCAGGGGTTCCGAATCCTGCGGCGGGGCCGTTTCGATGGTGGGGAAGAGGATGGCCACCCCACCCTTTTCCTCGATCATCAGTACCGTGGATGCAGCGCGATCCGCCTCCCGGGTGACCAGGATCCGCTGGCCGTTCAAGGAACGATGACCCGCCGGCGACACGTCTTAATCCCCCTCCACCAGTTCGTCGAGGATTTCCCGCCCCCCGGCCTGAAGCAGCCTGTCGGCCATGCGCTGGCCGATGGACTCCGCCTCCGAACGGGTTCCTTCGTCCCGGTCCGCCAGTACGGTGGTCCCGTCGGGACGGGCGATAATGGCCATGGCCTCCACCCGGTCACCGTCCACCACGGCAAAGGCGCCCATAGGGACCTGGCAACCACCACCGACCCGGCTCAGAAAGGCCCTTTCCGTTCTGGCCGCCACCCGCGTGTCCTCATGGACCAGGGGGGCTATCAACTCCCTGACCCGGTCGTCTTCCTCGCGACATTCCACCACCACCACCCCCTGCCCAGTGGCGGGAACGAACTCGGGTGGCGTCAACAGGCTGGTGATCCGGTCGCCCAGACCCAGTCGCCTCAATCCGGCCGCGGCCAGGATGACGGCGTCGAGCCCCTCGGACAGCTTCCTGAGCCGGGTGTCCACGTTACCCCGCAAGGGCACGATGTCCAGGTCCGGTCGGGTGGCCAGCAACTGTGCCTGGCGTCGAAGGCTCGACGTCCCCACCCGGGCCGATTCCGGCAGATCGTCGAGGCTTGTGTATCTTTCGGACACGAAGGCGTCGTACGGGACATCCCTCTCCAGCTCGGCGCCCAGGATCAGCCCGTCGGGCAACAGGTCCGGAACATCCTTCATGCTGTGGACGGCGATGTCACAGCTTTCGTCAATCAATGACTCTTCAATCTCTTTTACAAACAGTCCCTTACCACCTACTTTCGCAAGTGGCACGTCAAGTATCCTGTCGCCCTTGGTGCTGATCACCTTGATGCTGATGTCCAGACCTTTCCAGCGGGTCTTAAGGAGACCTTTGACCCACTGAGACTGCGCCCGGGCCAGCATGCTGCCCCGGCTTCCTATGACCAGCTTGGAGGTGCTCACTCCTTCTTCTCCTCTTCGACCAGCCCGAACAGCTCCCTGGCGGCATCGGCCACGTGATCACGCTCGTCCTGCGTCGACTGCCTCAGCGCATTGATGGGATTGTGCAGCATCTTGTTGACGATGGAGGTGGCCATGGCGTCCAGGATCTTGCGCTGCTCTTCATCCACGTCGCCCATGGCCCCCAACGCCCGTGCCATTTCGCGGTCCTTCAGCTCCATGGAACGATCCCGCAGTCGACCTATCAGGGGTTGTATGGACAGTTCTCTCAACTTCCTCTGAACACTCGCGATTTCGCGGTTGATCAAGTCCTCGGCGGCATCGGCGTCCTGAGCCCTGCGGCACAGGTGTTCCCCGATGATCTGATTGAAGTCGTCGATGTTGTAGAGATAGGCGCCTTCCAGGCGTCCCACCTCCGGTTCCACGACCCGTGGAAGGCTGATGTCCACCACGAACACGGGACGGAAACGACGGCGGGCCATAACGGCCTTCATGAGCCTGCGGTCCACCACGTACCCCGGAAACGACACCGATGCGATGACCATGTCCGACGTATCCAGGAGGCTCGGCAGGTCATCCAGCGTGGTCCCGTTCCACCCGAACTTTTCCGCCACCTTGAGGGCCCGCTCTTCGGACCGGTTGGCCACGACCACCCGCTGAACGCCCGCCGACGCCAGGGTCCTGGCAACGGCCTCCGCCATTTTTCCCGCGCCGATCATGAGGACCGTGCACTGTGACAGGTCACCGAAAACCTTGCCGGCCAGGTCCACGGCCACCGAACCCATGGACACCTCGCCCTCGCCCACGGCGGTGGAGTTCCTGATTTCCTTGGCCACCTTGAAGGCCCTCTCGAATACCTTCCCGATGTGTCCGCCCAGGGTGCCGGCCTCCGACGCGAGCCGGTAGGACGATTTGACCTGGCCCAGGATCTGGGGTTCACCCAGAACCAGGGAATCCAGCGACGAGGCCACGCGGAAAAGGTGCCTGACCATGTCCAGGTCCGCCTTCACGTACAGGTATTCTTCCAGGTCCGCAGGTTGCCGGCCCCTTGCCGCGGCCATTTCCTTCAGCAGTCCGGTCCGCACGTCTTCCGGGTTCCTTCCCGCGGGATCGACATAGTAGATTTCCGTTCGGTTGCAGGTGGAAAGAAGGACGGCCTCGCGAACGTCGAAACGTTTCGAGGCTGTGCGCAACAATCGGACGGCGGCCTCGTCGTCGAAGGCGAAACGCTCGCGGATCGCCACTGGCGCCGTGTGATGGGAAAGTCCCATGACCCTGAGGGGACCGTTGCCCATCTAGCCGAGCCTCCTCATGGCGTACATCAGAACGATGGAAAGGGTGGCCAGAAAGCCGATCCCGATAAAGACCGCCGGCTTGCGGCCACGCCAACCGGTCTTGATCGACACGTAGATCAACACGGCGTACAGGAGCCACACGCCTACGCCCAGGAGATATTCCGGCGTGAGGTCACCGGTGCCGCCCCAGTAGGCCCACACCGCCCCCAGCACCAGGCCCAGAGTGTAGAACGGGAAACCTATCCGCAGGAATCCGAAAGTATAGCGATCGAGGCTGGCGATGGGCGGAAGCCTGGGCCACCCCATGCCCCCCCGGTCCTTCAGTCGCATGTCGGCCAGGATCCGTGCCATGGCCGTCAGGAAGGCCAGGCCGAAGAAAAGGAAACCGAGGGCGGAGGCCGCGATGTGCAGCGGCGTGACGTAGCGCACAAACTCCATCCGCGCCACTTCGACGCCGGCGTTGTTGATCAGCGTGCCCAGCACCACCACGGACACGGGAGCCAGGATTCCCCCTCCGATGCCCGTGGTCCTGTAAAGGGTGGTCATTACCAGGTAGGCCGCGACCCCGACGAAGACCGCCAGGTTGATGAGGCTTTTCGGGGCCGTGATGACCGGCTCGAGTCCGCCCAGGTGATGGTAGCCGATGGCCAGCAGGTGTACCGCGGCGGCTGCAGCCAGGGTCACCCGCGCCACGGGACGTACGGCGTTTGAAATGCCGGCAAGATAGATAAGGTAGAGGGCGGTGCTGACTCCGTAGAGACACAGCGCCACGATCAACGGGACCGAATACACGAATCACCTCCACAGCCGGTTCCTTCCATGGGAAGGGAGGTTGGATTTTACCATATGGCGTCTACAGTTCACCGTTCACTGTCCATCGTTTACCGCCTATCGCTTATCGCCAATCGCCAGCTGCAAGGTCCCATCGATTGACGAATGGCTATCGGCGATGGGGCCTTCCGTATGTCGTCTTCTTGGCAGGTTTCCCGGAGTCAGCCAATAATTCGAATTGGCATTCATGACAATCCACCGATGGAGAGGTGACGCGATGCGTGCCGAAGCCGTTTCGGAAATCCAGGAAGAACAGGCCGTCGTTTCCGACGACGCCAGGGACATGCTGGAAATCTATTGCTATCTGGCCTGTATGGGTCCAGGCGCCTTCGAGCGCGACAAGGCCATGGAACTGGTGACCGCGCACTCCGGTCCTGATCGGGCCCTCATGGTGGGCACCCTTCTGGATCCCGGCCGCCGCGGGTTCCGTTCCCGGGAGTTGGGCCAGTTGCTGGCCGAGAATCTCTCGAATCGGGTCAAGGACACGGGCAACGTCATATCCGCCCTTCTCCCGGCCCTCGTCAGCGCGGACACCGACAACGGGTTCACCGTCCTGAAGAACCTGGCGGCCGCCTCATCCCATTCCGTGGCGGAGGCCTTTTCCGAGGTACTCCTTTCGCTGACAGTGGCGGACAGCGCGGCCATCCATTCGAACCGCCCCGCCTTCATCGAAGGCGATGACGAGAGACCACGTGCCATGGGACGCCTGCGCTACCTGGTTTCAGTGATCACATCCCTGAACCTCGAAGCCCAGTCCCGGACCCGCCTGTTCCTTGCCCTGTCCCAGACCCTCGAGGACGGAGAATTGATCCGGGATATCGTGCTCACGTCGATCTTCCCCTCAGATTCCACCGAAAGCACCTCCGTCTTCCTGGAAGGCAATGACCAGGCCCTGAAAGCGGTTCTCAATGGCGCGGCCGAACGTCCCAACGGCAAGGCCGAGTTCTATGGCGCCTGTCGGGCCGTGATGGAAATGGGCTTTGATCGGGGTCTGCCCGCCCTGGCCAGGGTCTACAGGCTCCTGAACGGTCCCCAGAGCGGTCTTCGGGCCATGTCTTCCATGGTGCGCGCGGCGGTTCTTCTTTTCCTAGAGTCCTCCTGCAATCAGGTCAAGGACGTGTCCACCCTGCTGGCGAAGGAATACGATCTCGACAGTCTCGATCTGCTGACTGTGGTGGCGCCGGGTATCAAGGAGCCTCATCGTTCGGCATTGTGCGACTATTTGATTCTGGGTTCCAACCACATCCTCCGCATGGGCAAGGTCACCGCAGACGATTACGCGATCTTCTCCCAGGTGGTCATCGGCGCCTGTGTCCTCCACAAGAACCCCGAGCGTGCGGGAAGCCAGATTCGCAAGATGTTCCTCGATGCCGCAGGTTCCCTCCACGTGAAGCTGCGGGCTTCCCCGTCCGTCGGCACCGATGAGGCCGATGCATCTTTCGGTTCCGTTCATTCCTTCCGACGCATCGTGGAGACCGTGTCCGCGGAATTCAGGCGTCGGGATTCGCTGTCCACCTGCCTGACCAATGTCATGCCCCTGCTTTCCGATTTCGGTCACCCGCCCCGGCCGGAAGTCATGGGTCAACCGGAAGCCTTTGCCGACTGATTCTTGACGCACCCCGATCGAGCAGTCATTCTTTCGCAGTCCTCTATATTGCTGGTATCTTTACATTTTCGAAACTATTTGCCGCATTGCGTGAATATTATCTTGACACGTTTGACGCAGCGCATTATATTTCAGTCGTCGGGTCGATTTGGGTTCGAGTCGGCCATGAAGAGGAGTTGAATCATGATGACGGACTTCACAAAACAGGCAAAGGACATCCTGGACGTTTCCACGAAGCAGGCCAAGGACATTCTTGGCGAGTCCACCGCACGTATCGTGGAATTGGGTGGCGAGGGCCGCAAGGTCGCCGACCGGGTTTTCGAAACCGTGGAAACCACAGTTGAAAACACCCGCACCATGGGCAAGCAGGCCGTCGAGGACATCCAGGCGGAACTGAATCCCAAGGAGATCAAGGAGCGCCTCAACATCGACGGCCTTCTGGAGAAGCTCAACCTGGGCGAGTTCACCCGCCACAGCGAAGCCATCAAGCAGGAATTGCTGGCGGTCCTGAATCTCCCGTCCGCGGACTCCGTTGATCAGCTCGCTGTCGCGGTGAAGAAGCTGGGCAAGGAAGCCACCGGGTACAAGACGCTGAAGACCGAGGTCAGGAAGCTCGCCACGGAGAACCGGAATCTCAAGGCGTCAATCAAGACCATCAAAGCCGTTCAGAAGGAAGGCATCAGGGCCATGAAGGCGCAGTGGAAGGCCGATTTCAAGGCTTTCAAGGCCGCCTCCAAGAAGGCCACTGCACGTAAGAAGACTGCATCCAAGAAGTAATCCCCCCATATCACCCGCCACGTACCCACCAACGGGATGGCAGCGGTCGGACGTGTTCCGACCGTTGTTGTCCTTCCTGCCTTTTCGTCTACCGTCTACCGGGTGTCGCTGATCGATGATCGTTCATCGTTGTTAGTGGGAACGGCGACGGTGCGTGGGGCGAAACCCGCTTGGCGGAATTCCGGATTCTAGAGAAGCTGTTTCAGTTTTGCTTCGGAATCCTCGAGGACCTTGCGGTGCAGGCTGTCGCCGTGGGAGTCCATGGTGACGATGGTGGGGAAATCTTCGACCTCCATCACCCAGAAGGCCTCGGGCGATCCGAACTCTTCCAGTTTCAGAACGTCCTTGACCTTCTTGACACAACGGGCCAACAGCGCGCCCGCTCCGCCCACGGCATGGAAATACACCGCACCGCTTTTCTTCAGCCCGGCGCTGGTCTTTTCGCCCATTCCGGCCTTGCCGATGACGCCGGCCACGCCATAGGTCTCGATGACCTCGGCCTGGTAGGGCTCTTCCCGGCTGGACGTTGTGGGTCCCGCCGCCACGATGGTCCACTCGTCGCCCACCTTCTTGACGATGGGCCCGCAGTGATAGATCACCGTGCCCTTCAGCAGTGGTTTCAGGAATTCCGGTTTTTCTTCCACCATGAACTTGTGCGCCACGTCACGGGCCGTCACCACGGTCCCGTAGAGCCTGACCTCATCGCCGATACGCAGGGAACGAATCTGCTCTTCCGTCGCCGGCAATTCGAGCTTGATTGCAGCCATCTTGACACCTCCCTCAAACGATATCGGCCTGGTCGCCACGGATGGTCAACCGGCGCCGTCGATTGGCCCAGCAACAGTACGACATGGAAACGAAGAAAGACGCCGGGTGCCTGTGAAGGACCCCGATCTTCACGCCCAGCACCGTGGTCTTTCCCCCGAAACCCATGGGCCCGATACCCAGTTCGTTCAGTTCGCCGTGGAGGCGATCCTCCAACGCGGCCAGTTCCGGATCGGGATTGACGTCGTCCATCCGCCTCAGCAGTTGTTTCTTCGCACCCAGGTACGAGCAACCGCGGTCACCACCGACGCACACGCCGATTGTCCCCGGCGCGCATCCGAACCCCTGCGCCGTGGTCACGGCATCCAGGATGCACTTCCTCACGCCTTCCAGGTCCCGTCCGGCATGCAGATCCGTGTCGGGCAGGCGATACTGCGCGCTCACGTTCTCGCTGCCACCGCCCTTCTGCATGATGTCGATGACGGTCTCGTCGCCGTCGTGGAACTCGATGGAGATGTAGGGAAGCCCCAGGCCTTCGTTGTTGCCACTGTTCTTTCCAGAGACCGGATCCACCGCGTTGGGTCGCAGCAGGCCCTCGGCCGTGGCCATCTTGACGGCCTGGATGAGCCCATCGCGGGTTGCATCCGGGTCACCGTCCTTCGGCAGGTGCACGTAGAAAGCGGGAAGACCGGTGTCCTGACAGATGGGCGTCCCACCTTTCCGGGCAATCTCCACGTTCTCCAGGATCACCTCGAAAGTGCTCCTCGCCGTGGAGCCATCTTCCTCCCTGTCCCGGGCCGCCCTCAGACTGGCCTCCACGTCCGCCGAAATGTCCGTCGAAGACCGCCTGATCAGTTCCAGGCCCCAATCAGCAAGTTCAGCCATCGTTGCCTCCATGGAAAATCGTTCGAACCATCTGCTGGATTGTTGTCAGATTCCGGTGTGGCGGTCAATGTCACTGGTCAGCCGAAGGCCGTTCACCGTCGGGCTGGTGACCTTCCGTGTCGGCCTCGTTTCGCAGGCAGTGCCTTCCCCGGCTGCACAGTCGGGAGCATTCGAACCCCCGGATGACGTAGTCTTCGTGGTACAGCAGGGCGGCGATGACCTCCCTCAGGGCCATGGCGTCCTTGTAGTGGATGGCCTGCTGCATGTCATCCACGTTCAGTTCCATGGGGCCGAACGTGTGGCTGATGTAGTCCAGTTCCTTCCGGGCCTGCGTATGGAACATCTCGTCTTCGTGGTGCAGTCGGCTGTCGTACTTCTTCACGATCCCGTGGAAGAGATGGTACACGGGGTCCCCGGGGCTCAAGTCGGATTCCGTCACCTTCCACAGGCCCTGGAACTCCAGGGTGAACTTCCTGAGGGCCAGGGCCAGGTAGGTCACCAGGTCGAATATCTCGGCATCCGCGTCCTGCCCGTGGTCCAGCCGGTGCAGGGCCTGGAAGGTGGCCTTGCCGCATTTCTTGAAGGCTTTCTCCAGGGATATCACCATCCGCTCGTCGGTGGCCCGTTCCCGGATCTCGTTGCGCAACTGCTTGGCGTTGTTCAGGATGAAGATGTTCTTGTAGCACTGGTAGATCTTTTCGTCGTCCAGGTAGTTTTCGATGGTCTTGATGTTGTGCATGCGGTCCGCCAGCTTGACGAGGGCCGCGGCCAGCCGGATTTCCAGGTCCGTGTGGGTGAAGATCCCGGAAATGGACTTGTAGTAGAGGTCGGACTTGTGCCGGGTCAAGGTGGAGACGACTTCCACCACCCGTTCGGCTATTTCGCGGGGATAGCCGGCCTTGAGCGAGGCATCGATCACCGCCGACCCGAACTGCCCCCGTATGGCCCGTTGCAGCAAGTCCAGCTGTCCCGCGTCGCTGACACCGTTTTCCCTTTCGATGTCGACCCGGTCTTCCAGCATGTCATGCAGCAACCCGGCCGCCACCACGTGGGCCTGTGTCTGTGCCAGGCGCAGGAACCAGGCGCAGTTGGTGGGATGGGTAAAGGCGGGCTGGCCGTTCTTTCGAGGCGGCCGGTCATCGTAGAGACCCCGGGCCATCTCGTAGCAGGCCGCAACGAATTCGGCGTCCTCGTCCTGCATGCCGAGGACGAGCAGGTCCACCGGAACCGGACCACCGGCCGGCTCCCAGATCATGATGTCCTCGAAAACCGTGTTTTCGGTGTCTTCGAGTACGAAACTTGGCGTTTCCACGGAATTCATTTCCAAACCCGTTGATCAAAGTATGGCAAAACAGGCAACTCTTCACAAAGAAAACTGCTGTCAATGTCAGACTTATGTCAATCCAGGCCGCGGCTCGTCCCCCCCGCTGGAATGGTTTTCCATTCTTTTTGTCTGTAGACTGTCGGCGGTTGACAACGGACGGATAACGGTGGACGAAAACGACGTCAAGGCCCTTCTGGATTCCGTTCGCGACGGGACCCTGGAACCGGGCGAGGCCCTGGGACGCCTCAAGATCCTGCCGTACCAGCGGTCCCGGGACGTGAACATCGACAACCATCGTCGTCTCAGACGGGGACTCCCCGAGGTGGTGTTTGCCCAGGGCAAGTCCGACGCACAACTCGTGGAGGCCGTCCTGGCCGCCCTGGGCGGAGACGGCTCCTGCATCGTCACCCGTGTTTCGGACGAGCAGGCCACCCTGATCCGCGAGAAGGTGGACCCCGATGCGATCCATTCCATCGACGCGCGCATGGTGATCATCCAGAAAGTTCCGGAGCCCGATCGAGGCCGGGGCACGGTGTTGGTCGTCACTGCCGGCACTTCCGACGTACCGGTGGCCGAGGAGGCCGCGGTCACCTGCGAGGCCCTGGGCAACCGGGTCTGCCGCACCTATGACGTGGGCGTGGCGGGACTCCATCGCCTTCTGGAGAACCTGGGCGCCATCCAGGAGGCGTCGGTGATCATTGCGGTGGCCGGCATGGAAGGCGCCCTGCCCAGCGTGGTGGCCGGACTGGCCCCCTGCCCCGTCATCGCCGTCCCCACCAGCATCGGGTACGGCGCCTCCTTAGGTGGTATCGCGGCGCTTCTCGCCATGCTCAACTCCTGTGCCGGCGGCGTCACGGTGGTGAACATCGACAACGGTTTCGGCGCCGGCGTGGCCGCCTCCCTCATCAACCGGCGACGTCCCTTCGATCCCGCTGCGGTGACGGAATGAACCGAACCCCCCCCCCCTCCCGCTGTCTGTACCTGGATGCCCGATCCGGCCTGGCCGGCGACATGATCCTCGCGGCTCTCCTTCACGCTGGGGCGGACATCGAGGCGGTGCGCAAGGCCGTAGCGGCCGTTGTGGGCGACCGCGTCACGGTCCGTACGGTCCCCCACCATTCCGGGTCACTGGAAGGCCTGGTCCTGGACGTGTCCGCGCAGGACGAAACCCATGACCGCCACGCCGGCGACATCATCGAAACCATCCGCAAAGCCGGTCTTGCCGAACGTGTAGTTGACCACGCCGCCGGGATTTTCGAGGTCCTGGCCGCCGCCGAAGGCAAGGTCCACGGCGTACCGGCGGACCAGGTCCATTTCCACGAAGTGGGCGCACTGGACTCCATATCCGACGTGGTGGGAATCGCCGCCGCCCTCGAGGACCTGGGCATCGATTCGATCCATGCCTCGGCCCTTCCCATGACCTCGGGGGCCGTTCAGACGCGCCATGGGCTCATGCCTGTCCCCGCACCGGCCACGCTGGAGGTCCTGAAGGGATACCCGGTGTTCGGGGTGGACCTGCCCGGCGAGTTCGTCACTCCAACAGGCGCTGCCGTCTGCGCGGCCCTGGTCGACGATCCCGGCGCCCTTCCGCCCATGCGGATAGAATCCATCGGCTATGGTTTCGGAACCCGTGAATGGCCCGATGGCCGACCCAACTGCGTGAGGGCGATCGTGGGCAGCCCCGGTCCGGCCGTGGACGACACGGAATACGAGGTTTCCGCCAATATCGACGATATGAGCCCGGACGACGTCTCACGGCTCCTGGAGGCATTACTGGAGGCCGGCGCCCTCGACGCGTGGGTGACGCCGGTTCTCATGAAGAAAGGCCGCCCTTCCTGGGTGATCTCCGCCGTGATGTCCGGTGCGGCCAGGGACCGCGTTGAGTCGACCTTTTTCGAAGAGTCCACCACCATCGGCATCCGCATTCATGCACTGGAACGTCTGAAGCTCGAGTACCACATCGACACGGTCACCACCTCCGTGGGAGACGTCCGCGTCAAGCGGGCCTACAGGGACGGGCGCGTGGTCAACCGCTCCCTGGAGTCCGACGACCTCCGCCGCATCGCCCGTGAGAAAGGCATTCCCTTGAAACGGGTCCGCGCAAGGGTCCTTTCCGAGGTTCCGCCGGAAGAGTGACGACCTATCCCGCGGCCAGGACCACACGGTTCCTGCCCCCGTCCTTCGCCAGGTACAGCGCCTCGTCGGCCGCCGCGATGAGATCATCGGGGCCTTCCATGGTCCCTGAAACGGCGCTGACGCCGATGGAAACGGTCACGCGGATCTTTCCTTCGCCAACGGGCACGACTGAGGCAGCGCAGGTTTCCCGGATCCTGTCGGCCACCAGCCGTGCGCCTTCGGTGTCGGTATTTGGCAGCAACACGCAGAATTCCTCACCGCCATACCGGCCCGCCATGTCCGATTCCCGTAATGCTCGCTGGACCGTGTCCGTGATGAAACGGAGGACCCTGTCACCCACCAGGTGACCGTGTTCGTCGTTGACCCGCTTGAAGTGATCCGCGTCGATCATGAGCATGCACAGATCATGTCCGTGGCGCTTGCAGAAGGCGAAGGTTTCGCCCAGTCGCCGGACAAAGGCCTGCCTGTTGTACAGACCCGTCAGACCGTCCATCATGGCGTCCCGCTCCACCCTGCCCTGCAGCCGGAACCGGTACATCAAAAGGGCGGCGGAATCGCACAGGGTCCTCAGACCGTGGACCACCAGCGCCCCCCCGTATTGGCCCCGTATCAACACCAGGGCGCCCATGGGAACGCCCGTGGATCCCACGGGCTGCACCAGGATCCCGTCACCCTCGGTCACGGGCAGGTCGCAGCCCGGCCCCAGGACGGGGTGCATGTTGCGGGAAAACCGGAATTCGGCCGGTACGGAGGCCCCGCTTTTCATGGCCAGATCCACCAGACCGGACGAGGCTTCGAAGGTCTTCCCCAGCAACTTTCTTGCATCCCGTCCGTAGCATCCCACCACGGCCGCTTCGGTTTCGTGGGGACTTTTCAGGGCCACCAACCCGATTTCCGATCCCGTCTGGCCGGCCGCGATCTCCACGAGTTGGCCCACACAGGCCTGCTCCGATGTCGATTCCAGGACCCCGCGGAGTCCTTCCAGGACCTGTGTCAGGTACCCTTCGCGCCCCCGGGCCTCCAGGGCGATCCGTTCGTTTTCGATCCCGGCGGACACCAGCGCACAGGCATCCACCAGGGCGTCGCATTCCCGCTGACTCACAGGACCGTCCACCCGATCGGCCCACACGACCCCGCCCAGGGCCGGTATGCCCACGGCCCCCTGGAGATGAACCGGCGATCTGGAATAGGGGGTGCGCAAGGGCATGGTCCCTTCCGGAATGAACACCATGGGCCGGTCGCCGCTGACCACGGCCGCCGCGGCGCCCAGGTCCGCCGTGACGGTCCCCTCGGGCAGGCAGCCCTGCGTGTTTTCCGACTCCACCAGCTGCACCTGGAACCGCCCATCGTCCAGACTGTCGATCCACGCCACGTGGTCCAACCCCATGGCCCGCCGCACGGCGGACAGGATCCTCTTTCCCGCTTCCGATGGGCCCTTGTCGTTTTCGGTGCCGACCTTCATGGCCGTTCCCTTCCTTCTTCGCGGATCTCGCACCCCTCGAGCGTCACGGGACGGCAGTCCGCCAGGGGCAGGCGATCCGACTCGCGCCGTTGCAGCACCCGTTCCACCAGGCTTCCCCTCAGTTGCCAGACCTTCTCCGGATGGCGATCCACGTTCACTTCTTCGTTCCACAGGACCGCCCCGGGATGTGTGACCGTCCCGACGGACACCAGTATGGACCAGGCCAGGGACAGCGCCCACACGGCGCGGAAGACCCGGGACTTCCATCGTCCGAGGCACCAGGCGGTCAGGACCGCCAGGATGGGCAACATCTCCAGCAAGGGTCGGTACGATACGGTGTAGCCACCCCACCAGTCGAACCAGAGAGCCGCCGTCACCATCACGCCCAGCGCCGCGAGGAACTGGACCTTGAGCGCGGCGCCGATCTCACGTGACAGGCCTTCATGATGCCCCCTGCGGACGGCCATTACAAGACCGGCCACCAATCCGGAGGCCAGGACCGGTGACAGCACGAACAACCCCCTCGACGGGCTGAACAGAAGTCCGGCCAGCGCCTCCCAGGGCCTGGCTCCCATCAGAGATCCGTCACCGGTCTTGAACAACGCCACGTCCGCAGAACGCAGGGATTGGGCAAACACGATGGGTGAATCGAAAAACCAGGTATTGTACGCGGCTACCAGCGCCAGAACCGGGAAGGCGGCCAGGGCAAAGGCCAGGAAGGCATCCCTCCTCCAAAACAGGATGGTCAGGGCAAAGGCCAGGCCGAACAGTCCCGCGTGGGGACGACAGGCAAAAGCCAGGGACCCAATCACGCCGGCCGCCACCAGGGG
>JADHTP010000182.1 GCA_016784945.1 Deltaproteobacteria bacterium | reverse complement strand
TCACCACGTCACCCGAGTTCCACATGAAGCGCCTGATGGCCATGGGATTCGACCGGATCTTCCAGGTGACGCGGGCCTTCCGGGACGGCGAACGAGGGGACCTCCACAACCCGGAATTCACCATGGTGGAGTGGTACCGGAAGGATGTGGACTACGGCGCCATCATGGCCGACTGCGAGGGCCTCCTGGCGCACCTGGGCCGCGGGTTGACTGATGACGTGACGCCGAAAACGGGCCTGGTCCCGCCCTATCCCCGGAAGACATTCCGGGCGGCGTGCCGGGAAGCGGGCCTGGATGACCCGGAGGCCCTGTCCGTGGATGACAGGTTGGAGGCCTTCATAGACCGGGTGGAACCCCGGCTGGGCGTGACGGGACCCGAGTTCCTCACCGAGTTCCCGGCGGACCAGGCCTCCCTGGCCCGGCTCAAACCCGACGACCCCCGGGTGGCCGAGCGGTTCGAACTGTATGCGGCCGGCCTGGAGCTGGCCAACGGCTTCAGTGAACTGGTGGACCCCGACGAATTCCTGGCCCGTTGCGAAACCGACCTGGCCCACAGGCGGCGGCTGGGCCTGCCGGAATACCCCGTGGACCAGCACTACGTCACCATGCTGCGGGAGGGCCTGCCGCCCTGCGCGGGAGTGGCCCTGGGGTTCGACCGGGTCATCATGCTGCTCACCGGGGCCACTTCGATCGGGCAGGTCATGACCTTTCCCGTGGACAAGGCCTGATCACCATACAGGCAGGACCCACCCAAATGCCTATAATGTACCGGGCCAACCGGAGAACCGGCCGATGACTGTCCTGAAGACCCTGGTGACCGCAATCGTGATGATGGTTCCCCTTGTTGGCGGAGCCGCCGTGGTGGAACGGATCGGCATGGCCGAAATGACGCAACTGGCCCGACAGGTGGTCCAGGGGACCGTGATGTCCCGGACCGGTCGCTACCAGGAGACCCCGGGGGGACGTCGCATCGTCACCGACGTGACCATACGGGTGGAACGGGTGCTCCGGGGCGGGCCCGATGAGCCGGACTCAGTGGTCGTCACGACCCTCGGGGGCGTGGTGGACGGCCAAGGCCAACTGGTCCCGGGGGCGCCGAGGCTGGCCGAGGGCGACGATGTCGTCCTGTTCCTGGTGCCGTCCCGACCGGCCCCCGACGAAAGCCCCAGGCTGGCGGTAATCGGTCTGTCCCAGGGCGCGTTCCATTTGAGCAGGGATCCGGTGAGCGGGACCGTCAGGGCCACACGGAGGCTTCACGGCCTGACTTTCGTCGGGGGTGACCCCGAAGGCGTCCCGTCCGACCAGATGGTGCTGGACGACCTGGTGCGCCGGATTCAGACCGAAAAGGGGGCACCATGAAGCGGTGGCTCCTGACCGCCTGTCTTGCCCTGACCCAGTTGGCCTGGACCCAGTACTACACCAGCAACGGCATTCCCATCCGCTGGTACGAGCCCGAAGTGACGGTGCTGGTGGACGGGAAGGGAACCGCGGACGTGGACGGCGACGGGGAGTTCGCCGCCATCCTCACGTCCCTTGCCACTTGGAACGACGTGGACTGCCCCCACCCCCTGCTGGTGGACAAGGGGACCGTCTCGGGGGCGGTGCCGGGCGAAAAGAACAAGGACAACCTGGTCATCTGGGAGGACGAGACCCAGTGGATCCACGTGGACAGGCCCAAGGTGATCGCGCTGACCACCCTGTATTTCAACGATGCCACGGGGGAGGTGGCGAAGTTCGACATGGAGTTCGCGGACCACAAGTTCATCTTTACGGTCACGGACGATCCGCTGGAGACCCATACCGACGTGGAAAACACCGTGACCCACGAGATGGGACACGTGCTGGGGCTGGACCACTCGTCCGTGGCCGAAGCCACCATGTATTACCAGACTGACCAGTTCTTTCCCTTTGCCATGCGGTCCCTTCACGAAGACGACATCGATGGCCTGTGTACGATCTATGGCCCGCTGAATCTTCCCGACGGTCAGGACCCGCCGGACGGCTATTCCTGGCTCGATGGCGGTCCATGGGTTCCACCCGGGGGGTCGGGAAACGGGTCCTGTTCGGCCGATCCGTCGGCACACGGGACCGGCCCTGGCGCCGGGTGGCTGGTGGTCGTCTTCCTGGCCTTCGGGTTGATGCTGCGACGGGTTCCCTGGGCCTGCGGCCTGCTGGCGTTCCTGGTGGCGTTCCCCGCGGCGGCCGATTCGCCCCTGGACATCCGGGTGCGTGACAAGGTCCTCCAGGGAAAGGGGCGTCCCGCCCTGATCGTGTCGGCGCGTTCCGGGGTGAGGAGACTAGGCGTTCGTCTGCTGCAGGGGGACCGGACCGTCCGGACCTACGGGACGTCCGACCTGCGGGCGGGAAGGACCCGGGAGTTTCCCATCGACCAGGCGCCGGGAAAGCGCGAGTACCGTGCGGAGATCCGGTGGAAGGGGCAGGACCAGCCCGAGGTCATTTCCTTTTCCGCCGTAGTGGCCCGTCCCATGGCCATCCGGATCAGCCGGGACACGGTGGACCTGTCGGAGGGTCGCATCGCCTTCAGCGCATCGGAGAAGCTGGCCCGGGTGGAACTGACCATCCTGGGCGAATCGGGGACGTCGCTGTTGGTGGAGGACCGGGCCATGGAGTCGCCGGCCGGTGCCGTGACCACGGTGCGGTTCGAGCCGCCCGACGGGAAAGTCACCCTGGTGAGGCTCACGGCCTACGACCCCTGGGGCTTCTACAACGGGGTGGAGATCGCCCCGTTCTTCGTGGAAGTGCCCCACGAGCAGGTCAACTTCGAGTTCGGGAAGGCCCTCATCCGTCCCTCCGAGGAGCCCAAGCTCCGCCGGACGTTGACGGACATCAGGAAGGCACTGAAGAAGCTGGCCAGCGAATTCAGGGCCCGGCTCTACGTGGCCGGCTACACCGACACCGTGGGCTCCCACGAATCCAACCGGGAGCTTTCCAACCGCCGCGCCCGGTCCATCGCGTCCTGGTTCCTGTCCAACGGGCTGGAGGTCCGGGTCTGCTACCAGGGCTTCGGTGAAGGGGCCCTGGCCGTCCCCACGCCGGACGATACCCCCGAACCCGGCAACCGCCGGACCGTCCATGTACTGGCCAACCAGACCCCGCCCCCGTCACGGACCTTTCCGGGCGCCGCCTGGAAGTGTCTGTGACGGCGAGAGTCGGTTCCCCCCCCCCTGTTTGTCCAATTCGTCGGCAAACACCTACAATGATCAGTGGGCGGTACGGAGGGCGGCAATGCTGGCAAGACTGCGCGAGAGCAGGGGTCTGACCCTTGTGGAACTGATGGTGGTGGTGGCCATCCTGGGCATCCTGGCCACCGTGGCCGTGGTTTCCTACAAGCGATACATCCAGCGGGCAAGGCTCACCGAGGGCATTGCCTTCCTGATGGACATCAAGATGAAGCAGGAAACCCATTTCGCCACCTACTCGTTCTACGTAGACACGGCCGCGACTCTGACCGACTTCTGGCCGGTAACGGCGGGCTTCGTGGGTTCCCACAAGGAAGGGCTGGCCTTCTGGGACTGGGACTGTACAGAAACCAGCCCGCCCCTGGCCATCGAGGGGTTCTGCCGGCTGGGTATCTATCCCACCGGCGAGGTATACGAGGGCCTGGAGACCCTGGGGCAGGCCACCCATTTCCAGTACATGACCATCGGATGGGAACCGGGCGACCCCAACCCCACGCAGCCCTGGATCCACGATCCCACCCGTCGCTGGTGGTTCGCCCGGGCCCGTACCTTCTGGGATGACAGCGCCTCGGAAGGCATGGAACTGCGCCTGTCCAGCGAGACCGTCCAGGTGGGTGAGCTGGGATTCCCCTAGCCCGAAAGTCAATAGTTCATAGTCAATAGTCCATGGTGAATGAGATCTCAGGGTCCATGGTAAATGGTCCATGGGTGATGGTCGACCATCGACTATCTGATGAGAATCGGTTGGGCTGGTAGAGGGACCGTCCGCCCTAGTAGGGCGACTCATTGGACGTGGCCACGTCGACGGGGCCCGAGTACTCGTACTCGTACACCGCGTGCATGGTCCGGATCAGCTCCAGCTTGCCCAGCAGGTACTGCTGGTCGTGATAGAGCCACTCGTTGCGCAGGTCGTCCAGGGTGAGGCTCGCCACCTCGTTGGGGTTCTTGCTGATGATGGCGCCGCACTCATCCAGTTCGTCCTGGTTCATGCCCACGTTGATGGCCTCGTCGTAGCAGTCGAAGACCTTCGAACAACGCTCCACCAGGTCCATGGCCGGGAAGTAGCCGCCCGCCGGATCGCCCGCCGCCACGTACACGCGGCCCGAGAAGCGATCCTCGCAGCGGACCGTGTCCCAGGTGGGCGGGATGTCGATGGCGAACTTGCTGCCTTCCAGCCAGATCCGCGTGGCGTCCATGAAGGACTTGTCGTGGTTGTTGACCAGCAGTGACAGTCCGTAATACGCCGCCAGCATGGGCACCCGGAAACGGGTGGTGGGGAAGGTGTACAGCGGCTCGGGCTCGATGGGCTGACCACCCAGGGGCTCGAAGCCCTGACTGGACAACTCGGCACCGCAGGGATTGGCTGCATTGAAGGGATCGGCCGCCGGTGCGACTTCCAGCAGTTTGCGCTGGACGCTGTCCACCATCTTCCCGCAGTAGTACTGGTCGCAGGCCGTCGGGTCGCCGCTGACTGACACGAATTGCCGGGGGGCGAATCCCATGGGATTGTCGTTCTCGTCCAGGAGTACGCACCAACCGTACTTGCTCGCATTGTTGGCCATGAGGCCGCCGAACAGGACCTTCAGTTCTTCGCCGAACACGGTCCCGAAGTTGATCATGTACTTGCGGGTGTCCGGGCTTTCGTCCAGGGCCAGGAAGTCCGTCTCCGGGTCCGCCAGGGCCTCGAAGGCCGAGATGCGGTCGTAGATGGAACCGGCCGACGCTACCACCGACAGGTACCCGTCGTAATTCCAGTACGGGTAGATGGGCCGTGCGCCGTCCTCTTCCAGCATGACGATCTGGTTCAGGTAGTTGTTGAAGTTCACGTCGTCGAAGGGCTCATACCGACCCGAGACCTTGTTGAAGCCGTAGGTGCCCGCGGAGGGACGACCGAAGGCCTGGGACAGGGTGTTGAACGCCTCGTAGGACGCCAGGGCGCCGGACAGGCCGCCATTGATGTCCTCTTCCCAGGGCTTGCCGAAGCGCTTTTCCCAGAAACCATTATGGTTGTAGGTGGCGTACTGCAGCACCCAGTAGCGGTACTGCTGGGCCATGGCCTGGAAGATCCATTCCACGTAGCGGGAATAGTCCGTGGGCCAGTAGGTGGCGTTTCCGTGCCAGTAACCCGCGAACACCCAGTAGTTCTCGTGGTATTCCTTCAGGTTGGCCACGATCTCGTAGGGATCCACGCCCTCGTCCACCATGTCCACCGTGGGCAGTCCGCCCACCATCTCGTCGCCGCCGAAGCGGTAGGGCACCAGGGTCCGGTCCAGGCTGCAGCGCAGCCCTTCATAGAACCGCTTGCAGACCTTGCCGCCGCCGCAGTCACTGCCTTCCGCGGAACAGGCGTTGCCCAGGATATCGGACCGGGGCACGTCCACCCGCTGGTACATCCTGGCGGTGTCGCCGAACAGGTTCGGGTACTCCGTGGGATGGATGGAGTAAAGCACCTTGCCCAGGCCTTCCCCACGCCGCTTGATGGCCGGCACGTTGCCCGGGTCCTCGGCAGCGGGATTTGCGTCGGCGTAGGCCTGGTAGGCCGAGGTGTCGGGTTCTTCGGCGAACACTTCCAGCACGTCGCCGTAGACGTACTTGACGGCGGCGATGTCGTAAAGCCCCACACCGTGCCAGGGGAGATTGAACTTCAAGTAGTAGTCCATGACCGACGTGTACTGCAGTTCCCGCATGCCGCCCGCGGCCTGGGCCGGGGTCTCGCCCCACAGGTTGACGGCCTCGTACTGGTTGCCGGCCTTGACCACCTTGAGGTCCCAGTATTCCGGCGGGAAGTTGAAGGCGTCCGTGGAGGCCTCGAAGTTGTGTCGCAGGCCCAGGTTGTGCCCCACCTCGTGGATGGCCACACCCAGGAAGATGGCCTTGTACAGTTCATCGATGGCCGTTTCGCGCAGGTCCTCGAGGACGGCCAGGGCTTCCATCTGGGTCTTCTGGACCACCGGGTCGAGGCTGTCCATCTCCAGGGGGGTCATGATGGACGTCTTGTTGTACGCATAGGGGTTGGTCTGGTTGTTGTAGGCGATGGCCTGCCGGAGTTGCTCGATCAGCGCCTCCGTGGTGCAGTTGGCACCCAGGGCCGCCACGTCGAAGGCCAGGTCGGTGCGGTCCTTGAAGGCATCGCACATGGCCTGGTCGTAGCGGGTCTTGTACTGGTCCGCCATGCGGACGAGGGCGCCGTCATAGAACTCGGCCCTGTCCAGGCCCTTTTTGGCCATTTCCATACGTTCGCGGAGACGCTT
>JADHTP010000181.1 GCA_016784945.1 Deltaproteobacteria bacterium | reverse complement strand
CGAGACGGGCCTGGCCATCGCCGCGCCCCTCAAGGGCATCACCATCACCGTGGACAAGGGAGCCGCCACGGACTTCAACGTGGGCACTGTGCTCTCTCTGAAGGCGGATCACACGGAATACTACTGCCTGTCTGAACTGGACGTGGAATCCTTCACCCCCGCCGGTGACGGCGCTGTTCCCCAGGCCCTGCTCATCGACGCCGCGGACCTGGGCGGCCAGAACCCGACCATTGCCGAGCCCCTGGAGGGTGTGCTGGTGAAGGTGGAGAACGTGGAAGTCATCGTGGCCGTGGAACCGGGCAGTGACGGCAAGGACCACGGGAGCTTCCGGGCCACCGGGGACCTCATCGTGGCCAACACCTACCACCTTCCCTACATGAACGAGGACACGGACCAGCGCACCGTGGGCGACAAGTTCGCCAGCATCACCGGCCTGGTCACCTACAGCTATGGCAAGTACGAACTGCTCCCCCGATGGGAAGGGGACATGGTGCCCGAGGGCACCCAGCCCGACGTCCCGCCCGAGACCGTCGCCGAGCCCACGCCCGAACCCCTGCCCGAGCCCGTGCCCGACGTGGCCGAAGAGGTCATGGACGTCTACGATCCCGATCCCGGTGAGGACGTGAAGCCCGACACCACCGGCGTCAAGAAGTCCGTGTACACCATCCAGTCGGCCGCCGACAGCACCGTGTGCTCCGTTGAAGAAGCCGAGAAAGTGATGGAAACGAACATCCAGCTGCAGGACGTGGTGGTGGTGTCCCCGCAGGTGTTTGTGTCCGAGACCATCAGGGGCTACTACGTGTCCGATCCTGTGTCCCTGGCCACCGATTACACCGGGATCCTGGTGACCTTCCCCTCGGACTGGACCGTGGATTTCGCCCTGGGCGACCTGGTGAGCATCACCGGGGACTACATTGAACACTTCTGCTTCAGCCAGGTCATGGCCACCACCATGGACAAGACGGGAACGGGGACCGTACCTTCCGCGGCCGTCGTGGACGCCGACGTCTTCGGCGAGGGTGGCGGAATCGCGTCCGAAGCCTGGGAAGGCGTGTTCGTGAACCTGATCGGGGCCCTCACCGTGCAGGACGCCTCAGGCGGCAACAACCCGGCCTGGTGGTTCAAGGTCAAGACGGACACGGTCAACAACATCTTCATCTCGAACAACTTCAACATCAACGATGAAAACGCCAACATGCCGGCCGTGAACGACGAGTTCACGTCCATCAAGGGCTTCGTGAAATACAGCTGGACCACCTACCTGATCGCCCCCCACAACATCGGCGACCTGATAACGCTGTAGGCCGGCACGGTCCGATAATCCCCCGTGGGCTTTTGACACTGCAACGCGCCTCTCCTATCATGCGCCCGTGGGTTTCGAAACGGCTTGCGGCATGAAGCAGTTCCCATACGGACGTGTCCTCGCCTGCCTTACCGGCACCCTGGCCTTGCTAGCCACGGGGACGGCCGTGGCACAACAGACCACCTTCGACGAAACCATTCCCCTGGTGGACCGCCCCTTGAGCCTGAAGAAGGGACACGCGGAATTCGGCATGGACCTGATGGTGGACCTCACCAGGGGTCAGGCCGGGGAGCACGTGGTCCTGGGTTCGGGCTACCTCAGTGATCGCTACGACGGCCTGTCCATTGCCTATGGCGTCTCTGACCAGTTCGAAATCGGCCTGGGCCTGGAGATGCTGTGGTGGGAGAAGGGCAAGGGCCTGGACATCCTCGGCGGCGTCTACGTGTTCGTCAAGTGGGCCTTCGTCGACTTCCTGGGCATCGAGGTGGGGCTTCATCTCCCATCCAAGTCCTCCTACATGGAGCGACTGGTGGTGTTCCGGGGCTCCATCCTGCTGAGCGCCCCCTTAAAGTACACCATCGTCCCCGACATTCTGGCCATCCATGCCCGACCGGACATCTGGATCGGCTTCGCCAAGACCGGATACCACGGGTTCACTTCGGAGTCCCAGGTCACGGTCTTCGCGGACCTGGGCCTCACGGCCAACATCACACCCGAGCTGTTCCTGGACGTGTCGGTGGGCGTGGGCAAGCCCGTCAAGGGATATGACACAGACCCCGTCTACGACACTGGCAACCTGTTCCGTGTCCAGGGTCTGCGCTCAAGGGGCACGGACCTGTTCCTGCCGGTGAGCGTGTGGATGGGATACACGGTCATCCCCTCCCTGGACCTGGGCCTGTCGTTTACGTTTCAGGACCTGTACGGGACGGGGATCGATTCGCGTAACCTGACCATCACCTCGGCCTTTCGTTTCTGACAGGGACGGAGGTAATCTATGGGACGAACCCTGGGAAAAGCGGGCAGTCTGGTGGCGGCCCTTGCCCTGGTCACGGTGCTGAGCCTGCCGGCCAACGCCCGCGACATGAACGGCAAGTTCGGCCTGGGCTTCGACCAGACCCTGGCCGGCGTGTCCGGCATCTCGGCCAAGTACTGGATCGGGGACTTCGGGATCCGGGGGGTGCTGGGGCTGGACTTCATCGTTCCCAGGTCCGGCGGGACCCGGATGAGCATGAACTTCGCCCTGGGCGTGATCTACAATTTCGCGCGGACCGAGGCGGCCAATCTCGGGATCGGCGTGATGGCCGACCTGGGGTACAATAACGGCGCGGCCACGGGCGGCGGCAGTTCGATCCAGGTGAACGTGGAGGTCCCGCTCACCGCCGAGATCTTCATCACGGACCATTTTTCGTTCCACATCTCCGTTGGCCTGGCCGTCGCCATCATCCCCAGCGGTGGTTCTGCACTGGGCGACGCGCGGCCGAAGAACGACAGCCAGGGCAATCCCATCGCGGACGCCAGCGGCAACGTGACCAGCTACGAGGGTGACATCACCGCCACCGGCGAGGCCGCCGGGGACAATGACAAGGTGGGCATCCATTTCGGGAACGGCAGCCTGTTCGGGAACATGGGATTCACGTACTACTTCTAGAGGCCTATCGCCTATCGCTTATCGCCGGGGTTTCAGGACAGTCTTTCCTTTGCTTCGGCGTAGAGGCGGCGGATCTCGGCCTCCACCGTGGACAGGAGTTCGCCCCGGTCGTCATAGGTCATCCCTTCCGTGGGAACGGGCCGGCCTACGCCCACCATGGCCCGCCCGGACCGGACCATGAATGTGTCCCTGGGTAACAGGTCGTAGGTGCCCGCGATGGCCACGGGCAACACCGGGACCTGAGCCTCGATGGCCAGGACCGCGCCCCCTTTCTTGAAGGGCAGAAAATCATCGGTGGGCGCTCGGCTGCCCTCGGGAAAAGTGAGGACCCGTCGGCCGTTGCGCACGGACTCGGCGGCCTTCTTCATGCCATCCAGGGAGTCGGCCTGGCTGCCACGGTCGATGGACACGTAGCCTGCCCCGGTGACCGCCCAGCCCCACAGGGGAATCTTCGCCAGGGCCTTCTTGATCACGAAGGCGAAGTCCAGGGGAAGGACGCACAGCAGCAGGGGGCCGTCCAGGTGGCTCCGGTGGCTGGACATGATCACGCAGGGTCCCAGGCCCTCGGCGTTCTCCACGCCGAAGGCGTCCCACTGGACTCCGGCGGAGAGCATCAGCGAGTGGGACCACCACCGGATCAGGCGATCCGAGATCCGGGGGTTCCCCATGAAGCCCGAGGCGCCGATGATGGGGGCCAGCACGGCGGTGGCGCCCAGAAGGCTGGAATAGACCACGCCGGTCCTGATCACGCTTTTCGATGCCATGTCCAGGATTCTAACCCGAAATCCGGCCTTGATCACAGTTCGCCCGGGCTCGGGTCCCGTTTGCCATGGGGACTCCCCCGGGCCCGGTTGGAAATATCTCGATGATCAAGGATAATCATGGCGTCACGACGAACCTGAGGCAGTGATGAGGATTTCGGCTGTCCCCTCCCTTCTCATGGTGCTCCTCCTGGCCTGCGGCTCAACGAGCGAAGACCCGCCCGACGGTCAGTTGCCGGATACCGCCACATCGGACGACCCCTCCCCGGGGGAATTCGCCGTGTGCATGCCGGGCACCTTCCAGACCTGCTCCGACGACCAGTTGGGGCAGGTGGTCTGCAACGTGGACGGCACGGCCTGGGAAGTCACTCCCTGCGGCACGGACAGCGTCTGCCTGTCGGACAACGTGGGATGCACCGCCTGCATCCCCGGCACCAAGAAGTGCCAGGACGACGACATCGTCCTGCGTTGCGACGAGACCGGTTCCGAGTTCGTGGAAGGCCAGAACTGCAACGGCGTGGAAACGGGCCAGATCTGCCTGCTGGGGAGCTGCGTCAAGCTGTGCGAAATCAACCAGAAGCTGCATTCCTACATCGGCTGTGAATACTGGGGTGCGGACCTGGACAACGCCTTCGTGCCCGGCGGGCGGTCCGGCTTCTACGACGCGGCGGGATCCCAGTATTCCATCGTGGTCTCCAACACCAGTCCCAAGTACCCGGCCAAGGTCCAGGTGTTCACCAACGAGGGCGAGCAGCTCACGGACAGCGACGGAAACCCCTGGCCCGCAGACCCCGTCCCGCCCATGGGCCTTCGCATCTTCAACCTTCCGCGCCGTGACGTGAACAGCACGGTGCAGGCGCCCCTGGCCTACAAGGTGTCGTCCTCCATCCCCATCACGGCCTACCAGTTCAATCCACTGGAGAACGTGGACGTGTTCAGCAACGACGCATCCATCCTCCTGCCCTCCCATGTGCTGGGCAAGTACTACATCGTGATGACCCGGGAGCAGACCTTCCAGGAACTCAAGGGGTACCTGACCGTCATCGCCACCTACCCGGGCGAAACTCAGGTCACCCTGACCGTCACGGCCCCCACCCTGGCTGATAACGGCATCGAGCACCTGGAGCCGGGGGACAGCATCGTCCGCGTGCTCAACCAGTTCGACGTGCTGAACATCGAAACGGACGCCTACGGGGCGGATCTCAGCGGCTCCGTGGTGCTGGCGAACCACCCCGTGGCCGTGTTCGGTGGCAGCGAGGCGTCCAACGCGCCCAACACCAACCACTGCTGCCCTGACGGGGACTGCGGTGACGCCCCCTACGAGCAGCCCTGGCTGGAATGCAAGGACGACACGACCCTGGACTGCCTGTGCGAATGGCCGTACCAGAACCTGGTCCCGGCCCAGGAGGTCCCCTGCAAGACCAACAAGGACTGCACGTCCAAGTACAACACCTGCTGCGCGGACCACCTGGAGATGCAGATGTACCCGGTGGAGACCTGGGGCAAGGAATACATCGCGACCCATTCCTACCCCCGGGGCAAGGAAAAGGACGTGTGGCGCATCATGGCGGCCGAAAACGGGACCCAGCTCACCACCTACCCCACCCAGGTCAACGCACCGGTACTGAACCGGGGTGAATACGTGGACTTCGAATCCCTGGACCACTTCGAGATCCACGCCAAGAAGCCGATCCTCGTGGGGCAGTTCCTGGCCGCCGAAAACGCCCCGGACCCCAACGTGGGCGGGATCAAGGGCAAGGACGACGCGAACACGGGCGACCCGGCCTTCATCCTGGCCGTGTCGGAAGAGCAGTTCCGCATGGAATACGTGTTCCTGAGCCCCGACAAGTACCTGTTCGACTGCGTGAACCTCATCGTGCCCGTGGGAGCCACCGTTCTGCTGGACGGCGAAGAGGTGAACGCCGACGACCTGACCTTTCGACCCATCCGGGAGATCCAGGACGAACTGGAGGACAAAGGGCTGGCCCAGCCATCGGACCTGGGGATCCCCTTCGGCGACTACTCTCTGGTGGGCACGGGAAAGTGGGGCGTCTACCAGCTCATCGTATCGGACGGGGTGCACACCGCCACTTCCGACCAGCCCTTCGGGGTGATCGCCTACGGGTATGACCAGTACGTGTCCTACGGCTATCCAGCGGGCCTGAACCTGGAGGATCTGGAACTGGTGACCGAGGTGCCTTGATGACTGCCTGCTGACGGCCCTGGGCCGCCGGCCTGTTCCATAGTGGACCGTGTGATGGCAGAGGGGTTTGGGCCATGAAGATGAGCAGATTGACCTTTCTCGCACTCGTTGCCCTGGTGTACGCGGCCTGCGGGGGCGGAACGAGGACCCTGGACGCGACCGCCGTTCCGGAGGCGGACGCAAAGGAAGGATCCGAAACCCTGACGCCGGACACCCTGGTCCCCCTGGACGGGGACACGGGGACCGACGGGACCGGCATGGACCTGGCGGTCGACGATGGCGGCGAACCGGCCCTGGCCCCGCTGACGCTGCTCGGCGTGACCCCCGGGAAGGGCCTTTCGGCGGGTGGCGAAACGGTCACCCTGTCCGGTGACGGGTTCCTGGACGGCATGGTGGTGGTGTTCGACCAGACTCCCTGCCACACCGTCATCGTGTCCAGTCCTCAGTTCGCTTCCGTCATCACCCCCCCCCACCCCCCTGACACCGTGCGCGTGGTGGTGACGAGACCCGGTGCCAAGGCCGTGCTGGACAATGCCTTCACCTATTCCAATGACACCGTGCT
>JADHTP010000180.1 GCA_016784945.1 Deltaproteobacteria bacterium | reverse complement strand
CTGTCCGGTGGCATGAAGAAACGCGTGGGTCTGGCCCGGGCCACCATTCTCGATCCCAAGATCATCATATATGACGAGCCCATGACCGGGCTGGATCCCATCATGTGCGAAAACGTGGAAGAGATGATCCTGACCGCCCAGCGGGAGTTGAAGGTCACTTCGATCATCATCAGTCACGACATGGCATCCACTTTCCGGATGGCCGACGAGGTGGCCATGCTGTTCGACGGCCATATCGTGGTGCGTGGCCCGTCCGACGAGGTCCGGGCCAGCCCCAACGAGGTGGTGCGCCGGTTCATCTACCTGTCCGGGACCGGTCCTCTGTCCTTGACGGAGGCGGCGCCATGACGCGGATTCGGACTCCTCTCCTGGTGGGACTGGTGGGCGTGGTGGGCGCCGTGGCCTTCGTGGTTCTGTTCGGAACGGTACAGCAGGTGGTGGTGAGTCCCGGCGACGGATACGTCGTCACTGCGGACTTCGAAGACGCCTCGGGCCTGGCCAGTCATTCCCGGGTCACCATTTCCGGGATCCCGGTGGGCACCATCGAGTCCGTCGGGCTGGTCTCGCTCCCGAACGGCGCGACCAGGGCACGGGTCTCCATTCGGCTGGGCGACGACATCGCCCTCTTCGAAGGCGCTCCCTTGCCCGGGGGCGGCACCACCAACGGGGCCATGATTACCCGCCGGACAGCCACCCTGCTGGGAGACTACTACCTGGAAATCGCCCCGGGACTGGGAGGCGATCGCCTGGAGGACGGCGATGCCATCGGGCGGGTCGTGGGGGAATCGGGGATCATGGCCCTGAGCGCGAATCTGGAAAAGGTGACCGACCTGGTGCCCCGGTTGCAGGAGATCGCGGACAACGTGGCCGTCACCACCGGGAGTATCGCGGCGGTCTACGGGGGAACCGAAGGGCAACTCCGTCTTCACAAGATCACCGAAGACATCCAGAAGGCGGCCTCCGACGTGGCGCTGCTCACCGGCGATATCCGCGCTTTCGTAGGCCGCGAGGTGACCGACGAAGGGGACAGCCGGTTGGGCCGGATCCTGGACAATTTCGAACGCATTGCCGCCGGCGCGGCCCGATTCACCGAGGGATCGGCGGATTCCCTGGCCCACAGCGTGGACAACGTGGAGGACATCTCCGGCGAGGTCCGCTCGCTCATGGTGGACGACCCCGAAACCGGGGAACCGGGCGACCTGCGGACCACGGTCAACCGCCTGAACACCTCCCTGGAGAACCTGGAAAAGGTCACGAGCCACCTGGTGAACATCGCCGGGAAGATCGATGCCGGGGAAGGGAGCCTGGGCAAACTGATCAACGAGCCCACCCTGGTGGACAAGACCGAAGAAGTGGTGGAAGAGGTGGGCGACCTCGTCAAGAGCGTTTCCCGCCTGGAAACCCAGATCGGGTTCCGTTCCGAGTTCAATTTCTTCCAGCGTGCCCTCAAGAATTACCTGTCACTTCGGCTGCAGCCTTCCAAGGACAAGTACTACCTGATCGAGGTGGCCTTCGACCCCAGGGGGACCTCCACGGTCACGGACACCCTGACGGTCACCAACGACCCGACCAAACCCCCGGCGGTCTACGAACGCACTACGGAGACCTCCACCAAGCTCAAGTTCAGCCTGCAGTTCGCCCGGCGTCTGTCCTTTTTCACGGGACGGTTCGGCCTCATCGAGGGCACGGGCGGATTCGGCGCAGATTTCGAATTCTTCAAGGACAGCCTCATGATCTCGGCCGATATGTTCGACTTTTCGGCTGACCAGTATCCGCGCCTGAAGGTCCTGCTGTCTTTCGCCTTCCTCGACTATTTCTACGTGTCGGCGGGCGTGGACGACGTGATCAACCAGGCGGGCCGCGACTACTTCGTAGGCCTCGGTTTCCGCTTCACGGACAACGACCTCAAGGCCCTCCTCATCACCGCGCCTTCCGGCGTTCTCTAGGGAAAAACCCGGACTGCTTGCTCCATTTCGGGACAAAGTCGGGAAAGAGTGAGAGCAGGTCGGGGGGTCAGACACGAATCGACGTACAGGGGGAGTCCGCCGACCCGATTCTCGCCTGCCCCCCGACCAGCATCAAGAGGGTCGTCTGGAAGGCTTGCGCCTTCCGGAGGGAGAATAGAGTACGCAGGTGCAAGTGCATAGTCGCCCTACTGTCCTGCGCCGATATACGGTAAAAGAATCGAACAGACTCTGTCAAATAATTCCTGAATTACCAGCAAGATGGAAGGATTTGACCTCGCATAGCTGTTCTGGAAACGGAACGTATCATTACGATATAGTCTCCGTCGGCTTCTCACCAGCCTCTTCCGCGAGCACAGGTTCATCGGTTTCGATGGGAAGGGTGAACGTGACGGCGGTCCCCTTGGCCCAGGAACTCTCGATCTCGATGGTGCCGCCTTGGTCCGTGATGATTCCGTACACCACGGCCAGACCCAGTCCGGTGCCCGCGCCCACCTCCTTGGTGCTGAAGAACGGTTCGAACACCTTGTCCAGGTCCTCTTCCCGGATGCCCTCGCCGCTGTCGGCCACCACCACCTGCACTTCCCTGGTGGCGGGCAGGTAGTCGGCGTTGATGAAGATCCTGCCCAGGGTCTTCCTGGACTTGGGATTGGGCGTGGTGTGGATGGCGTCGATGGAGTTCATGAGCAGGTTGATGAAGACCTGCTGAAGCTGGTTGAAGTTCACCACGACCTTGGGCAGGTCGTCGGGCAGGTCCACTCGCAGCTTGATCCGACGCTTCTTGATCTGCACTTCCATCAGTGGAATCACGGCGTTCAGCGCCGAACTCAGCTCGATGTCCTGGCGCGACGGGCTGTATTCCCTGGAAAAATCCAGGAGTTGCCGGATGAGGCTCGAGATCCGTTCGATCTGCTGGACGATGATCTCGAGCCCCTGCGCCGTGATGGGGTCGATCTTGGAGTCTTCGAGCAGGAATTCCGCCCGGCCCGAAATGATGTTCAGCGGCGTCCCGACCTCATGGGCCAGGCCGGCGGCCAGGCGGCCGATGGCGGACTGTTTCTCGGCGTAGACCAACTGCTTCTGGGCGTTCTTGACGTCCGTGTAGGCGACCTCCAGGCGCCGGTACAGCATGGCTCGTTCCAGGGCAACGCCCACCCAGTTGGTGATGGAGGTCAGGATCTCCTCGTTCTGTTCGTCGAGGTTCGATTCGCAGCTGTCCATGATGACGGCCAGGACCCCCAGGTCGCTGGTGCGTCCGCGCAACCGGTAAAGGGACACGGGGCACATGTCGCCCGGTTGGCCCAGGTCGTCACCGGCAGGGATGGCCAGGGTTCCCGGTGCGGCATGGGCCAGCACCCTGGACTCCAGGTATTGCTCCATCTCGGGCATGGCCGTGAGGCTTTCGACGGTTTCGGGCTCCACGCCGCTCCAGGCCAGGGCCTGCAGAGCCTGGCCGTCAAGTTCCATCGCCGCGCGATCCGCACGTACCACCACCAGGGCCGACTGGACCTCGGACAGCCCCTGGGTGGCGTCCACGGCCGCCCGGGCCACGTCCTCGGGTTGCAGGGCGCTGGCCAGGGACTCGGACAGCTGGTTGTGGACCTCCAGTCGCCTCAGGTACAGGCGATTCCTTTCCCGCAGGTGCTGCCGTTCAAAGAGGTCGTTGACGATGGACAGCAATTCGTCGGGCGCGCAGGGCTTCAGGATGTATCGGCTGGCACCGTGGTTCAGGGCTTCCATGGCGCTGTGGACGCTGGCGTTTCCCGTGACGATGACGATGTCCACGTCAGGCGCCAGGTCCAGCAATTGCCGCAAGAGGTCGATGCCGCTCATGTCCGGGAGGCGTACGTCGATGATGGCGATGCCGTAGGGATGGGCCCGGACCTCCTCGATGGCCTGTGTTCCGGTCCGGAAAATGGATACCTGGATAGCCTCCTCGCTGAGGATGTCCGCCAGGGTCTCCGCGAGGAACTGATCGCTGTCCACGATCATGACGCGGTGGCCGTCCGCGGGCCTCTGGGGGCGACCGTCCGATAGCAGGCTGTCTGACGCGTTGGTGGTCATGTCTGTGCCGTTTCCAGGATTGCCGGACCAGCCTATCATTTTGGTGTAACCCTGTGAATGAGGCGAAATGCCAAGATGATGACGAAAGGTAACGTACTGAAATAAAGATATTCGATGGCAAAAGTGACAAATAGTCACACTTCTGGTAAGGGTGTTTCCCGGCATTGAAGCGAGGCAACCATGGGCGCTGCGGAATCCCGGAACCGATCGGTTCTCATCGTGGACGATGAAAAGGACATGTGCGACCTCGTGGTGGACTTCCTGGGGCGGGAGGGCTACGAGGTGGACGCCGCCAACAGCGGCGCTGAGGCCCTGGATCGGTTCAAGAACCACGAATACGACGTGGTCATCACCGACCTGCGCATGCGGGAAATGGACGGGATGCAGGTCCTGAAGGAAGTGAAGTCCCTTCGGCCCGACGTTCCCGTTCTCATGATCACCGCCTTCGGGTCCATCGACCGGGCCATCGAGGCCATGAAGGCCGGCGCTTTCTACTTCGTTACCAAGCCCTTCAAGATGCGCCAGATCGAGGCGCTGGTCGCCAAGGCCGTGGAGCAGCGGATCCTGGTACAGGAGAACCGGCGGCTCCGGAAGGAAGTCAGGGGCCTGTACGACTCGGAGAAGATCGTCGGGCATAGCAAGGCCATGGTGGAGATCTTCCGCCTGGTGGACCTGGTGGCGGACTCCTCCAGCAACATCCTCATCCTGGGCGGATCAGGCACCGGCAAGGAGGTGATCGCCCGCTCCATCCACTTCGAAAGCCAGCGCGCCAGCGGCCCCTTCGTCCCGGTCAACTGTTCGGCGATTCCGGAAGGTCTGCTGGAAAGCGAGATGTTCGGTCACGCCAGGGGGGCTTTCACCGGCGCCTACCAGGCCCGGCGGGGGCTCTTTGTCGAGGCGTCCGGCGGGACCCTGTTTCTGGACGAGATCGGCGACATGGGACTGGCCCTGCAGGCCAAGCTGCTGCGGGTGCTCCAGGACCGGATGGTCAGGCCCGTGGGCTCCAACAAGTCGTCCCCTGTGGACGCGCGGCTCATCGCGGCCACCCACAAGGATCTGAAAGCCGCCGTCAAGGATGGCAGCTTTCGGGAAGACCTCTACTACCGGCTCAGCGTCATTCCCATCCATATCCCCCCCCTGAGGGACCGCATGGAAGACATCCCGCTGCTGGTGGACCACTTCTTGCGCAAGTATGCCGCCACGTCGGGCAGTTCTCTGCGGCGGGTCACTTCCCGGGCCATGGACGCCCTGCAGAACCGCCCCTGGGAAGGCAACGTCCGGGAGCTGGAAAACATCATCGAGCGTCTCGTGGTCCTGACGGCGGGCGAGACCATCGACCTGGAAGACCTTCCCAACCCGGGCACTCCCGTGTCGGGAACGGGCCTGCCGGGAAGCGACGAGTTCCTCACGCTTTCCGAACTCCAGAGGAACTACGTGATGCAGGTCCTTGACCACGCGGACGGCAACAAGGAAAAGGCCGCCCGGATACTCGGGATCAATCGCCGAACCCTGTACAGGATGCAGGAACGCTGGTCCAGGAGTTGATGCGGTGGTTGCCTAGGGGGTGACGGGGGCGCCGCCGGCGGGTACGCCAGGCCGGGACAGCAGGGCGGCGATCTTCGAGATGGGAATCGCCACGTTGGCGTCCATGATCCGCTCGTCGCGGCCACCGATCAGGAAGGTCACGCCGATGGGATCCTTCTCCGTTTCCAGGTTGGGCATGCCCTGAGCGATGTCATCGTCGATCTTGGCCACGATCCGCAGCACGTCACGCAGACCGAACCAGACGGCGCCGGCAACCCGGGTCTTCGCACCGGCGATGATGTCCTTTAACTGGTCTCCGTTCCCGCCCTTCGAGATGGCCTCGATGTCCGAAACGGCCGCTTTGCCGAATGTCCCGTAAATCCGATCCTTGCTGAAACCAAGGGCACCCGAAAGCTTGGTGCCCAGGGCGTCCGTGATTTCCTTGAGATCCTCGTCGCCGGCGGGCAGGGGGACCTTGGTGTAATCCACGCCGATGTCCAGGGAGTCCACGTCCACGTCGCCCACCTTCTGGGACTTGAGGTCCATGGTGACCCCGGTCTTGTCCAGTTCGGGCTTCAGACTGGCCAGCAGGGTCTTCGGTGAGGACCAGTCCATCTTGGGCATGGTGGCCAGTTCCGGGCCCGCCAGGGACTGGATCAGGGCGCCGGCCTTGGCGAACAGGATGCCGTAGGTCTCGTACAAGGCCGCCTTGGCCTTCACGGGATCGGTGATCCCCGTGATGCTGAGGAAGCGGAAGGGGAAGTCGCCGTCGTAGCCGATCCAGAAGGCGGAGTCGCCGGTCTCCACGGCGAGCAGTTGGGCCATGAGACCCTGCAGCTTGTCCTGCTCTTCCTTTTCGAGCTTCAGCATGGATGCCCAGAACTCCACGCCCATGGTGGCCCAGTCTTCGAAGAGCTTGGGGTCCAGGTTCACGGCGCCCACGAACCATCCGTCGGCCGGCAGACCCTTGTAGAGTTCGAGCTGGCGGCTCCTGGTGCCGTCGACGAACCGGGCCAGGCCCTTGCCGGGGACGACCTTCACGCTGGAGTTCA
>JADHTP010000179.1 GCA_016784945.1 Deltaproteobacteria bacterium | reverse complement strand
GGGCGAGACGGCCGAGAACCTGGTGACTGCCAAGGGCATCAGCCGTGAGGACCAGGACGCCTTTGCCCTGGCCAGCCAGAACAAGGCCGTGGCGGCGGTGGAGAGTGGCGTTTTCAAGGACGAGATCGTCCCGGTGGTCATTCCCCAGAGAAAGGGCGACCCCATCGTGTTCGAAAAGGACGAAGGCCCACGTGCGGGCCTGACCCTGGAGAAGCTGGCGAAGCTGAGACCAGCCTTTCGCAAGGGCGGCACGGTCACGGCCGGCAACAGTTCCTCCCTGAACGACGGGGCGTCGGCGGTGCTCATTGCCTCCGAGGCCCGGGCCATCGAACTGGGTCGAAAGCCCATGGCCCGAATCCTGTCCAGCGCGTCGGCGGGCGTGGACCCCCGTATCATGGGAATCGGCCCCGTCCCGGCCACGCGCAAGGCCCTGGATAAGGTGGGGCTGAACGTGGATGACCTGGACGTGATCGAACTGAACGAGGCCTTCGCCGGGCAGGCGCTGGCCGTGATCCGGGACCTGGGCCTGGACGAAGCCAGGGTGAACCTGCACGGTGGCGGCGTGGCCCTGGGGCACCCCCTTGGATGCACCGGGGCGCGGATCGTGACCACTCTGGTTCACGCCATGAAGCAGCACGGCGGAAGATACGGACTGGCCTCCCTGTGCGTGGGGGTGGGGCAGGGCGTTTCCGTGATCATCGAAATGATTGACTGAAGGAGGACCCATGCAGGATGCAATCAACGAACTGAAAGGGAAAGTTGGCGCCGAAATCAATCTGGGCGACTGGATGACCATGGAGCAGGAACTGATCGACACGTTTTCCGAGGCGAGCCGTGACCTGCAGTGGATCCACGTGGACCCGGAACGCGCCGCGAAGGAGTCGCCCTTCGGCGCGACGGTGGCCCAGGGGTACTTGACCCTGTCCATGACCACGTACCTGACCGGGACCCTGGACCCGGCCACCAATCCCTTCCCGGACGCCAAGGTGGTGATCAACTACGGGCTGAACAAGGTCCGGTTCCCGGCGCCGGTGAAGGCGGGATCGCGCATCCGGGCCAGGACCACACTGGTCGCCGTCGAAGAAATCAAGGGCGGCGTCCAGGTGATCAAGAAGGTGGCCGTGGAGATCGAGGGTGTGGACAAGCCCGGCTGCGTGGCGGAGACCGTGACGCGGTTCTATTTCTAGGAGGAAACCAATGTCGAGCATTGACTTTACGGACCGCGTGGCCGTGGTGACCGGCGCGGGCGGGGGTCTGGGAAGGACCTATGCCCTGGAACTGGCCAGGCGCGGCTGCAAGGTGGTGGTCAACGATCCTGGCGTGTCGAGGGACGGCACCGGAGGCGACAGCGCGCCCGCGGACCAGGTGGTGGCCGAGATCCGCGCCGCCGGCGGCGAAGCGGTGGCCAGCCACGACGGGGTTGAGACCGAGGCCGGGGGACAGGCCATCGTGGCCACGGCCATGGATACCTGGGGCCGGCTGGACGTGCTGATCCACAATGCCGGCATCCTGCGGGATCGCAGCTTCGCCAAGATGGGCGCCGAGGACTGGAAGGCCGTGCTGGCCGTCCACCTGGACGGCGGATTCAACGTCTGCAATCCGGCGTTCAAGGTCATGAAGGCCGCGGGCTACGGCCGCATCCTCATGACCACGTCCGTATCCGGCCTGTTCGGCAACTTCGGCCAGGCCAGCTACGGCGCGGCAAAGATGGGCCTGGTGGGCCTGATGAACGTGCTGACCATCGAAGGGAAGAAGTACGACATCAAGGTCAACGGGCTGTCCCCCACGGCCCACACCCGCATGACCGGGGACCTGAAACGGGAGGGTCTGCCCGACGTGTCGCGTGACACCGGGCACGTGACGGCCGCGGCTGTCTACATGGTGTCCGAGGCCTGCCAGGACACGGGTGTGATCATCCACGCCGGACACGGGTTCTACGGGCGCATCCAGGTGGCGCACAACGACGGCGTTTTCCTGGGACGGGAACCAACAACCGTGGAGAACTTCGCCGAAAACTGGGACCGTATAACGGAGTTCGACAACGTGGAAACCAAGCCCACCCTCCAGGCCTACATGGGCCTCGTCTACGAAAAGTCCGCCCGCTGAGTGTTCTTTACTGGCCTGTTCTGGACCTGATCTTTCCTTTATCGGCAGACCGAAAGAAAAACTTTAGGGGTATTTGAAATTTTTTTCACACCGGTGAAGTCCGTACTTCTGTTATCCTTACCATCGGTGATTATTGAAAAAACAGGGGTTGCCATGACGGGCGGGAATCGTTGGCCTGCGATTTTTCTTTCTTTTTTTCTCGCGGCCTGCGGGTCCGACGGCGGGGGTCCGGGGATCACCTCGGACCCCGGAACACTGCCAGACGGATTTGGTGGGGATGGGGGAGGAGATGGGGGAGGACAGGACGCCTACGTACCCCCGCCCCAGATGGACCCGATCCTGGCGGCGTCCTTCCAGGCCATCCTGGACGAGCACGTGGCCTTCAGCGCGGACCCGGGCACGGGACTGGCTGTGCGCACCGGGGACGGCGCCTGGTGGTCCGGGTCCTCGGGCATCGCGGAACTGCAGACCGACAAGCTCATGGAGCCGGGATTCGGCTTCCGGGTGGGCAGCAACACCAAGCCTGTCGTGGCTGCCGTGGTCCTTCAGCTGGTGGACGAGGGCCTGCTGGGACTGGACGACACGCTGGCGGGCTTCTTTTCCGAGTATCCCCAGTGGGGCGGGGTCACCATCCGGCACCTCCTGTCCATGCGGAGCGGGATTCCCGACTTCCTGACCAATACCAACCTCATGCTGGACTTCATCCTGGACCCCTCCACTCCCAAGGGGGTCGACGTGATCCTGTCCTACGTGGAAGAGGAACCGATCCTCTATGCGCCGGGTGAGGGCGGCACCTATTCGAACAGCAACTACCTGCTGCTGGGCCTGATCATCGAGGAATTGACGGGCAACCCGGCCCACGAGGAGATCCGCGACCGCCTGGTGGACCCGCTGGGCCTGAAGAACACCTTCCTGGACATGACCGGTGAGGTCTATGACGACGTGGCGCGCGGGTACATGGACCTGGCCCTGGTGGGCCGCCTGTTCGGCGTGCCGGCCGCCGTGGTGGACCTGATCCCCGAGGAAAGCCAGTACGAGGGCTCCATCGTGGACTGCTCGTACCTGTTCCACCCGTCCCTGACCTGGACCGCCGGGGCGCTCATCGCCTCGCCCCCCGACATGGCGATGTTCATGCACGCCCTGCTGGAGGGCGACCTCCTGAGCGCGGCCACCCTGGCTGAAATGAAGGACACCACGGCCACGGAGATCCTGGGGGATGCGGTGCCCTACGGCCTGGGACTGCAGGTGCGCGACACGCCCCATGGAAAGGCCTATGGTCACGGCGGCCTGAACTTCGGATATCAGGCGGGGACCTACTTCCTGCCTGAACTGGACCTGACCTTCAGCCACATGCACAATTTCCTGCCGGAGCAGTCCTTCGGCCTGGAAATGGAAGTCATGGGCCTGGTGGCCGATCCGCCCGCGGAGGCCCTGGCGCCGTGCCTGCCGCCGGACGGGTTTTTTTACGAAAGCGACGGTCCTTACATCCATGTGCGGTTCAAGGGGCCGGTGAACGCCCTGGGCGAAGAAGCCCCGGTCCCGGGCATCACCCACCAGGTCCTGGTGGACGCACAGGGCAAGACGCCGCTGTACGGCTGGGGAGCCCAGGCCTCCATGGCGGTCCAGGGCATCCAGACCCGGCTGCAGATCCAGTCCGTGGCGCCGGCGGACCCGGACGACGCCTCCACCATGCGCCTGTCCATCGTCAGCATGGACCCGGGCGTGGTGTTCGACCTGGATGACGATGGCGAATACCTTCTGAACCTGGACAATCCCGGCGCCGCCATCCTGACCGTGGCGGACCTCGACATGAACCTGTTCGGCAACCCGGTGAAGATGTGCTTCATCGCGGTGAACGACGCCCTGGCCCCATCCCACATCCGTTTCTGCGACCACGACACGTTCAAGCCCAAGGCGGGGAACACCATGAGGTTCTTCGGTTCCTTCGCCGTGGACACGGACCCTGCCAACGTGGAGGCGACACTCGCCCTGTACCAGATTCCGCTGTGCATGTGTATCGACGCCCAGGGTCAGTGGGGCGCCTGTCCCGACACGGAATGACGGCTTTGACCGATCAGTGATTCTTCGCGGCGATGGCATTGCCCAGCCCGCGAACCATGATTTCGACGGTTTCCATGACGGCGTGTCGGCAGGCCCGGCCCGATCGGGCCTGGATCCGGTTTTTCTGACCGACGTTTCCGGGACCGGTGAGTCGGTACCGGGTGGTGACCTCGCAGGCACCGGAACCGAAGCCCACCACCGCACGGGCCCTGGGGCTTCCCGGGTCATGGCGGACCACCTGGACCTCCAGTCGATAACGTCCCGCGGCCGGCGCTTCGGTAGGACCCGGACATGCTGGCCAGTTCCCTGGCGGGGATCATCTCCCAGACCCTGCTGCGGACCGCGGACGGCAAGGGCAGGGTGGGTGTGTTCGAGGTCCTTGCCCGGACCCAGGGATTGGTCAACGTCATCCGGGAAGGCAACATCTCCATGATCAACTCCATCATCCAGGGCGGAAAGAAGTACGGCATGCAGACCCTGGATGACGCCCTGTACGACCTGGCGGAGGCGGGCACCATCGATCCCGAAGAAGCCTACGTCCGCGCGGCCGACAAGAAACGCTTTGCCAAGTTCGCGCCCTCCGAATTGTAGGTTTCCTCCCTCTTTCCTTTTTGTTTCCACGATCAACGATTGACGATCAACGACGAAAAAACCTTGACATCCTTCAAACCACAACCTATACGTAAAGGAGATGGTTGAAAACACTTGTATGGGTTGATGATGTCTGGAACGTCCATTTTTTCCAAAGAGGAATTCCTGAAGCGGGCGGAGCTGGCCGCCGAGGAGCTGAGCCGCTGGATGAAGAGGGGGCTCATGCTGGCTGCGGGCAAGACCGCCGGCGGCGAGCCCTACTTCACGAAGGCGCAGCTGGAGGTGGTCGCCAAGATCCGGACGCTGCTGGAACTGGGCTACGACGAATCCGGGATCGAAAAGATCGTGCGCAAGGTGGGGCTTCCCGCGCCCGAGAAGGGCGATCTCAAGGTGCCCCAGAAGCTCATGACCATCGGGGACCTGGCCCAGCTCTGCCACATCAATACGCGGGCCATCAACCACTGGGAGGAGAAGGGCCTCCTGGACCCCGAGGCTCGATCCGAGGGCGGGTTCCGGCTCTATGGCCCGGCCAGCGTAAAACGCTGCAAACGGATCCTGGACCTCCAGAACGTGGGGTACACGCTGGAACAGATCCGGTCCATGAGCCAGCTGCTGGCAGACCCCCAGAGCCTGGCGACGGAAATAAAGCAGAAGCTGCGCAAGTCGGACCTTCAGACCTGGGAGGAGCAGGACGAGCGGTTGAAGACCCGGATCGGCGAGGTGCGGGTCAGCGTGAAGCGACTGGAGGACTTGTGGAAGCAGAGGATCCGACTCCTG
Organism: Deltaproteobacteria bacterium; assembly: GCA_016784945.1. GTDB lineage: Bacteria > Myxococcota_A > UBA9042 > DTJE01 > DTJE01 > JADDHL01. The sequence continues at coordinate 1,103 of JADHTP010000179.1, read as the reverse complement.
TCCGGCCTGAAGGCGCAATACGCCCGTTTGGAACGTGAAGCGAAGAAGAAGAGTCCCAAACCGGCCCCTGCGAAGGCGTGAGGCCGGATGACGTGAGGTGCAAGATGGACAGTGAAGCCAGATACACGGACGCACCCCGGAAGGTGCTGTTCCTGGAACCCCGGTCACCGGACTGCCATATCTTCAGCATCTATCCGCTGCCGCGGCTGGGGCCCGTGATCCTGGCGACCATGCTGCGCGAGGCAGGAATGGAGGCCGATGTGCTCGTGGAAGAGTTGGCCGAGGTTTCGTCCGACGCCCTGCGGGATGCCTCGGTGGTGGGGATCACTACCACCACGTCCACGGCGCCCCGGGCCTATGCATGGGCGGACGAGAGCCGTCGACTCGGCAAGACCGTTGTCATGGGCGGCCCCCATGTCACCTTCAGGCCCCGGGAAGCGCTGGAGCATGCGGACTACCTGGTGCTTGGAGAGGCCGAATCCATTGCAGTGGCTCTCTTTCGGCGGCTTCTTGCCGGCGATTCGGTGAAGGACCTGGCGGGCGTGGTGGGTCGGGACTCTTCGGACCTGGACATGGAGTCCCGCGCACCGGTGATCCAGGACCTGGACACCTTGCCCGTTCCCGACCACGGACTGGTCCGCGGCATGGCAGTGAAGAGCGGGCCTCGGAAAAAGAAGGTGATACCGGTCCAGGCGTCCAGGGGTTGCCCCTACAGTTGCACTTTCTGCAGCGTGAGCCGGATGTTCGGAAAGATATTCAGGTACCGGAGCGTGGATCACCTGATGGGCGAGTTGCGCCGGTACGACTCGAAGCACAACCACATATTCTTCTACGACGACAACCTGGCCGCCGACCGCCGCTGGTTCCGGCGGTTCCTGAAGAGGCTGGTGGCGGAGAAGACGAGGTTCCAGTGGTCGGCACAGGTGAGAATCGACGTTTCACGGGATCCTGAACTGCTGGACCTGATGAGCCGCACCCGGTGTGAAACCCTGTTCGTGGGCGTGGAGTCGCTCAATCCCCGGACCCTTCAGTCCATGAACAAGAAGCAGACGGCCCAGGACATCGAGTCGGCCATGGAACGTTTCCGGGAACACGGACTGGGC
>JADHTP010000178.1 GCA_016784945.1 Deltaproteobacteria bacterium | reverse complement strand
GCCTTCCACGGCCTTCAGAACCGTCCCCGTCGTCTTCTTGATGACACTGGAAAACATGGTGGCGGATTGTAGCATCCCCCTTCCCTGCTGTAACGCTGTCTCCCGAACGATCAACGATCAACGATCGACCCCGGCTATGGACTATTGACTCTTCCGCCTATTACGAGTATCTTTCCGCCGGTTTTCTGGGAGATTCGGAAATGGCTAAATGTGTACTGACCGGCAAGCGCGCCAAGAGAGCGAACAACGTCTCCCACGCCCACAACAAGACCGTGAAGTGGCAGAGGCCCAATATCCAGCGCAAGCGGATCTGGGTCGAAGAGCTGGGACGCCACGTCCGGCTGTCGCTTTCCACACGCGCAATCCGTACCATCACCAAGGTGGGTCTGGTCACCTACGCGCGCAAGAAAGGCATCGACCTGGCCAAGCTGGCCGAGTAGGGACCGGTATCCGGCCGAAAAGAAGAACCGAAAACAGGGACGTGGATTCATGCCGGGAAGGGTTACAATGGTGTGCCCGGCTGGCTTCCACGGGAGGTTCGTGATGGGACTCGTTTGGCTTGGATGGGGTGGGCGACTGTTGTCGGCGGTGGCCTTGTGCGGCCTGCATCCCCGAACCCGGCGCATTGCCCAATGCCTACTCCGGGGAACATGCCTTCTGGTTCGGAAACTCCGCTTCCAACAACTTCCTTCCCGACGACGGCACCTGCGAACCCGGCGACGGGGGGACCGGCGGACCGGTGGGGGGCAGCCTTGTGTCCCCGTCTGTGGGGGTCCAGGGCTACACCTCCCTGTACCTGTCCTTCTACAGCGCCTTCGAGATCGAGTCACAGGACCCGCAGGCGCCGCCGTACGGCTTCGACTGGATGCTGGTGGAGGTGCAGGTGGACGGGGCTGGGGCCTGGGAAACGGTGGGGTGCCTGAATCCCGACATCGACGCCGACGGCCTGTCCTATCAACCTTACTCGTCCTCCGGGTTCGACAGCGCCCCGGTCTGGGTGAACCACACCTACGACCTGTCCCAGTGGGCCGGCGCCACCACTCTCCAGGTCCGTTTCCGATACGAATCGGCGGGCACCAACTACAGGGGTTCCGCGGCTGGCTGGTGGACGATGTGGAAATCTTCGGTTTCGGCCAGAGCTGAGGAACTCTTGTCAGGCAATCACCAGTTGAAGATCGGAAACGTGGTTTCGGGGAGTCCCTTCGTCCTGGCCCCCATGGACGGATACACGGACCTGCCCTTCAGGCGCGTCTGCCGTCGCCGCGGCGCGGACCTCTGCTATACGGAAATGATCCCGGTCATGTCACTGATACATGGGGCGCGCAGTGCCCGAAGGCACCTGCGGCTGGAAAAGGGGGAAGGGCCCGTCGCCGCCCAGATCGCCGGTCACGATCCGGTCATCATGGCCAATGCCGCCCGTGTCCTCCAGGACCACGGCGTGGACATGGTGGACGTGAACGCGGGGTGCCCATCGCGGCGGGTCACGAACGGGGGAGCCGGGGCCGCCCTCCTGTCGGACCTCGACCGGCTGGGGCGCATCCTGGAAAGCGTTCGCAGCGCCATCCAGGTGCCTTTGACGTTGAAGGTGCGCTCGGGCCCCACGGCCGACCGGATCGTGCTGGACGAAGTGGCCCTGCTGGCAAAGGACACGGGAGTGGACGCCGTGACCGTCCATCCGCGAACCCGGGCCCAACGCTTCGGCGGCAGGGCCGACTGGTCCCTCATTGCCCGCTTCAAGAGCCGGTTTCCTTCCACCGTGATCGGGAACGGGGACGTGGTGACGGCCCATGACGGCCTGCGCATGCTGGATGAAACCGGTTGCGACGGCGTGATGGTGGGCCGTGGGGCCGTGGGCAATCCCTGGCTGTTCGGCGAAATGGCCGCGGCGCTGCGCGGGGACCCGGCGCCTCCCCGTCCCAGCCGGGCTGAACGCTTCCGGACCATACTGGAGCACTTCGACGCGGTCCTCGAATTCCTGGATGGCGACGAGCTGGTCACCTCCCGCGTCTTTCGCAAGCACCTGGCGAAATACGTGCGCGGGTTGCCCGGCGCCGTGCAGGTCCGGCGTTGCATGTGCCAGGTGGTTTCCCGGAAGGACCTGGTGCGTGTGGTTTCCCAGGTGTTCGTGGAGGAGGACTGAGTGAATCCGCTCCCCGAGCCAGTGGGAATCTACGCCATTCTGGATGCCGGCGCCTTCGATCCCGGGCGTATTCCGGCGGCCGCGGAGGACATGGCGTGTGCGGGAATACGGGTCTTTCAGGTGAGGGCCAAGGCACTGCCCGCGGGCCCTTTCGGCCGGCTGGTGGCGGCGGTCCGGTCGACCCTGCCTCCGGAGGCTCTCCTTATAGTGAACGACCGGGCGGACCTGGCCCTCGCCGGCAACGCCGACGGGGTGCACGTGGGGCACGAGGACCTGCCGGTTGAGGTCGTGCGGCGGGTGTTGCCGGCCGGCGCGACGATCGGTCTTTCCACCCACACCCTGGACGAGGTCCGGGACGGGGGACACCGGGATTGCGACTACCTGGGCTTTGGACCGGTGTTCGAGTCCCCGACCAAGGTGACGGGGCGGGCGCCCCACGGTGTGGCGGGAGTGCGGGCGGCCTGCGAGGCATCGACCCGGCCCGTGGTCGCCATCGGAGGCATAGGGCTGAACACCGTCCGATCTCTACGCCAGGCTGGCGTGTCGGGCGTGGCCATGATATCGAGCCTGCTGGTTCCCGGGCGGGTCCGGGAGTTGTCGGAAAGAGCCGTCCAGGAGTTCGGCGATCCATGAAGGGAAACGTCATCACGGTGCGGGAGGTGCTGGGCCTCTCCACGAAATACCTGGAGGAGCACGGGTCCCCGTCCGCACGCCTGGACACCGAGGTGCTGACGGCCCTGGCGCTGGGGATCCGTCGGCTGGACCTGTACCTTGCGCCCGAAAGGCCCCTGGCCGCCACCGAACGGGAGTCCCTGCGGGGGTTCCTGAGACGCCGGGGGAAGGGAGAACCGGTGGCCTACATCACCGGTCAGCGCGAGTTTTTCGGGCTGTCGTTCCTGGTGTCGCCCGCCGTGCTCATTCCCCGCCCCGAGACCGAGGTGCTGGTTGATGCCACGCTGGAGTGGCTGAAACGATGCGGCCCGTCTTTCCACTCCGTGGTGGACGTTGGCACCGGCAGCGGCGCCATCGCCTGTGCCGTCGCGGCACGAAACCAGTCCGTTCGGGTGGCGGCCACCGATATTTCCCACGAGGCCCTGACCGTGTGCCGCGAGAACGTGGGCCGTCTGGGCCTGGAGGACCGGGTGCGGGCGGTGCACTGTGACCTTCTGGGGGGACTGGAACCGGACGGGTCACTGGACGTGGTGGTGTCCAATCCCCCCTATGTGGCCGAGGGCGATTCCGTGATCATGGACCAGTGTGTGCTGGATTTCGAGCCGCGCAGCGCCCTGTTTGCCGGTGAGGATGGAATGTCGGTGACCCGACGGCTGGTGGAGCAGGCGGGCTCCCACCTGGCCGGGGGCGGCGTCCTGCTGGTGGAAGTGGGTACGCCGGATCAGCGCGACAGGGTGGTGGGTCTCCTGGAGGACCACGGGGACTTCACGGAGGTCCGGCCGCTTTACGATGCCGCGCGAATTGTCAGGGGTCTGGAGGCCCGCAGGGTCTGAAGCGCGAGTGCCGGGGCAGGCCCCCGGGGAGGAAGAAATCAGAATGGACGAACATCGATGCGGCACGGTGGCCATGGCGGGCCGACCCAACGTGGGAAAGTCCACGCTGTTGAACCGCCTGCTCGGCAGCAAGATCGCCATCGTGACACCCAAGCCGCAGACGACGCGGGACCGGATCCTCGGCGTGTTGACCCTGGTCCACAGCCAGATCCTGTTCCAGGACGCGCCCGGGATACACCAGTCCACCAAGGCCCTCAACCGGAGAATGGTCTCGGCGGCCCTGGCCGTGCTGGAGGATTGCGACGTGGTTCTCATGGTCACCGACGCCAGGGACCCGGTCAAGGACCTGGCCCGTGACGAACACGTGCTGGAAAAGGTCCGGGCCTGCGGCCGACCGGCCGTGCTGGCCATCAACAAGGTGGACCTGCTGCGAAAGCCCCACCTCCTGCCCCTCATCGACGCCTACGGGAAGCGCCACCCCTTCAAGGCCATCGTGCCCGTCTGCGCCCTGGACGGGGACGGCCAGGATGGCCTGCTGTCGGAATTGAACCTGTTGCTGCCCCCGGGGCCCGCCCTGTTCCCCGCCGACGAACTGAGCGATCGGCCCGTGAGGTTCCTGGCCTCCGAATTCATTCGTGAAAAGGTGATGCTGTTCACCCGCCAGGAAGTGCCGTATTCCACGGCCGTGTGCATCGACCAGTTCAAGGAACCGGAGCCGCCCGGGGTGATCAACATCATTGCCACAATCCACCTGGAGAGGCCGTCACAGAAGGCCATCGTCATCGGAAAGGGCGGCGCCATGCTCAAGCGCATCGGGACCGCGGCCCGCGAGGAAATGGAGGCCCTGCTGGGTCGGAAGGTCTTCCTGGAGCTCTTCGTACGGGTGGAGGAGGGATGGGCCAGTTCCGAGAAGGGCCTGAACAAGGTGGGCTACTGATATAGGGGGTCAATAGTTCATGGTCAATAGTCCATGGTCGGGATCTCGGGGCGGGAGGCATGTACTATCGACTTTTCCCTGCCGGCGAGGCAGGCTAAGATACGCTTCCCGCTCAGTGTCGAGGCGATGCCAATGACCGGGACACGAATGGGTCCCTTTTCCAGGGCGCACGTCCTCTATGTCGGGCTGGTGGGCCTTGCCTGTCTGGCCCTCGTCATCGTTGCGATCCAGTATCACCCCGAAGAGTATTTCGATACGGTCCGCCGGAATCCCTGGGCCTTCTTCACCCTGCTGATCCTGGCCTTCGTGTCCCGGTTGCTGTCCTTCCGAATGGCCGGGATGGTGACCTTCACTCTGGACACCGGCGTCTATGTGACCGGATTGCTGACCCTGGGTACGGGCGCGGGCACCCTGATGGTGTTCGTCGCCATGTTGCTGAGGGGATTGGTGGAACTGGTCTACCGGGAGGTGGGCGGTCACGAGGCCTGGCCTCCGGTGGTTTCGGCGGCCAAGCTCATCTTCGGTCCCGCGGTCACCGCCGCCATCGTCACCGGCATCGGGCTGACCTACGATCCGGCCACCCGGTTCGGACAGGCCCTGGACCAGTCGGTGGGGACCACCGTGCTCATCTACGTGGCCACTTCCCTGATGCTGGTAGGGCCGCAGTTCGCCGTGGTGACGGCGTCCTACCGGTTGAACCGACTTCCCTGGAAGACCATCCTGAAGGAGGTCGTCTGGCCGGGGATCGTGGCGGAGGCCGCCTTTCTGCCCGTGGGCTTCGCCCTGGCCATCGCCTACAAGGGCCGGGACTTTCCGGCGCTGGCCTCCCTGTCTCTGTCCTACGTGATCTTCAACGACATCTTCCGGCGCATGTGGCTCAAGTCCCAGGCGGCCCGGGAGCGGGCGGAGGAACTGGCCGTGGTGGAAGAGGCGGGGCGTGCCGCGGCCTCCACCCTGGACGTGGAGGATGTCGCCCGTCGGATCGGCATGTGCCTGCTGGCCGCCGTGCCGGATTCCCTGGGTGTGGTGCTGACCGTCAACGGCGACGTCCGTGGTGGCGCCAGGACCTTCATCCGGGCCGTGGATCGGGCCGACAAGCCTGCCATAATGGAGGCAGTGCTTCGGTCGCTTGGCCGCACGCCCGCCTCCTGGGCCGACATCGACGGGCCGCTTACCTCGCCTTGCCGGCCGGGCACGGGACTGGCGGTGGGCCGGATCCTGGCCCGTCCCATGGTGAGTCCGGACGGTACGTCGGAGGGTCACCTGTCCCTCGTGATGAAAGAAGGCGCCCATCCCAGGGGCCGGGAACGTCGCCTGGTGAAGAGCATTGCCATGCAGGCGGCCATCGCCGTGGAGAACTGGCACCTTTACAGCATGGCCACGGTGGATGGGCTCACCGGGTTGTACGTGAGGCGTTACCTCGAAGCCCGCCTTGACGAAGAATATTCGCGGACCAAGCGGTCCGGCGTCCCCTATTGTCTCCTGATGCTGGACGTGGACAACCTCAAGGACGTGAACGACGAGCATGGCCACGGAGCGGGGGACTCCCTGTTGCGCGCCGTGGCGGATGCGTTGCGGGAATCGGTCCGGGGCATGGACGTGGCCTGCCGCTGGGGCGGCGACGAGTTCGCGGCCCTGTTACCGGACATGGACGAAGAGGCGGCCATGGAGGTGGCCAACCGGTTGGTGCAGGCCGTGAAGCGGCGGACGTTCCTCGTGGGAGAATCGGTCATCAGGCCATCGGCGAGCGTGGGACTGGCGGCCTGCCCCGAGGGTTCGCCCAGGGAATCCAAGGTGCTCCTGGCGGCGGCCGACAGGGCCCTGTACCGGGTGAAAAGGTCGGGAAGCAAGGGCACGGTGGCCCGGGTGAACTGGGAGACAGAGCCATGAGACAGGGTCAGTTGCCGGCCACCAGGGTCCTCACCAGCTCCCCCTGGGGACACTTGAAGCAGGCGGATGCCTGGTTGGAGAAGGCGTTGGCCTCCACGAAGGCATCGAGGCACTTTTCGATGGAAATCCGGACGTGGAGGGGCTTGCAGTGAATTTCCGTATCCAGTCGGGATGGTCCCTTGCCGGTCA
>JADHTP010000177.1 GCA_016784945.1 Deltaproteobacteria bacterium | reverse complement strand
TCCACGCTGGGGTCGGTGATCTCGGCGTTGGCCGCGGTCAGTGCCTCCTGCATGGTCCCGCCGGCGTCTTCCAGCCTGCCGGCCCACTGGAAATCCCAGGCGCCGAGGGATGTGGCGGCCAGTTCGTAGGCGGCGGCTCGCCAGGCGTCCAGCAGGACCGCAGGCGGTCAGGAGGCTTCTTTGCGCCCCCGTGGGACGGTCTGGAGACCGTCCCCTACAAGCCTCAGACGATCAACGATCAAACGATCAACGATCCAAGGGAAAAGGTGGCTGTCACCTTTAGCCCGGGTATCATCGATCCAGCGGTCTGATCCCTCCGGCCAGGTACCGGGCGGCCAGGTCCACGTACAATTGCTTGCCGAATTCCCACAGCGCCCGGTCCTTTTCCGCGGTTTCGCGCACGTCTTGTGCCGGATTCCCGGCCACCACCATCCCGTCCTTCACCTCCTGCATCATCCTGACCACGGCGCCTTCGGCCACGATGGACCAGCGCCCCACCCGGGATCGCAGGCTGAGTATGGCCCCCATGCCGACCACGGCCCAATCGTCGATGCCCATGCCGTGGATGACGGCCCCATGTCCCACGGTCACGTGGTCGCCGATCCGGAAGGTCTCGCCGGGTGGAGCATGTCCGATGACTCCCTCTTCGATGGCCGTGCCGGTCCCGATCTCGATGCGGCCGTAGTCCCCCCTCAGGATCACGCCGTGGCCCACGTAGCAATGGGGCCCCACCACCACGTCGCCGATGACCTGGGCCGTGTCGCTGATGTAGGCCAGCGGGTCCACCGAAGGTTCCCTGTCCTCAAATCCATACAGCATGCCATCCCCCGAGTGTCTATTTCTTCTTTTTCCGGTACAGGTCGATCCGTCCCAGGGCCTCGCCCGCCCGGGCCCGTGTCCCGGGGTCCGGATCGTGGTCTAACACGCTGAGCAGGTGCTGGTAGGCGGCCGCCTGTTGTCCCTGGTCCAGCCTCAGGAGGCCCAGGGCCAGGTAGACCCGGGCCAGGTCACCGGACTTCGAGTGGGCGGACAGGCAACGCCTCAGCATCCTGGCGGCCATGTCCGGGTTTCCGGAATCCTGCACCCACGCGGACAGGATGGCGCAATGGGCCGGGTCGAGCCGACCCAGGTCCCCCATCCGAAGGCCCTGGAGCGCGGACATGGCCTCTTTTACCTTACCGGCCTCGATGGCCTTGCCCAGTTCCTGCAGGGGGCCTGCCGCGTCTTTCCTTGCCGCGGGTCTGACGTCGCGATCCCCTTTCGGCAGGCGTCCCCGGGCCCAGGGCCAGCGCCAGGCAAACCGTCTCCCGACCCAGGCCACCATGAGTCCCGCGGCGAATCCGCCCAGGTGCGCGCCGTAGGCCACCCCTGACTGGGCCCCGATCAGGAAGGGCAGGAGGTTGTCCACCAGGACGTAGAACGCCAGCACCCAGCGGGCCGGCAACAGCCAGACATCGAAGAAGAACACCAGGACCACCAGCACCTTGACCTTGTTCCTGGGGAACAGCAGGAAATAGAGGCCGATGACACCCGATATCGCCCCGGAAGCGCCCACGAGGGGGATCATTGAGCCCCAGTCGAACAGGGCGAATGTCAGGGTGGCCACGGCACCGGTGAAAAGGTAGGTCAGCAGATATCCCAGCCGGCCCAGGCGCTGTTCCACGTTGTCGCCGAAAATCCACAGGAACAGCATGTTGCCGGCCAGGTGCAGGAAGCCCCCGTGGAGGAACAGGCTGAAAAAGAGGTCCCCGACCTCGGGAAGTCCCGGTTTGTACCCGTGGGCAAAGGTGAACAGGTCGTAGGAACTGGTCTGGGCCAGCAGTTGCGTCAGCTCCATCCGGGTCACCAGACCCAGCCTCGGGGCAAGGGCCTTGAGGTACTCGGCCAGGGCCGGGTCGCTGAGGTCCACGGGTTGGCCCGAGAGGGGCAGGGTGAAGGCCAGGTACACCACAACGTTGGCGGCGATCAGGCTCCAGGTGACCCAGGCGGTGTAGTTGCGGGGATTGGGGGTGTCACCGATGGGCAGGAACAAGGGTCACCTCGCCGTACCCGTTCATCTTGGTCACTCACGGGTGTCCCCGTCAAGGGTAAATGGGGTCGCGTCCAGGGCAAACGCATCAAGATGTTGAAACAGAAGCCACGCACGACCACGGATTAGATGCGTTTGCCCTGGGGTCGCGTCCCTGCTTGCCCGGGCGGGCTGGAAGGGGGTACGATCGGGCATCACAGGTTACGGGGACCGCCATGACGCCACGAAATGGCTCCGATGGATTCGGCGACACACCTGGTTTTTCCGACTACCTGGCAGTGGAATGGAAACCCGCCCTGGGTTGCACGGAGCCCGCGTCCATCGCCCTGGCCGCTGCCAATGCGGCCTCCCTGTCGAGCGGCGAGCCCCGATCAGCCCACCTGGTGTGCGACGCGCGGATCTACAAGAACTGCTATGCCGTGGGGATTCCCCATTCGGACGGACGCACCGGGATCCTGTGGTCCCTGGCCATCGGCTGCTTCCTGACGGACCTGGACGCCGGACTGGAGTGCTTTCGCGGGATCACCCCCGAAATTCTGGAGAAAGCCGGGAGCCTGGTGCGATCGGGCGGGGTGACCGTGGAAGTGGATCCGGCCCGCGAGGGGCTCTTCGTGGGCTGTCTGGTCACCGGCGCCGCGGGATCGGGAGGCCGGGCCGTGATCGAAGGCGGTCACACGCGCATCGTGCGCCTGGAGCGTGACGGTGTCCCGGTCCTGGAGGAAGGGGGCGATGGTTCGGTCGACGCACCGGAAAAGTCCCTGCGCCGACGGCTGGCCGGCCTCACCTTCCACGAGATGATCACCCTGGCCCGTTCCCTGGGCCCCGAAGACGCCGCTGCCCTGCGCAAGGGCGTGGACCTGAACCTGGCCATTGCGCGGCACGGCCTGGGACTCTTCCCCCGGTCCTTCGTAGGGCTGGCTGGCGAGGACCCTCTGACCCGGTTGAGTCGTCTGGTGCTGGCGGGCGTCCACGCCAGGATGTCCGGGGAAGACTTCGTGGTCATGTCCCTGGCGGGCTCGGGCAACAAGGGAATTACCTGCTCCGTGCCCCTGGCGCTGTGGGGCGAGGAAAAGGGCTACCCCTCCCAGCGGGTGGACCAGGCCCTGGCGCTGGCCTGCCTGGTGACCTCCGCCACGACCCATCATCTGGGCACGCTGTCCGCGGTCTGTGGATGCTCCAACGCCGCAGGCATCGGCCTGGCCGCCGGATTGGTCTTCCTGGAAGGCGGCGACGCCGAAGTGGTGTCCATGGCCATGAACAACATGGTGGGCAACGTGGCCGGGATGATCTGCGACGGTGCGAAGATCGGATGCGCCCTCAAGACCATGACCTCCGTGGACGCCGCCTTCCGATCGGCTTCCCTGGCCCACAACGGCATCTGCATTCCCTTCACCGACGGGATCATCGGGAAAGACGGGGCCCGATCCCTGCGAAACCTGGGTCGCATCGCCACCACGGGCATGACGGCCATGGACGACGAGATCCTCGCCATCATGCAGGAAAAACTGCACCGGCTGGAGAACGATTGAGCCTATTGGAGGTGTGGCGAGTTCCGTTCGATGGCGCGGTCCCGGTTGTCCTGGATCTGCTTCTGGGCCCGCTCGAATTCGTCCACCACGCGGATCCGGGGCTTCGCAGGCCGGTTCCGGGACGGACCGGTTCCGCACCGGCCCTTGGCGCAGGTCGAACCAGGGGAGCAGTGTCTGTCCAGGTGGCAGTAAATGGCCGGGCGTTCCGGTTCCGGCGCCGGTTGCGACTCCTGGGCCGCATCCTGCCTGCACCCGGCCCATGCGAGCGCCAGGAGCAGTGCATACAGGGTGAGCGTGATCCCTAGGCGAATCGGAATTCCCTTCATGTCATCCCTCCATGGAACCTCACCATGGCCCTGTTTTTCAAGGCGCCTTCCAATGCAGCTTGTCCAGGGCATCCGTGAAGACCAGGGAAGGCATCCCGCCGGCATCCAGTCCCAGTGCCACCCGGGCCTTTCCCTGGGCGTCGGCCAGGTTGATGACGGACGATCCGTCGGGTTCCACAGTCATGGCGATCCTGGCCTTTCCCATGGTGTCGGCAAGGCTCAGGAAGGTGGCGCCGTTGCGGCCGTTCATGAGCCAGGCGCGGGCTTTCCCCTTCTGGTCCAGCAACTGAAAGGACTTGGACCGGATCACGTCGGGAATATCGGTATTGGCACCATGGGCCCGTGCCGGTGGCGGCCAGTCCCTGAGGCTCAGGGCCAGGCAACCCGTGACCAGGAGGACCAGGGTACCCAGGGTGAACCACCTCTGCCGTCGATTGCTTTTTTCCAGGCGGGCGATCCTGGTCGCCAGATCGGTTTCCATCCGTACCTCCGTTGGTCATGGTCCTGTCACGGGCCGTTCCTTCGACTTTGCAACCTCATTATAGTGGTATCCTGAGGCCGCGTGGTCTTTCGAGGTAGACATGGGTTCCACAAATGCGGGTGGTACGCCACCAGCAAATCCTACGTGTGCGCCGACTCCGACGCCGGGGAACCCACCGGCACCTTCCCGCGGGATTGCCCCTGAACGGCGCCCATAGTTGGTCGTTACCATGGACAGGTTGTGCGAATATCACGTTGATATATACTGTGATGTCATCGTTGTGGAGGTCCTGATGAACCGGGTATCTCAAGCCCTTGCCGTGTGTATCTTCGCCCTGGGCTGCAGCGGTGTTGGAGGGAGCAACGGAACGCCCACGGACCTCGCCGGGTCCGACCCGGGGGTCGTGGCCGATCCGGGAACGCCCCCGTCCGATCCTGGAAAGAAGGTCGATGTGGTTGATCCCGGGAATGTGGTCGAAATAATGGACGACGTCTGCACGCCGGCCTGCGACGGAAAGGAGTGTGGTGACGACGGGTGCGCAGGAACCTGCGGGACCTGCGGCGATGACAGCGTGTGTGTCGAAGGCCAGTGCGAATGCGAGTTCGAGACGTGCAACACCGGGTGCTGCCCCGAGGGCAAGGTCTGCTGGTTCGGGGGATGCTGCCTTCCCTCCTGCGATGGGAAAGAGTGCGGTGACGACGGGTGCGGTGGCGAGACCGCGTGCGGGATCTGTGCCGTTGGGCAGACCTGCTGGTTCCATGAATGCTGCACCCCGGACTGCGAAGGGAAGGTCTGTGGCGTGGACGGGTGCGGCGGTCTCTGCGGGGAGTGTGCCGGCCTGGAGGTCTGTGCCGACGGGCTCTGCTGCCTGCCGGACTGTGACGGGAAGGAATGTGGCAGCGATGGCTGCGGGGCCTCCTGCGGCGCCTGCATGGCCAACATGATTTGCGACCATGGGACCTGCCAGGACGACCCGGGCTGGGTGGGGTGCTCCGACGGGACCCGCGAGGGATTCATACACATCAACGACTACCCCCTGATCGCGGCCTGTGGCGGTGCCTGGGACCAGCCCGGGATCCACAACGAAGTCCCGGCCTGTGACAGGAAGGCGGGCAATACGGGCGAAAACCCGGAAGGCACGGGATGCAACGTCACGGACCTGTGTCCCGTGGGCTGGCATGTGTGCCTGGGCAAGATGGACGTGATGTACCGGAGCTCCAAGGGGTGCGAAGACATCATGGTGGGGGCCGAAAGCCCGGCCTTCTTCCTGACGCGGACCTCTTCCACGGGGGCCTTCAACTGCGCGCCCGACGCCATCGGAGACGTGACCACGGTGAACGACATCTTCGGGTGTGGTGACCTGGGCTGCCCCACGGACCAGGGCAAGTGCGCTGACAACAATGACTGCAAACCCGGCCTGCCCTGCGCCACCTGTGCACCCGACAAGGAATGCGCCGACGGTTCAGCCTGCACGCCGGCCATATGCTGGCCGTTGACAAAGGGTTCCCACGACGGGTGCAAGGCCATCCGGAACAAGCCCACGTCCAGCTGCACCTGCTATTTCTACGGGGAACTGGAGCCTGACGATCCCAAGTACGTTGACGGCGACATGACCAACGTGACGTGCAAGCCCAACAGCGGAGGCTGCGGCTGGTGCAAGCCCCTGGACTACTGGAACAAGAAACTGGGCGTGTCCCACCCGGACACCTGGGACTGTGGCGGGGCGGGCAGCACGGAAGCCGCGGACGTGGTCAAGTCCAGTCCCTTGCAGCAGGGCGGCGTGCTCTGCTGCGGGGACCAGTGTACCGTGGACGCGGACTGCGGCCTCGACATGGAATGCATCATGGCCACGTGCCAGGAGAAGACCTGAGGGTCGAAACCGTCCCCTTCAATCCTCCAACGATCAAACGATCAACGATTGACGATCAACGCCCTAGCGGGACTGTCTGACATTGAGATCGTAGCGAGGTTTCGGATGCGCCCGTCAGGCAAGGAGCAGGGGCCCCGCAGCGCCACAGGCGTAGCTGGAACCTACGTCGAGGACGTTTCGGGGAAAGCGACGCAGCATGTCGGGATGCAGTCGGAACCGCAGCAGATCGCAATGGGCGACACGCTCCTAGGTCCAGCCCTTTTCGAAGACCCTTGCCGAGTTGCCGTAGAAGACCTGGTCGATCTCGTCTTCGCTGAAGTGCTTTTTCATGGCCCAGGCGATGCGGTCCAGCTGGTTGGGCAGGAAGCAGTCGGAGAAGGGGTGGGTCAGGCCGTCGAAGTCGGTGCCGATGCCGATGACCTCCACGTCGCCGGTCAGTTCACGGATGTACAGCATGTTCTGGATCAGGTCGGGGATCCCGTTGTTTCCCGAGTA
>JADHTP010000176.1 GCA_016784945.1 Deltaproteobacteria bacterium | reverse complement strand
GCGTGCCGCCCTGCGCTTGGCGCTTCTCTTACTCAAGGGGGGCGCAGCCCCCCTATGACCCCCCTGGTCGCATCGACTCCGTCGCTGCTACGGGCGCCAATCTCGGGCGGGCACTGGCGTGCCGCCCTGCGCTTGGCGCTTCTCTTGCTCAAGGGGGGCGCAGCCCCTGCGGTGCCAACGGCGGCGGAGGTGGAGGCGGCGGCCCGGTGGTGGGCATCCTGTGCAGCCAGGGCGCCACGGTTACCGCCGCGGAGTTGTCCATCCAAATGGGAATTCCCGGCGACGGGGGCTTCTCCCCGGGGAACAGCGGATTCACGGGCAAGCAGGCCGAGACACTGGGTTGCGGATTGTGAGTGGACGGGTTCGGGGCTCTATTTCTTCCTGGTGAGCTTCTCGAGGGCGGCCTTCACCTGGCTGACGATGGAATGAACGCCGGACCTGGAACCCCGTCGTGACCGCATGGCCAGCAGCCGCGCTTCACGCTTCGATTCCACGTGGTTCGGGTTGATTGTCAGGGCGTCCTGCAGGTTTGCCCTCTGCTTTTCCAGGTTGCCGACGGCCTTGTGGTACAGCGACATGTAGTAGTAGGGCTCGTGGTCGTTCTGGGCCGTCTCGATGGCCTTTTCGAACCATTCCCTGGCCTCGTCCAGGCGGCGGTCTTCGGGCAGTTCGAGGTTCAGCATCAGGGCATGACCGAGGTAGCACATGTAACGCCCCGAGGTGCCGTCCAGCTCCACGGCCTTGAAGAAGCAACTGGCGGCTTCGCCGTACGCCCGCCGCTGGAGGAACATGTTTCCCTTGTGGAAGAATATCCGTCCCTCGGACACCTTGTCCCGGGCGGCGGCGGCCTCCTTCCGCGAACGGGGGGAAACGGCCTCGGCCCCTTCCTGTTCGTACATGATGCGACGCTTGCGATCCCCCAGGATGTTGTAGGCTTCCGACAGAGCCTTGAAAACCTCCAGCGCCTGCTTCTCGGTGCCTTCATCCAGCCCCAGACGCGAGATGGCGTCGGGATGGAAATACTTGGCCAACTTGAAATAGGCGTCGCGGGCGGCCACGGTGTCCGATTCCCGGGGGACACCCAGGAGGGCAAAGTAGTCGTCACTCCCGAGAAGCGCGTGCTTCTCGCGGACCAACTCCACCATCTCGTTCAACCCTTCGTTTTCTGCTTCCATAGGGGGCCACCGGCACGACGCCGACGATTATAATCACGGTTGATCATCCCGTGCAAGGTGGGCTCGCAGATGCTGCCGGCCACGACCAGCAAATCTTCACCGGGGGACAGTCGACTGTTGATTGCATTTGGCCCATTGTGACGTCCGTTTGGCGGTCTGTTCCTTTCGGACCTAGAATGATTCATTACCATGGGCAAACGGTTTAAAGGCTCGGGGAAAGGGTGGTTTCTGCTGGCGTTTCTCGTGGTTTCCGGGTGCCGGGGTATCGAACCGGAGCCCGGACGCCAGCACGACCATTCGTTGTTCCCGAAGGCCCTGACGGAGCGTGAGTGGTATCCCCGCAACGTGGGCCCGCCGGGACGTGCCCGCCCGGACCTTGGACCCCTGGATCCCAAGGCCGTTGTGAACCAGGTGCTGGCGGGACCCCTGGAGCCCTACGACATCCGAATCGCGCCCGAGGACACCCTGGACCTCTATGCCAAGTGGACCGGCCGCACCATCCAGGGGCTGCTGGATCTCAATCCCGGCGCCAAGCAGAGGGGACTGGTGGCGGGTGAGGGCTTCCATCTCGTTCTGACCCATGGGGAATTCGCCCGTTTCAACGGGTCACGCACGGCCTATCTGGCCAAGGTGCGGGCGCGACGCGAGCAGGGCATGGACGTGATCAACGTGGTGAAGCATCGTGTCCGCCCCAACGAGACCCTGGCCCACATCCTGGGCCGGTACCGGACCAACCTGGACCTGCTGGAAAAGATGAACCCGAAAGTACGCCTCAGGGGGGTCATGGTGGGGCAGGTCCTCAAGGTGCCCATCATTGCGCCAGCCACCGGGGATCGGCCCAGCATGCCGGGACCCCGTCCGCCGACGCCCCACCCGGTGCCCCAGCCTCCCGCGGAAACGAGGCCCGTCACCGTGGACTCGGACGACGAACCGGCCCCTGCGCGGCCTGAGTACTACGTGGTCATCAGTGGAGACACGGCCTGGAAAGTGGCCCGGAGGAAACTCAATATTTCACTGGATGCCCTGACGGCCGCCAACCCCGAAATCGACCTCGAAAGGCTGAGGCCGGGCATGCGCCTGGCCGTACCCGGTCACTCCTCCCAACCCGGGGCGCCGACACCGGAGTAGGAATCGGACAGCTGGGATTCCGCTTCGCGCATGACACGGGTGAAGTCTTCCTCCATGCCATCCAGGGCCTTGCCAGAACGCTCTACGGCGGGATGTGGCGGCGGCCTTGCGGTGGACCGGGCTTCCGACAGGGCCAGGACCAGGTCGCGGACGATTTCGGCATGATCGTCCCGAAGGGACATGATCCGTTCCCGTGTCCGGCTCACGGCCCCATCATCGCCGCAACAGGGCGTGGGCGCTACGCCGACGGCCGACTCCCAGGGTTCGGGCGTCATCTCGTGTTCTTCCACCGAGTCCATGGCATCGATCTTCACCTCGAGGGCCGTTTCCCGTCGCCGGGCCGTGTCCAGCAGATCTTCGATGTCGTGGCCCTCGGCGTAGTACTGCGCCTTCTGCCGACCATGGACCACCAGGAGCCGACTGGTCCAGAGCACGGGGATGGTCACGTTGACGGCGAATATCACCAGCCAATGGTCCACGTCGGAGAACAGGAACACGACCATGGCGTGGGCCAGGGGGACCGCCACGGACAGAAGTCCGAGGATCAGCGGATAGCCGGGGCTCAACAGGCTGTCCAGGTGGATCGGGTGCAAGCGCCCCTTCCAGACCACCGCCGTGGCCCCCAGGAAGAAGACGATGAGGCCCAGGAGATAGGTCATGAGGAACGGGAAAAGCACCTGAAAAAGGAAATAGATGCCCACCACGAGGATGAGGACGAGGATCGCGAATCCCGCCAGGTCCCGCATAATGCCTATACCAGCCTGTCTTCCCTCGCGTCGTCCAGAAGCAGTTCAAAAGCCCCCAGAACACCCCTTTCGTCCACCATGGTGAGGCGAATTTCCGACTCGCCTCCGCTGCCTTCGGGCCGCGACGATACCACCCGGCCCAGCATGTGGATCCCCGGCATTTCCGACCAGGATCCCGACGGAGGGGTCACCCTGATGGTCACCATGGATGCCACGGGAAGAGCCTCTAAGGGCGTCTGCAGCACCAGGTTCTGTGTGCCGAGCCTCCGGACCATGCCATTCAAGTGGGTCTCGCGATAGACCACCAGCGCAGGCAGTCGCACGTCGTACAACTCGAGAGGGGATTCGATGGTCTCGTGATTCGAATCGTCCAGCATCTGGTCGAGGGCGCTGTTGTCGATGCGGAAATCGGGTTTGGTCACGTCCCGGTCCATGAACGCGCCTTCATCGAAGGAATACTCCACCGAGGTGGGCTCCCGGGTCCTGGGTATCTCCTGGTCCAGCGGCTCGCCGCATATGTCGAAAAAGAGGTCTGCGACCGCCGAAGGCCCGCCGGAGGACCGCATGCTGCGCCACTTGACGCCGAAGCCCCGGATCTCGCCCGGAGCGGTCCGTTCCGCGACCACCCGAACCACCTCTCCCGTGACCATGACCGTGGTGGCGTCCTCTTTCACCGGCTTCACCGCGAAGTCCACGGTGGTGCCGATCCTGGGCAGTTGGCGGCAATGGAGGAAGGCGCCGGCCCGGCTGATGTCCGTGACGGTGGCCTGGAAATCCACACCGTCCAGGAGGAAGGCCACCCGGAAAAGACGTTGTGCCCTCAGTCCGGTCCTCCTGTCCGCGATCGAGTTCAACGGACACACTCCTCGACGGATTCAAGATTTTCTACGGTGTTCGCGGCCCGGAGTCAAGCAATACCGGACCCGATATCTGCATTCCCGGACAACTCGACAACTCATGGCCGGTCACCTTCGCGGGTTGAAACCGCCATTGGAGTTCGATATATGACAGTCGATCAATGTGGAGGTGGTAAGGGATGGATTCCAACGAACTGATGGAAATGGCGGACCGGTACGGCGCGCACAACTACAAGCCTCTGCCCGTGGTCATCGATCGGGCGGAAGGCGTGTACATGTTCGATTGCGAGGGCAAGCGGTACCTGGATTTCCTGGCCTGCTATTCGGCGCTCAACCAGGGCCATGGCCACCCGAGGATCGTGGAGGCCGCCCGGCGCCAGTTGGGGCGATTGACCCTCACCTCGCGGGCGTTCCACAACGCCGAGATGGGACCCTTCCTGAAGGAGATCTGCGAGTACACGGGCGCGGAAATGGCATTGCCCATGAACACCGGCGCCGAGGCCGTGGAAACGGTGATCAAGGCGGCCAGGAAGTGGGCTTACCGGATCAAGGGGGTTCCCAGGGACCAGGCCGAGATCGTGGTCTGTGCCGACAACTTCCACGGACGGACGGTGACCGCTGTCTCTTTTTCCACCGAGACCCTCTACCGCGAGGACTTCGGGCCGTACACACCCGGATTCAAGGTGATTCCCTTCGGCGATGCCGGGGCCCTGGAGGATGCCATCACGTCCTGTACGGCCGCTTTCCTGGTGGAGCCCATCCAGGGCGAGGCGGGCGTCAACATTCCGCCCGACGGTTACCTGGCCGCGGTCCGCGAGATCACGCGAAGCCACGACGTCCTGCTCATCGCGGACGAGATCCAGACGGGTTTTGGACGAACGGGTCGCCGTTTCTGCTGCGACCATGAAGGCGTGAAGCCGGACCTGATGTCCCTGGGAAAGGCCCTGGGCGGGGGCGTGTACCCGGTGAGCGCCGCCGTGGGCAGGGCGGACGTGCTGGGGCTGTTCAGGCCCGGGGAACACGGGTCGACCTTCGGGGGCAACCCGCTGGCCTGCGCCGTTGCTCGGGAGTCACTGAAGGTCCTGGAGGAAGAACGGCTGCACGAGCGTTCGGCCACCCTGGGCGCTGCCTTCCTGGAGGCTCTTCGCGCCGTTCCCCACCCCCTGGTGAAGGAGGTTCGGGGACGGGGCCTGTTCATCGGCATGGAACTGCTGCCCGAGGCCGGCGGGGCCAGACGATACTGTGAGGCCCTCATGGAGCGGGGGCTATTGTGCAAGGAAACCCACGACAACGTGATCCGTTTTGCACCTCCCCTGATCATCGAACCCGAACAGCTAGACTGGGCCCTCGATCAGGTCCGCGACGTCCTCTCCGAAATCTGACCATGCCGAGAGTCGAAGCTCCTTTGCAGGAGGCGGTCTCCAGACCGGCCCATCTGTCGGCTTCCCTACTATGGACTATCGACTAATGACTATTGACCCTTGCGATACGCGATACGCGATACGCGATAAGCGATAGGCGATACGCGATACGCGATAGGCGGGATGGCGGGATCAGTAGGTGGCGAAAACGTCGAAGTAGACCGCCGAATTGTTATCCTGGGGCGCCTGGGTGTCCCACCAGGGGAACCGATAGCCCTTGTTGTTCGAGGTCTTGGGCAGCTGGCGGGTGCTGATGCCCATGGAAAAGCCCACGTGCTTGAAGGGCTGGTAGGTGAGGTCCAGTACGCCGTACATGAGGTCCCTCTGGCCTCGGCCCACGATGGCCCCTTTGCTTTCATGCTGGGGGCCGGCGTAATAGGTCCAGGCATTGGCCAGGGCGAACTGGGCGGTCAGGGTCCATTCGTCGCTGATCAGGAAGGACGCCATGAGACTGTTGAAAATGGAGAAGCTGGTGTTGTTGATCCCTGTGGCGATGGAGGAACCCAGGTCCTCCGCTCCGCCGGCCCGCACCGAGGACACTGGTCTCAGGTCGTCCTTGCCCACGGTGGCGACGCTGTGTTCGTTGAAGTTCTTGTTGAACCGGAAGGAATAGGTCAGGACCACGGGGCCCAGGATGCTGGTCAGGTCGAAACCCGCGGCCAGGGACAGGTACTGGTCCCTGAAGTGGCTCTCGTAGGAGGATGGCGCACCCACGCGGACGTAGGGCGAGAACATGAGCCAGGTCTTGTAGGCCGCGGCGTTCTGCCACTTTGCGGTAATCAGGGTGTCCGACGGCTTCAACTGACGCTTCTTCGCGGTGGTCGTGCCGTAGGACATGGTCAGTTCCTGCTGCAGGTCGATGCGCAGTTCGAGGAAGACCTGGTCCGTGAAATAGTAGCGCGGTCGAACGGACAGCAGCCACGCGAAATAGGGCGTCTTGGACGCTCCGTTCACGAAGGTGCCCGAGCCCAGCTGACCTTCCAGCAGCAGGAACCCGCCGAAGGGGAGCTTGCGCTTGCCGCCGCTGGACGACCCGGTGAGGAGGGCAACGGAATCGGGGATGCCTTCCGCCTCTTCGCTGGTTTCGGCCGATTTCTCGACGGTCACCTTGTCGTCAACGGCTTCTTCCTGGGCCGACGCCGTGGTGGCGAAGAGCAACAGGGCAAACACCGGTAAGACCTTCAGAGCCATCCTCATGGATCACCTCGTTCCAGTTAGTGGGTCAAAACCCGGCGAATCATACTCGCAATGATTTCGACACACAACCCCATTTTTCAACAGGACTTCCCCCGTTTTTTCAGGGGTCGAAGAGCGGGAGTAGGGGATATGACTCGATCACCTCGTCTCTTGCGTACAAGGTACCTTTACCGGCCTTGAGGAGAATATCTTTGATGCCGTCGGCCAACGCGTAGTATCG
>JADHTP010000175.1 GCA_016784945.1 Deltaproteobacteria bacterium | reverse complement strand
CACGACGCCCTGGGTGTCACCGGGGGCCTGGACTTCCAGCACCGAGACGCCATCGCGGCCGTGATCCGTGAGATGGGCTTCAACTCAGTGCGGCTGACCTTTTCCAACGAGATGCTCACCATGGGCGCGGTGGGCCCGGCAACCGTGTCGGCCAACCCCGACCTGGTGGGGCGCACGGCCCTGGAGGTCTTCGACGCCGTGGTGGAGGCTCTTACGGATGCCGGCGTGCTGGTGATCCTGAACAACCATACCAGCCACGCCATGTGGTGCTGCGGCTTCGACGATGACGGCCTGTGGTTCAACGAGGACTACCCCGAAGACGTGTGGTTCGACGACTGGGTCACGCTGGTGCGACGCTATGCGGACAATCCGGGTGTGGCGGGTGCCGACCTGCGAAACGAGATCCGGATCGCGGCCACCGATCCGGGCACGGGTTCCCCGGCCCCGCAATGGGGTGAAGAGCCCAATGACTGGCATGCGGCGGCCACCGAGGCCGGAAACCGTATCCTGGCCGAAAACCCGGACCTGCTGATCATCGTGGAAGGCATCAACTTCCCCCGCACCCACCTCATGGGGGTGCCCGACCACCCCGTGGTGCTCGACGTGCCGGGCCGCCTGGTCTACGCGGGCCACAACTATTCCCACACGGGACCCACCCTGTCCGGGCCCAAGTACAGCGACATGGACTGGGACGAGTATTCCGCGCGCCTGGACGAGGAGTTTGGGTTCGTGGTGGAGCCGGGCCAGCCTTACACCGCGCCGGTCTGGCTGTCCGAGTTCGGGTGCAGCCCCGACGAATCGAACAAGGACTGGTTCACCAACATGGTCCGGTACATCCGGGAGCGGGACATGGGCTGGGCCTACTGGCCCCTGAACGCCGGCCCCAAGGCCGGCGGCGGTGGGGAGCCCTATACCCTCCTGGAAGACGACTGGATCACGCCGCGCACGGACTGGCGCATCGACCTGCTGAAGACCATTCGATAGAACTCCTGCCGATTTCTCTTGACAACCGCAGAACTGTCGCTAGAATCCGCTGATTCAATGGATTGACAAGGTTTCGAATGGGTTCTGAAGAGAGCCGGAAATTGATATGAACCGACTGATCAGGTGGATCGTCTTGCTCACGACCGCGGGTGTGACCGCGTGCGGCGTGGACGGGGGCGATCCTAAGCCAGAAGAAAGAGATTTCGATATCCCCGTGACCGTGAATCCCCAGACCTGCCCAGGCGGGGACTGCGTCCCGTCAACCGACGAATTCGCGGCTGGAAGCGCCTGTTATCCCGAAGGCTCCCGCCGATGCGCCGCCGACATCGATGGATACCAGGTGTGCCTGAAAGACCCGGCCACCGGCGTGCTCGGATGGTCCATGCAGACCCTGTGCGCGGTGAATCTCACCTGCGTGGCGGGGCACTGCATCGACGGAGACTGCGAAGACGAGTGCAACCTGGGGGGCAGACGATGTGCCCCCGGGGGGTTCCAGAAATGCGGCGACACGGACCCGGACGAGTGCCTGGAGTGGGCCCCGGCCGAGACCTGTCCCCAGGGGACCGTGTGCGTTTCGGGCGAGTGCCTGCCAGGGACCGCGTGCCAGGACCAATGTGTCGGCGGCGCCAGGGAATGCGCCGGTTCAGTGGTCTACCGGTTGTGCGGGAACTACGACGAAGACGACTGCACCGAGTGGTCGGACTTCGTTTCCTGCGAGGGGAACGAGACCTGTTCAGGCGGCCAGTGCCTGTGGACGTGCGCGGACGAATGCCAGCCGGGGGACCGGCGATGCTCCCCGGAAGAGAACGCCTATCAACTCTGCGACGACCATGACATGGACCCCTGCTTCGAGTGGTCCTACCCCTGGCCCTGCTTCGGGGGTCAGACGTGCTCAAAAGGGGAGTGCCGCGACGAATGTGTGGACGAGTGCATTGTCGGTCACAAGTCCTGCGGGCTGAACGCCTCGGTCCTGGTCTGCGGTCAGTTCGACTTCGACCCCTGCACGGACTGGTCGTCGCCCGCCCCCTGCGGCAGCGGCGAAACCTGCGCTTTCGGCGCGTGCGAGCCTCTGCCCCCGGCCACGCTGCAGTTCGTGAGCCCGGGCTCGATCAGCCAGAAGACGGCCACCCTGAGCGTGACCGTGACGGGGCCCATCGCGGAGGTCGCCTACTACGGTGACGGCTTGCACATCGCCACCAGTGCCGAGTCGTGGATCGGCTTTTCCATCGTGCATGTCTTCAGCTGGTCCGGTCAGTGGGAGTTGAGCGCGGTGGGGTACGACCAGCAGGGCAACGTGCTGGCCGAAACCCATCGGACCGTGGTGGTGGAGGGGGACACGGCCAAGGGTGTCCCGGAGGTACCGTATTTCAACCAGTGCGCCAATGCCCTGTCCCCGTCCGATACCTCGCAGAACACCAGCGTCGCCATGGTGCTGGCCTGGCTCGGTTGGGAAGGTGAGCCCGACGACATCACCGAGGTGTGGGGGAAGTACAATGCCCAGACGCCGGCCGGACTGGCCGAGGTGTTCAACTGGTATGCCCAGCAGATGGCCATTCCACAGCGCCTTCATCCCCATACGGACGGATCGCTGGCCGGTTTCAAGGCCCTCCTGGATCAGGGAAAGCCGGTCATCATCCACGGGTATTTTACGCCCCCCGGCCACGTGCTGGTGGCCCTGGCCTACACCGACGACGAATACATCGTCAACGACCCGGCGGGGAAATGGGACGGGGTGTTCAAGGGATCCTACGCCGATGCAGGAGATGCCGCGGCGGGGGATCACGTCCACTACGACGCCGACGATTTCGAGGCGGCCGCAGCCACCTCCGACGGCCTGCAGTCCCTGCCGCTCTGGTATCACGAAATCAAATAGGGACCGCACGCAACGGCCGACCAGAGTCCCCTCAATCCTTGCAGATGAAGGCTTGAGCCCGTGTCTCGCGACAGCGAACGGGTCCTCACAGGATCCCGGGGATGAATGCCTTGGTTCGGCCGCGGTAGGCGGCGTACCCTGGAAAGGTCGAAGCCAGCATCCGTTCCTCGTTGCGCATCCTCAGGATCTGCACGGCGAGATGGGCCAGCAGAACCCCCAGTGCCGCAAAGGTTCCCTTCTGCAGGCACAAACCGACGGCAGCCACCTCCTCGGCCAGGTACAGAAGGCGAGCACGTGCCCGGCCACCACCAGAGACAGGCCCAGGATCCTCGGCCCGATTCCCGGGGCCTTCGCACTGGCCCGCGGACGTCGAGCGTAGAGCACAACCAGCAGCCCCAGAAACAGAAGGTTCGACAGGTTGATGGCCAGGCGTGACCAGTCCGGGGCACCCGACGGGCCAAGGGCGGCCAGTTCCGCCGGGCCCAGCCCCGGGAATCCCTCCCGCGCCGGGGGCTTGTGTCCTTTTTCGCCTGTTGCGTCGGTTTCCACCCCATGAACAGTAGCCGAATCGCGCCCTCCGGAAAAGGGTGGGGATCCAGGGTGGAATCGGGCTTACCGGCGGGTTCCCTTTGAACGTATACTAGCGTTCGCGAGCCGGGGATTATTTCCACTGGAAACGAGGGAGACGGTATGGACATACAATTCCTGGGAGCCGCAGGCACCGTTACGGGCTCCAAGCATCTGGTCAGCGAGGGCGATACGCGGGTCCTGGTGGACTGCGGACTGTTCCAGGGCCTCAAGGCCTTCAGGCGGAAGAACTGGGATGAGCCGCCGGTGGACCCCCGCCAGCTCGACGCCGTGGTGTTGACCCATGCCCACCTGGATCACACCGGGTATGTCCCCGTGTTGATCAAGAAGGGTTTCAAGGGGAAGATCTATTGCACCGAGCCCACCCGGGACCTTTGCGGCATCCTGCTGCCCGACAGCGGCTATCTACAGGAGGAAGATGCGCGGTATGCCAACCGCAAGGGGTTCTCACGGCATGATCCTGCGCTGCCCCTGTACACGAAGGAGGAGGCGGTCCGCTCACTCAATCGTTTCCAGGCGGTTCCTTTCGGAGAGGAAGTGACCGTGGGTGGCCTCACCTTCCGTTTCGACCCGGTGGGCCACATCCTGGGGGCCTCCACCGTGCTGGTGACCGGCCGGGACCGCTCAGCCCTGTTCTCGGGGGACGTGGGCCGTCCCCGCAACCCGCTGACGCCCCTGGAAGGTGAATTTCCACCGGCGGACGTGGTAGTCATGGAGGCCACCTACGGCAATCGCCTGCACAGCACCGTGGACCCGGTGGCAACCATCGGGGGCATCCTGAAGGAGACCGTTGCCAAGGGGGGCATCCTGCTCATTCCGGCCTTCGCCGTGGGTCGGTCCCAGAGCGTGCTGTGGTGTCTGCACCAGGCCTTCGAAAAGGGCCTCGTCCCCCGGGTCCCGGTGTACGTGAACAGTCCCATGGCCACCAACGTCACCGACCTGTACCGGAAACATCACGCCTACCACCGTTTGACCGACGACCAGTGCCGTGCGGTCTGTGGGACAGCCCGGTTCACGCCCTCCGTGGAGGAATCCAAACAACTCAACCGGATGGAAGGGCCGGCCGTGATCATCTCGGCCAGCGGCATGATGACAGGGGGGCGCATCCTGCACCACGTCAGGAGCTTCGCACCCGACAAGAACAACACCATCCTGCTCACGGGATACCAGGCCCCGGGTACCCGTGGAGCCTCTCTGCTGGCCGGTGCGGAGGAACTCAAGATCCACGGGCAGTACGTGCGAGTCCGTGCGAAGGTGGTGCAGGTGGACTTCCTGTCCGCCCATGGGGACCGCCAGGAACTCCTGGACTGGGTGGGAGGCCTGGAGTGCCGCCAGCGGACCGTGTTCCTGGTCCACGGGGAGCCGTCGTCCCTGGACGAAATGCGCCGTCGTATCGAAGAATCCATGGGCTATCGGGTCCACGTCCCCGCCCTGGATCAACGCATCGACGTTCCCTGATCGGGACTGGATCTCACATTCGATCGATCACGGCCTGGGAGAAGGCGTCCGTTGTCAGGTCGCCGCCCAGATCCCCCGTTTTCATACCATCGGCCATGGCCCTGTTATAGGCGGCCTTGATACGGTCGGCGGCCTCATCGCAACGGGGATCGTCCCGCTTCTCCCCCAGGTGATGCAGCATCATCACGGCGGACATGAGCAGGGCCATGGGATTGGCCAGACCCTGTCCCGCGATGTCCGGCGCCGAGCCGTGCACCGCCTCGAAGACCGCGATCTTTTCCCCGATGTTGGAGCCGGGGACCACACCCAGTCCGCCCACCATGCCCGCGCAGAGGTCGCTGGCCACGTCGCCGTAGAGGTTTTCCATGAGCAGGACGTCGAAGCGCGTGGGGTCCTGCACCAGCCTCATGCACCCCGCGTCGATGATCAGTTCCCCGTATTCCACGTCGGGGTACTCTTCTTCGTGGACCTGCCGCGCACACCGGATGAAAAGGCCATCGGTGAGCTTCATGATGTTGGCCTTGTGGAAGACAGTGACCTTCTTCCGACCCCGCCGCCTCGTGAAATCGAAGGCCCAGCGCGCGATGCGCAGGCAGGCCTTTTCCGTGGCCACCTTCAAGGTGGTGACCACCCCATCGGTGATCTCGTTTTCCACGCCGCTGTACAGGCCCTCGGTGTTCTCCCGGACCACCACCAGGTCCACGCCCTCGTAACGGGTGGGCACGCCGTCCAGGCTGCGCACGGGCCGAACCGCCGCGTAGAGGTCGAGGCTTTTCCTGATGAGGACGTTCACCGATCTGAAGCCCTCGCCCACGGGGGTGGTGCAGGGCCCCTTCAAGGCCACGCCATGCTCGCGGATGGCGTCGAGGGTGGACTCGGGCAGCAGGTCGTCGCCGCTCTCCAGCGCGGTCATGCCGGCGAGCCTGACGTCGAATTCCACGGGCGCGTGGGCCGCCGACAGGATCTTTCGAACCGCCCGGGAAATTTCAGGGCCGATGCCGTCCCCGGGCAGGAGTGCCACGAGGTGGTTCGACTGGACGTCATTTCCGTTCATCGTTTCTGTTCCTCCTGCCATCAACCAGGAAGACAGACCCACCATACCAGACCGGCAGCGTCCGAGTCCCGCCTGTTCCGCATTCGCGGGTTCTGACATACAATGTCCGGGCTTCAGGAGAGACAGGCGGAGCCATGGTAGCCTGATCGGGTGACGTAGGTAGCGTTGATGACCAGACCGACTCATTTCTTTCTGTGCAGCGGTGCATCGGAAGGCTACACGGTGCTCAACGCCTTCGACCAGTCCCTGTTGCAGGCCGGGATCGGGAACACGAACCTCGTCAAGGTGTCCTCGATCCTGCCTCCCGGGGTGATTCGCTCGGAGCCCGTATCCCTGGAGCCCGGGTGCTTCGTGCCCATCGCCTATGCCACCATCGAGTCGTCCACACCCCAGGAGATGATCGCGGCCGCCATCTCCGTGGCCATACCAGAGGACCGGACCCTGCCCGGCGTGATCATGGAGTACAGCGCCCGGGGCCTTGCCGAGGACGTGGAGAAGATTGCCCGGTCCATGGCGAGAAAGGCCCTGGAATATCGGGAATACACTCTGGGAGAGATCCTGTCTGCGTCGGTGGAGCATCGCGTGGAGACCATCGGGGCGGCCTTTGCGGGGGTGGCCCTGTACGACGAGGCGCACCGTGGCTGACCGGGAGTGGTTCACCGAACTGCAGGACGGTTCCTTCGGCTTCACCATCCGGAAGGACCGGGTGGTTGTTCGGGAGAAAACCCCCTTCCAGACACTCGAGATATTCGAAAACCGGACCCTGGGACGGGTTCTCGTTCTGGATGGCGCCGTGATGCTGACCGAG
>JADHTP010000174.1 GCA_016784945.1 Deltaproteobacteria bacterium | reverse complement strand
GGGTCCCCACTGATCGAGCAGGCCCTGGTGGTCAAGGGTCAGAAACAAGGAAGCGAAGACGCCGGCCGCCAGTGTGGTCGGCACCCCTTCGAAGTCCTCGGACTCGCCCCCGGACTCCAGGTTGAACCGGGCCAGGCGGATCGCGGTCATGAGGACCCAGGTCAGGCTACCGAACGCCACCCAGAGAGTGGTGGCGGGCGGGTCGCCTCCCAGGCTGAACCATGTCAGGGCCGCGGGGGCCAGGCCGAAGGCCGTGAAGTCGGAGTACGAGTCCATTTCCACGCCGAAGCGACTGCTGGCGTTGAGCGCCCTGGCCAGCGATCCGTCGGCCTTGTCCAGAAAGGTGCAATAGATGATGAACCAGGCGGCAAGCTCGAACCGGCCCGAGGCCGCCATGACCATGGAGGCCAGACCCAGCAGCATGCTGGCAGCACTGACGGCGCTCGGAGCGGCTTTCCTGATGTTCGATTTCATTCCGGAACCCATCATGAGGAATCTTCGCTGAAGACAACCTTTGGATAACTCAGGATAGTGTCGGTGAATCAATTTGAAAATACCCCAAGGTATCTGTTTCGAAATCAGACATCCGGGCACCATTGACCAGGGGGGCGCGCTCGCCCTCCTCCAGCCCGCTTGCCTCCGGCTTCGCGCGGGGCCCCACCCCCCTTGCCCGGCCGCAGTGCGGTCGGTCGCAATCTGTACTTCCAATTCATCTACAGACTGGACGATCAACGATCAAACGATCAAACGATCAACGGCAATTTGCGCCACAGCGCAGATTGCTCATCATAGCATCCCAGGGACCGGGTCGGCAGACATCGGTTATACTATTGTCCGGTTCCATCAGGTGGAGGATCGAATGAGTCGGATACAAGGAACGGTGCTGGCGCTCGGATTGACGGCATTGATGATGATGGCCTGCGGGTCGGACAGCCCCGCTCCACCCACGGACACGTTGTCCGATACCGGTGCGGACGTCACCTTCCCGGACACCTGCCAGTGCCAGACCGCGGCCGAATGTGAAGGCAAGGTGAACGTCACCATGTGCACGGTGCCGGGCTGCAGTGCCTGCCAGTGCGTGGCGGCGCCCAAGGTCATGGGCACCCAGTGCGATGATGGCAACGTCGCCACGGTGGGCGATGCCTGCAACGACAAGGGCCAGTGCGTAGGGACGCCTACTTCGTGCAAGAACAGCCAGTGCGAACCCAACGAAAACTGCGGCAACTGCATCGAGGACTGCCCCTGTGCGGCGGACGAGTTCTGTGACGGCGTCCAGTGCAAGAAGGCCGTGTGCGGCAACATACAGTGCGAAGCGCCGGTGGAAGACTGCGAGAATTGCGTCAACGACTGCGGGTGCGAGAAGGGCAAGACCGCCTGTCACGAAAAGTCCTGCACGGCCTGTGCCGATTACTGCACGACCACGGGCAAGGAGTGCTGCGACACGGCCAGCGACCCGGAATGCAACCAGTCCAAGAACTGCAACTGCGGCCAGTGCCTCCCGGGCTACAAGTGTGACGGCTTCAACCAGTGCTACTCTTCGGATATCTGCAACAATGGAAAGTGCGAGGAGAGCGAGAACTGCGAGAACTGCGCTGCTGACTGCGGCTGCCTCAAGGAGGAGAAGTGCCTCTGCAGTCAGTTTGACGCGGACAAGAACTGCCTGGCGGCCGAGTGCAAGAACTGCGGCCCCATCTGCGAGGCCGCGGACAAGGATTGCGGCTTTTACGAAGGGTGCGACTGCGGCAGTTGCCAGGTCTGCTACAGCTGTTCACAGAACCAGTGCAACCCCAAGTGCGATTGCGTGTGCTGGCAGAAGGAGTGTGGTGTAATCGGTGACTGCAAGTGCGGCCCCCTGGAAGGGCTGTGCCCCGGCGCACAGGACTGCAACGCCTTCAAATGCCTCGAGAACTGCGACACCCTGTGCAGCGGCGTGGCGTGCGGCTGGGCCGGCGACTGTTTTTGTGCCGAATGCGGGAACTGCGAGGCCTGCAATGGCAACCAGTGCGGCCCCGGTTCCGACATCGACGAATACGACGTGCCCCCCTACAACGACTACCCGACCACGGCCACCGACATGGGAACCACCACGGACAGCAATACGACCTCGGCCAAGGAGTTCAGCGGCACCATCGACGTGGATTTCGACGCGGACTGGTACAAGGTGGAGGTCCAGGACGTGGCCGGACAGTTTCTGACCCCCCACGTGGAATTGAAGGGCCTGGATGAGGACAAGGACCTGGACCTGGAAGTCTGCTTCCTGTGCAAGGAAGGCGAACTGGCCGTGGTCCTGCCCAAGCCCGCCGACATGATCTACGAGACCGAGTCCACCATTCCGGGCGCCCGATGCTTCGTGTCCATGCTGAACCTGTGGGGCCAGGACGAGTTACTGGAGTTGGGCCAGCTCACCTGCGACGGCGACCCCCAGGACGACTCGGGGACCGTCTACGTTCACGTATATCCCGCCTTCCCCTCGGACTGCGGCGCTTCCTATACCATCAGTTGGTGGATGTAGGTCGTTCGCCCACGGTCAGGCCTTGGCCAGTGAATGGAAGAGCAGCCACTTCACGTAGCGTGCCAGAACGCCCGGATGACCACCTTCGTCGGTGCCCGTGACGGCCAGTTCCAGGACCAGGGTCCCCTTTTGGCACCCGTCAATGGAGTTCTCCAGTCGGCAGGTGCACTCGATGGGGATTTGATCGCCCTTGGACTAGATCTTGAATCTCACCGCGATCACCGATTTTCATCGATCAGGACGAAAGGGCATTCCAGGATGATGCCTTCCGTGCCCAGCCGGATGATCTTTGCGGTCACGTCCACGTCGTGGGCGATCAACTCCGCGCCGATGTCCACCGGCGCCAGCGCTTCCTTCCGGGCGATCATCTGGCTGATGGCGCCGGGTTATTTCGAATGGGGCAGTTCCTCGCCTTCCTTCTTCCAGCGGCGGTGGATCCGTCGGTTTTCAGAAGGGGGCATGAACTCAACACCCTGTACTGGAAATGAATCGGAAGAATGATACCAATGTTCCCCTCCGGGTCAATGGCTTTCGCCTATCGGCCATGGCCGGCCGGGGAGGATCAACCTTCGTCGCCGGATTCGCCTTCGCCGGCGGTTTTCGCGGACAGGACGATCCTGATGGCCCGGCGCACGGCCGCGAGGGTGAAGGGCTTGGTGAGGTAGGGGAGGCCCGACGCCTCCAGGAACTCGGTGGTTTCCAGGCTCATGGTATCGCCCGTGACCATGACCGCCTGCCGCGCGAGGGGACTGCCCGCCTCGTCGAGGCGCGACAGCAGTTCGCTGCCGTCCATGCCCGGCATCCTGAGGTCCGTCACCAGGATGTCATAGTCACCGTCGCGGGCGGATTCCCAGGCGTGCTCACCGTCGGAAACCACGTCCACCGTGGCGCCTGCCATCTGCAGCACGTTGGAGACCAGCCGGGCGGCCACTTCGTCGTCGTCGGCCACAAGGGCCTGAAGTCCCCTGGCGTCCAGCGGTTCGTCGTCCGGGCTCAGTTCCGCCTGTTGATCACCGGCGGCGAGGCCCGGGAATTCCAGCAGGAAGGACAATCCGCTCCCGGGGCCGCCCGTGGCCGATATGGTGCCACCGTGCTGTGTCACGGTCCCGTAGGCCACGGCCAGACCGATCCTTTCGGCGGATTCCTCCTGGGCTCCCGTGGCGGGCAGTTCGAACACGCTGTCGATTTCCCCTTCCGTCATGCTCACGCCGTCGGCCAGGAACCGGATCTGGACGCGGTTGGCGGCTTCCTTCGTGGCCAGGACCTCCAGTGTGCCTTTGCCGTTGCCGCGATGGGTGGCGTGCGCAACGAACAGGAGGATGGCCACCATGGCCTGGTTCAACTGGTGCTGGTCGCCAAGGATGTCCGGGAGATCGTTCGGGACGTCGGTGGTCAGCCGGATGTTGGCCACCCGCAGTTCGTAGCTTACCAGGTCCGTGCTGCCGGCGATCACTTCGGGCAGGGAAACCGGGGCCTGGATGGGCCTGGTACGGCGTGCGAAGGCCAGGAGGTTGCGCACGATCCGGGTCACATGCTCCGTTTCAACCTGCACCGTGGTCAGGCATTCCTGCACGGGGGGCTCGGTGCTGAGTTCAAGGGCCAGTTGCGCGAAGCCCATCACGGCGGCCAGGGGGTTGTTCATCTCGTGGGCCACGCCGCTCAGAACGCCGGAAAGGGTGGACAGTTTCTCGGCTTCCAGGAGGTGTTCGCGAATGCGCTTTTCTTCCGTGATGTCCCTGAAGATGAATATTACGCCGATGCGTTCCCCCTCGGGATCCAGGTTGGGGAAGCAGGACAGTTCGTAGATGCCCTCGGTGAAGGGCACGATCACCTCGGCCGTCTTGGGGATGTTGCCGCTGATGGACTCGTCGATCTGGGGGAGCTGGCCGAAGAAACTGGACATGGGCTGACCGATGATGTCCTGGAAACTGAGACCCAGGTGGTCGGCCACGGAGCGGTTCAGCCTTCGGACCATGCCTTTCCGGTCGGTGATCACGAACATGGAATCCATGGCATCGATGGTGGAGGCCCACTGGCGCAGGGCCCGGAGTCGCCCGGTGCGGTGGCGGACCATGTCTTCCTCGGATCGCTTCAACTCGGCGAAGGACAGGGCCTGCTGAATGGCCAGGGATGCGGCGGTGGAGAACAGTTTCAGGTCCGCCGCGAGTTCCCCGCCGGCCATTTCCGATCCGCTCCCGATCAGGATCAGGCCCTCGGTGATCGCGGAGGCTGCGAGCGGTTGCAGCAGGATCCGGGACAGACCGGCCTCGCGGCACGCGCCCGCATCCAGCCAGTCCGGGGCGTCGCCCTCTTCATCGAGAATAAGCGTCATGCCCTCCACGGGGACCCAACTCACCAGTGCGACCACGGTCTCCGCCACGGATCCGGTCAGAATGCGCTCCAGCAGGGCCGCGTCCGTGGTGTGGGAAGAGGGGAGCGAGGTCAACCGGCGCGTGGCATCCAGTGTCACCACCCAGCCGAAAGGCGCCTGGATCGTGTTCGCCAGTCCGTCGCACATGGACCGGGTCAGGGCCTGGACGTCCTCTTCCGTGGAAATCTTGTCCAGGATGTCCGAGAGTCGGCCCAGGCGGCTGCTCCGGGCGTCTTTTGCCTCGTTGCAAGGTTCCATGGGTCAGAGTATAACGCGGGAACCAGAAGGAGGTGTTCCCATGTCGAAGTTCGTGCTGGCATTGGATCAGGGGACCACGGCCACAACGGCCATGGTGGTGGGAGGTGACCTGTCGGTCTTGGGCAAGGCGTCCAACGAGATACCCCAGATCTACCCCCGGCCTGGCTGGGTGGAGCACGATCCCGAGGCAATCTGGGCCACCACGGGGCTCTCCGCCCGTCAGGCCATGGAGGCGGCGGGCGTGGACGGCGCCGACTGCGCCGCCCTGGGCATCACCAATCAGCGCGAAACCACCGTGATCTGGGACCGGGACTCCGGCCGGCCGCGGTACAACGGCATCGTCTGGCAGTGCCGGCGAACCGCCGAACTGTGCAGCCGGCTCAAGGAAGATGGCCTGGAACCGCTTTTCCGCGAACGGACCGGGCTGGTGCTGGATCCCTATTTTTCCGGCACCAAGGTCCGCTGGCTCCTGGACAACGTGGAGGGACTCAGGGGGGACGCCGAGGCGGGAAGGGTCTGTTTCGGGACCGTGGACTCCTTCCTGATGTTCCGTCTGACCGGTGGCGCGTCCCACGTGACCGACGTGACAAACGCGTCCCGCACCCTGTTGTTCAATCTGCGGACACTGCGTTTCGACGCGGATCTCCTGGAGGCCCTGGATGTGCCGTCCGCCATTCTGCCAGAGGTGAAACCTTCCGCGGGGGTCTTCGGGACCACCCGGGGACTGGACTTCCTCCCCGACGGAATACCCGTGTCTGGCGTTGCGGGTGACCAGCAGGCGGCCCTTTTCGGCCAGACCTGTTTCCAGCCGGGCCAGTCCAAGTGCACCTACGGCACGGGAGCCTTTCTCCTGTTGAACACCGGATCGAAGCCCGTCCCGTCCAACCACGGGCTTCTGACCACGGTGGCCTGGACGGCCCAAGGCGAAACCAGCTATGCCCTCGAGGGCAGTTGCTTTATTGCAGGGGCGGCGGTGCAGTGGCTGCGGGACGAAATGGGTCTCATAGAGAATGCACCGGACGTGGAGGCCCTGGCCCGGTCGGTTACGGACAGCGGAGGCGTGGTCTTCGTGCCCGCGCTTGCCGGTCTGGGCGCGCCTCACTGGAAACCGGACGCCCGGGGTGGACTCTTCGGTCTTGCGCGGTCTTCGAACGCGGCCCATGTGGCCAGGGCCGTGCTGGACGGAGTGGCCCTGCAGATCACGGACCTGGCGCAGTCCATGGCCAACGACGTGGGCGAACCCCTCACGGAACTTCGAGTGGATGGCGGCGCCAGCGCCAACGACCTGCTGATGCAGTTCCAGTCCGACGTGCTGGGCCTGCCGGTGGTGCGGCCCCGCAACCTGGACACTACGGCCATGGGAGCGGCCTCCCTGGCGGGTCTTGGAGTTGAATTGTGGGACCGCGGCCGGCTGACCGAGATGGCGGCCATCGACCGACGTTTCGAACCGGGCATGGCACCGGATCGCAGGGAAGAAACCCTCACCGTATTTCGCAGGGCCGTGGAACTGGTGGGCCTGATGTCCAGGGCAAACGCATCTAATTAGTGATCGTGATCGTGGTCGTGGACGCTTTGGCCAACCTTTGTCAACATCGAGCCGTTCGTAAGCCAACATGTCAGCACCTTTCGTCCACGTTCACGAACACG
>JADHTP010000173.1 GCA_016784945.1 Deltaproteobacteria bacterium | reverse complement strand
GTCGGGGTCGGTGCAGTCCGCCTGTCCGTCCTGGTCGGCGTCCCCGTACCCCTCGTCGGTGTTGCCGTCGCAGTCATTGTCCGTGCCGTCACAGAGTGCGTCGCCATGGGACGCCCCCTCCAGCATGCCGGGGTGGATGGCCGGGTTCGTGTCGTTGCAGTCTCCGCCGCCCAGGTCACTGGAAGCGTGACCGTCCCCGTCCCGGTCCGGATCGCAGGCGTCGCCAGTGCCATCCAGGTCCTGGTCGTCCTGGCCGCCGTTCTTCACCAGGGGACAGTTGTCGTCGCAGTTCGTCTGGTTCCCGGGCAGACAGTGGGCATCCGAGGGATTTCCGCTGCCGTTGCCGTCGTCGGGCACTCCGTCGTCGTCGTCGTCGGGATCCACGCAGTCGGCGGCACCGTCCAGGTCCGTGTCGGTACTCCCCTCGTCGGCCTCCCCGTCGCAGTCGTTGTCCAGGCCATCGCAACCCTCGGGTTGGGCGCCCTGGAAGGGGTCGCAGGCATTGTCCTTGCCGTCGGTGCAGGCCGGTACCGAGTGCGCGCAGGGGCCTTCACCGCAGGTCAATTGCCCCAGCTCCTCAACATCGTCCGTGTCTCCATCGCAGTCGTTGTCCACGGCGTCACAGCTCTCGGCGGCGGGGACCGCGGCGTCGCAGGGGTTCAAGGCCCCCTTGGACAGGCACCGGCGTTTCCCAGGGCACACACCCGCTGCGTTTCCCACGGTGCAGGCTGTCTCCATCTTGTATTGGAATGCCAGGGTGGAGCATTGGCAGTCCCCGTCGGCGGCCACGCACTGGTCGACGCCGTCCACGTCTACACAGTCATAGCCCCCGGGGCAGTCCTCGTCGTCCTGGCAGGGTCCCCCGCAGAAGCTGCCCAGTTCGTCACCGTAGGCGATACACTGATTTTCTCCCGGGGCGAATCCGGGGTAGTCGCAGTCCAGGTCGTCGGCGCACGGGATGCACAGCAGGGGTTGCCTCGGGAGACACACGTACAGGGGCTCGCCAGTTACCGTGTATAGACGGCAGATCCAGGGCCAGCCTGTGTCTTCGCAGTCCTCGAAGCAGAACTCGGTGCAGATCCTTCCCGCCGTGGTGAGGATGCAGACACCGGACAGGCAGTCCTCGTTCAAGTCGCAGGGACATCCGAACACACCTCCGCAACCGCCGTCATCGGCATCGAATCCGTCGTCGAGGCCCGGGCCATCGTCCAGGTCCGGGAGGTCCATCACGTCCTCGCCCACCGAATCGAACACCAGGGGCAGGTCCCCCGGGTCATCGAACACGTCCGGCTTCTGCCCGGTATCCCCCTGGCTGCCTGAGCCGCAGTGGAGAACCAGGGGCAGGATGACCGTCAGGGTGAGGGCGACTGGGAGTCTCATGGGCCTCCTCTCGAATCGGTGATGCGATTCCACACTTTTGAGGTATGGTATTCCAGTGGATATGACTTGGAAAGCCATGTTTGGAGAATTGGCCGTGAGTGTAATCAAACAGGGACCGGTGGCGGTTATTATCCTGGGGCTTTGTGCCTGTGGTGGCGGTGGTGACGGCGGCGATGGCGGAGGGGCCGATTCGATGGGACAGGACGTTCCGCCCGAATCCGGACCGGCCGACGTCCAGGATACGGGGACCGTCGACGGCACGCCCTGCGACGACGGTGATCCCTGCACCTCGGACGACCAATTCTTGGACGGCGTGTGCGTGGGTGAGGCCTACGAGTGCCCCTCCGGCACCCCTTTTTGCGTGAGCCGGAGCTGCGACGGTGAGGGCGGTTGCGTGGTCAGTTCCGTCCAGTCAGACTACTGCTTTGCCGACGGTGGATGCTTCGGGGACGGCGTGGCCAATCCCAAGGACGACTGCGCGGTCTGCGATGCCATGGCCCAACCCCAGGGCTGGTCCGCTGCCGCTGGCGTGACGGTCTGTTCCGACGGGGACACCTGCACCACCGACGACCACTGCGACTGGGGGCAGTGCGTGGGCACGCCCCTGGACTGCGACGACGGCAATCCCTGCACTTCGGGTGAGTGCCAGCCGGGCCTGGGGTGTGTACAGACCGAGGTGGACGGCTTCTGCGATGACGGCGACCTCTGCAGCCTGGACGACATCTGCGTGGCAGGGACCTGCATGCCTGGGCGGCCCCGCCCCAATTGTGACGACGGCAACCCCTGCACCGTGGATTCCTGCGTACCGGCCACGGGGTGCCAGAACGTGCTGGATCCGGCCACCGCCTGCAATGATGGAAACGAGTGCACCACCGACACCTGCGATGCGGTCACGGGGTGCGATCACGACCCCGTTGGCGGGCCCTGCGAGGACGGAGACCTGTGCACCACCGGTGACGTCTGCCTGAACGGTCAGTGCCAGACGGGCAACGGCGTGCCCGATTGCGAGGACGACAGTCCCTGCACGGACGATTCGTGCAATCCCCTGTTCGGGTGCATCCACGCCAAGCTGTCCGGGGACTGCGACGATGGAAACGAATGCACCGTGGACGACGTGTGTGTCGGGGGACAGTGCACGGGCAACAAGACCAGCGCCTGCCCGGACTGCCCCTACGAGGCCAATCCCCACGCCAACAAGGTCACCGTCTTCCAGGTCGGGACATCGGGGCACCCGGGGCAGGGAATGAACCTGGACTACGATGTCGAAACCTGCGCCCCCTCCACGGACTGCTCCGGGGGAATCGACAACGAACTGGGCCTGCTGGCGCCTTTCATCAACAGCGGCGTGACCGAGGCCGTGGAAAACGGTTACCTGACCTACCTGTTCGAGTTCCAGGACTTCGTGGACGATGGAACGCCGTTCACCCTCATCATCCACTCGGCCTACATCCACAAGTCCAATCCAGACTGCGATTTCCAGAACGTGGAATGCGCCTTCTACGCGGTTTCCGAAACCTTCGACGTGGACTGCACGCCCAAGGGACTGTTCGACAACGCGGTGGTGGTGGACGGGCACCTGTCGGCGGGTGGAAAAGGGTACGGCTTCAACGTCAAGACCACGCTCATGAGCGGCGGCGACCTGGAACTGGGTATTACGAACATGCGGATCGAGGCCGACGTGCAGATGTCCCAGGCAGGCACCCAGGTGGCTGGCATGCAGGGATTCCTGGGCGGGGCCGTGGACAAGGGTGAACTGATCATGGCCATCGACAGCCTGCCCGACGATGTGTTTCCCCTGGACAAGGAAACCATCAAGGGCATGCTGGACACCCTCATCGTGAATGACCTGGACTCGGACGGCGACGGCGTGGACGACGCGGCCTCTGCCGCCATTCGTATAACCACCATCCCGGCGGCCCTGGTCCCCCCGGGCGATCTGTAGAGGCCCAATGAAACCAAAGCCCTGGAAAGTCACCCAGATCCTGTACGCCCCCTGGACCTGGGGAGTGTTCATCCCGTACCTGTTAGGCTCCACCGTGTTCTGGGGTTCCGTGGCACTGTTGCTGGCCGTGGTCTCACACCGGATCGCCTTCCACTGCGGCACGATCTGGGCCTGGTGCCTGTGCCGGGTCAACTGGACCACCGTGGAAATCACCGGGAAGGAGCATGCCAGTCGCGGCCAGGTCTACGTGATCATGATGAACCACCAGAGCCACTTCGACATCCTGGCCTTCTATGGCCACTGGGGCCGCCAGTTCCGGTGGGTCATGAAACGGGAATTGAGGAACGTGCCGTTCCTGGGCTGGGCGAACGCCGCCATGGGGAACATCTTCATTGACCGCAGCAACAGGGAAAAGGCCATCGCCAGTCTCCGGGAAGCGGGGCCGCTGTTCGATCAGGGGATTTCCGTGATGATATTTCCCGAGGGCACCCGGTCGGGCGATGGTCCCGTGGGGCCTTTCAAGAAAGGTGGATTCATGATGGCCCTGAACACGGGATTACCCATCCTGCCGGTGTCCATCCGGGGCACCAGGAGTATCCTGCCACGGAAGACGAAGCGCCTGACACCCGGACGGGTGCAGATCACGGTCCATCGCCCCATCGAGACCGCGGGATTGACGGCGGACGACCGGAACGACCTGATGTTCCGGGTGCGCGCGGCCCTGGAATCGGCGCTTTGACAGGCCCCCATTATCCCAGGGGCATGTGCTCCACGTCCCACTCGGTGATGTCCGGTTCGTGCAGGGGAAGGGCCTTGGCCGACCCCAGGTTCCCGCCGTGGAAGATCAGGACGCCGCCGTCGTTGTCCGTGATGAAGGGGATGTCGATTTCCACGGGACCGGCGATTTCATCCCTGTCCGTGCCCCCGCACCCCCACCCAGCCACACCGCGAACAGCACTGCCGTACCGGTCATCAACAGCTTTCTCATCATTCGTTTCCCCACCGTTTGCCCATGGACCGGAACCCGCGTGTTCTGCATAATAACCTCCGTGAAGACCGTGCGACGAAAATCCCGGCGAAAACCGGGCGAAGGCAGGGAAGATGGGGACTGCCCCTACTGCGGCCGTCGGGTGGATTTCCTGTGGACCTGCCCCTGCGGATTCTGCATGTGCCAGTCCTGCATGAACGACAACCTCTGGGGCGTCACCTGCAACAACATCACCTGGGAATGCCCCGACTGCGACCGCATCCGGTCCTACTGATCTCCAACCAGTCGCCCGGTCAGCCAGGTAGAGGCGAAAATCAGGGCGAAGGGGATCCAGGTGCCGAGGGGTGTTGCTCGCCAAAATTTATCCGTCAATGAAAACGTGATGTTGCGCACGTGTCTGAGCGCGTCTATTGTGTCAGCATGAAAGTTGAAAACCTACTGAAAATGGTTTCGAATCGTTGTTAAATCGGGGTGTTTGATGTTTCGAGGATACTGCGGTTCGGTGAAATAGTCGGGCAGATTTGCGCAGTTGTCATCAACTAGATCAAGTAGTTGCGACCTTCCGGATGGGAACTGACGAGTTCGTCGGCCAAGAGAACTGGCACATGTTGCCCGTGCTATCCTAAGCCCCCAATCGACGGAAGCTTTGCTTCTAGCCGGTCTTGGGCACACGAACCAGCGAGCGAGTCGATGGAGAAGACGGCCAGACAATCCAGGCGATGGAAACGCTGGTTCTTCAGCGCCATCGGCGCATTGATGGGTGTGATCCTGATAGCGACGGCCTTGCAGAAGGAACTCCGGGACACCGTTCTTTACGCGGTTGCACCGTCCCATGCGCGGAATCTGAACTTCGTGCACTTCAAAAAAGGTCAGGTCGACGTCTATGTATTAGGCACCATCCACGGGAGGCACCTCAGCATCGACGATTTCAGCCTGAACCACTTGCGAGCGGTGCTGAGCCACCTGAGGCCGGACTCGGTGCTTTTGGAGATGCGGCCCGAGGAGATCGCCAAGGGCCGGTGGGGCGACGGCCCGGTGGAGATGCCCTTTGTCGCGCTCACTGCAAAGGCCATGGGGATTCGGATAGATGGC
This sequence comes from Deltaproteobacteria bacterium, assembly GCA_016784945.1. Taxonomy (GTDB): domain Bacteria; phylum Myxococcota_A; class UBA9042; order DTJE01; family DTJE01; genus JADDHL01. Next base: position 1,413 of record JADHTP010000173.1, on the reverse strand, counting down.
ATCGACTGGTGGAACGTGCCTGGCAGCGGACCCTGGCGCAACGACGATGCCCGGGATGACCACATCTTCCAGAACCTGATCGCAGGACTCCCGGTTCACGGGTCAGTCCTCGTGCTGATAGGGTATTCCCACGTGCCAGAGCAAGCGGAGCGGCTTGCACGCCACGGCTTCGAGGAGTGCGAGTTTCCGCCGAAGGCCAAGACGAAACTGTTCGTGCTCCCGACCGAGCCCTTCCATTTTCCAGCCGGGATGAAGCGCGCTATTCAGCAGCGCATCGAGGACTCCGAGGCCGAGGCGGCCAAGAACCCCGCGGCAGGCGAGAAATACCGTGCCATCGCCGCGAATCGTCGAGCCTACCTCGTGCGCATCGAGCAGGATGGGGAGTTCCCCGAGCCGTAGTCGGGACAAGGTAGTCGCGGTCGCCTTGGACCGGCCGCTCAAACCACGCGCACTCGTCCGTAATCCCGCCTGAGCCCAAAGCGCCGTCGAACGCATCGCCGAGCAGCATGCCGCCGTCAGCGAGGTCCGCCGCCTCCTCCCCGAGATCGAGGCGCCGCTCGAGTAGACCTCGGGCCAACGAGTCGTGCCCCAGAAAGAAGCCGTGCGCTCGGTGTTTCCCGGGCGACGTTCTACAGGCTGCGTCAGGCTGCGGCAGCTCCCCCGGAGGTCGAGGTGCTGCGGCGTCCGCGGACGAGCGTCCGCTCGCTTTCGGGCGAGGAGCGCCGACTGGTGTTGGACGAGTTGCACAAGGCCCATCCGGAGCGTTTCGTACACGGGGTCCCGTCGCCGCAGGCCCCGCCGTCCGCGGCTTGGATCAACCCGCCGACCCCGTCTGTGTCGAACGATAAGGAGTCGCTGTAAATGCGTGGTGCCAAGTGTCTCAAAGTTGTTGACAGGGCGCAGGAACAGCGGGGGCAGTGGCAACACCGCCCGAAAGAACCGCAAGATAGCAAGACCGTCCCAGATTGCCCCAGTCCCAGATTGCCCCAAGCGATTGAGTTGTCCTTTTATTTGGTCTTCCATTTTGTGTCCCGTTCGCTATCATATCGAGCCCATTGGTATGAAAAGAACACGAGGTGATTTATGAAGACGGCGTTTCGGCTCTGGATGGTCTTGGCTCTCCTGCTTGTTCCCGTAGCAGCCTTTGGTGCGGATGAGATCTGCACCGGCGGTGTTGATGAGGACGGCGACGGGTTCATTGATTGCGACGATTTCGACTGTGAGAACGATCCGGCTTGCGCTGGCGAGTTCGAGCAGAACTGCACAGACGGCACCGACGACGACGGGGACGGCTTCGTGGACTGCGATGACTGGGACTGCGACGATGACCCGACCTGCGAGGGCTTCGGCGAGATCTGCGACAACGGCACCGACGACGACGGGGACGGCTTCGTGGACTGCGATGACTGGGAC
>JADHTP010000172.1 GCA_016784945.1 Deltaproteobacteria bacterium | reverse complement strand
CATCCAGCTGCTCAACCTGTACACCGCATTCATCACGCGGTTGCGCGCGGATTTTCCACCGGACCGGTTGGGAAAGAAGCCTTTCCTGGTCCTGGCGCCATCCCTGCCTTTTGGTGAAGCGGCGGACCTGGAAGATCCCGATTCCACCCTGGCCGCGTTCATCGACGACATGGCTCCCCACCCGGCCCGTCATCCGGACCGGCTGTCCGTGTCGACCGTGGCCTGCACTCCCGGGGACAGGCTGGCTCTGTGGCAGGCGCTGAGGGAGCGGCTGGACGAGGCGGGAATGACCGAGGTGGGACTGGCGGACGTGGGGCCGCGGCTGACGGATTCCACCTGGCTGGAAATGGACGACAAACTGGCGACAGCGGGCCGGCGAAGCGCATTTCTGGCGGCGCGACTGGCGGCCGCCAGGATCCTGGGCCAGGGCCGTCTGGACCTGATGGCGGCGGACAGGCGTTCGGGCCCCCGGTCGGGAGATGACAAGGTAGCGGGCGAGGACCTGTTCTTCGATTCCGACGGGGACGCCCTGCCCGCGCTCAACGGCACGCTGCCCCTTCACCTGATGGCCTCCCGCGGGGCGGTCAGGGTGAAAATGGACGAAAATGACGAGCCGGAAAACGATACCCGGGGATTCGTGGCCATGGCGGCCACCTATGGCGAGACCTCCGTGGCCCTGATGGCGACGGCCTCCGAGGCCGCCAGGGTAGGGCAGGTCATGAACTTCCAGTTCAACATCCATGGTCTCCCGTCCTGGGCCGGCTACGCGACATTGAGGCGGGCCGTGGTGGACGAGGGAACCAGGGCCTTCAGCTTCGTGGAGACCTCGACTGTGAAGGTCGTGGATGGCGGGATCTTCGTGTCGCGGGAGATCACCGTCCCATCCATCCACTACTACGAACTGGACCTGTTGAAAGAGGACCCGTCCGTGGGCGATGTGATCGGCGGTGGCAAGGACGTGTACGGAGGGATTGAATGACCGTTTTTCTGACCGGCGGATCGGGTTTCCTGGGATCCCACGTGGCCGAGGTCCTGAAGGAGCGTGGGCACGACATCATCGCACTGGTCCGCCGCTCCAGCCAGCGGGAGCACCTGCAGGGCCTGGGCATGCGGCTGCACGAGGGGACCCTGGAGGACGCGGAGTCCATCGTTCCCGCCCTGAAGGAAAGCGATGCAGTGGTCCACGTGGCCGGGCTGGTGAAGGCCATCCGGCCCACCGATTTCCGCCGTGTGAACGAAGAGGGGACAAGGGAACTGGCGCGGGCCGCTGATCGCCATGCCCGCGGAAACCGTTTCATCCTGGTGTCGTCCATCGCGGCGCAGGGCCCCGGCGACGGCCCCTGGGAAAGGAAGGAGGGCGTGCCCGAGTCTCCGGTCACGGAATACGGCCGGAGCAAGCTGGCGGGCGAGAAGGCCCTCATGGAGGTCAGGGGGGACCTGTCCGTCACGGTCCTGCGACCCCCCATCATCTATGGACCCAGGGAAATTGAGTTCCTGGAGGTGTTCAAGGCGGCCCGACGAATGGGCGTCGTGTTTTGTCTGGAGCCGAAACAGACGCTGAGCCTGGTCCATGGACGGGACTGTGCCCGCTCCATCGTGGCCGCCGTTGAAATGGAAAGCACGCCCAGGGAGTCCTACCTGATGGATGACGGCGCCATGCACACCTGGTCCGGCATTGCCGCCGTGATCGCGGAGGTCATGGGACGACGGGTGCGCATGGTATCGGTACCGAAAGTGGGCTTCATGGCCCTGGCCTGGACCTGGCAGACCTGGGGCCGCCTCACCGGGACGCCCGTGGTCATGTCCCTGGACAAGATCCACGAAGCCGAGGCCCGATTCTGGGTGGCGGGGAACTCCCACATCAGCAGGGACCTGAGCTATGAACCGGAATTCGATTTCCCGAAGGGCGTGGAAGACACTCTGGCCTGGGCCCGTGAACAGGGCCGCCTGTAGAAGGGCCTAGAGCAATCCCCGCAGTTCCAGCAGGTCGTCCACCACCAGGTCGGGCTGCACCTCTGATCCCGCCAGGTCATCCAGGGCCGTTTCACCGGTCAGGGTGAGAACGGCCAGCATTCCCGAATCGCGGGCCATGGCCACGTCGGTGTACAGACGATCGCCCACGTAGGCGATGTCCCGGGGCGCCAGGCCAAGGCGCCTGGACAGGGCCTTGGTCATCCACCGGCTGGGCTTTCCAATCACCGCATCGGGCCGGCGACCGGTGGAGGCCTCCACCAGGGCCAGGAAGGAACCCACGTCGGGCATGTATCCGTTCTCCGTGGGACAGTTGAAGTCGGGATGGGTGGCCACGAACGGGAGATCCCGCCTCACGCAGTCACACAGGGCCCGCAGGCGGGCATAGGTGATGGTGGTGTCGAAACCCAGCACCACCAGGTCGGCCTTTTCCGGGCTGTCCGTCAGCCGCACCCCGGCTTCCTTGAACTCGCGAGTCAGGGAGGGCGTTCCCACCAGGAGGACCGATGCGCCGTCGTGGAGGTCCAACAGGTACTGGAGGGTGGCCTCGCCCGAGGTCATGACGTTTTCCGCCGTGATCGCCAGGCCCAGGTCATTCAGCTTGTACACGTAATCGGCCTGGCTGCGGGACGAGTTGTTGGTCAAAAAGACCAGAGGGCTTTGCCGATCGCGAACCGCCGTGAGCCACTGGACCGCCCCCGGCAGGAGCCGGTCACCCAGGTAGATGGTGCCGTCCATGTCCATGGCAAAGGCGCCCATGCCCGACAGTCGATCCCGCGAGCCCGGTGTGATTTCCAGCACGTCTGCCTCCCGTGTTCCCGTCACCGGATACCTGCCCAGTCTACGCCCGGGGCCGGGTCCTAGTCCATCATTGGGTAGTGTGGATGTTCTTTCGGGGCCGATCATGGAGTGCGCAAGCTTGCTTGCGCCTACGTTCGGGGGAGCTTGCTCCGCCGGCTGAAAGCGGTGGCAGCCACCGCACTCCAAAGACCCGTGCTCGAATTTCTCGTCTGGTCGGGAATGTCACACACTGCCCATCATTGTCTCGTCTTTTGGTGTGGGGTAAAGTGCTGCCAGTCGAGACTCTCCAAGGAGGTAAGCCATGCGTGACGTAGTGATTGTCGGTGCTGCGCGGACGGCCATCGGGTCCTTCGGCGGTGCGTTGTCCAGTGTCCCTGCTCCCAAGCTCGGAGCCGTGGCCATCAAGGAAGCCGTGGCCCGCGCCGGGGTGGCCCCGGAAAAGATCGACGAAGTGCTGATGGGCTGCGTGCTCGCCGGCGGCCTCGGCCAGGCGCCGGCCCGCCAGGCGGCCATCTATGCCGGTCTCCCCGACGGAATTCCCTGCATGACCCTGAACAAGGTCTGTGGTTCCGGTCTCAAGAGCGTGATGCTGGCGGCCCAGTCTATCCGTGCCGGTGATGCGGAACGCATCGTGGCCGGCGGTATGGAAAACATGAGCATGGCCCCCTACCTGCTGGAAAAGGCCAGGACCGGCTATCGTATGGGACACGGCAAGATCATGGATCTCATGATCAAGGACGGCCTGTGGGATCCCTACAACAACTTCCACATGGGCATGGCTGCGGAAAACTGCGCCAGGGAAAAGAACATCACCCGCGAGGCGCAGGACGAGTTCGCGGCGGCGTCCTACACCAAGGCCCTGTCTGCCATCGAGGCCGGCGTGTTCAAGGACGAGATCGTGCCCGTGCCCATTCCCCAGCGCAAGGGCGACCCCATCCTGTTCGACACGGACGAAGAACCGGGCCGTGGCAACGTGGCCAAGATCGGCAAGCTGCGTCCCGCCTTTGACAAGGAAGGCACGGTCACCGCGGCCAACGCATCGTCCATCAACGACGGGGCCGCCGCCGTGGTGCTCATGTCCCGGGAAGCCGCCGATGCCGCGGGGATCAAACCAATCGCCACCGTGGTGGGTTACGCCCAGCACGCGCAGGAACCCATCTGGTTCACCACCGCCCCGGCCTTTGCTATCGAAAAGCTCCTGGAAAAGACCGGAAATACCAGTGGGGACGTGGACCTCTGGGAAATCAATGAAGCGTTTTCAGTGGTGTCCCTGGCCGTGAATCAGCTGCTGGGACTGGACGGGACCAACGTGAACGTGAACGGCGGGGCCGTGTCCCTGGGACATCCCATCGGTGCCAGTGGGACGCGCGTCCTGATCACCCTGCTCTATGCCCTGCAGGCAAAGGGCGCCGGGCGGGGCGTTGCCAGCCTGTGCATCGGCGGCGGCGAGGCCGTGGCCATGATGGTGGACAAGGCCTGAGGGCGGTTGATCGTTGATCGTCGATCGTTGATCGACCGGAGTGCCTCTGTACCCCCGGGTAAGGGAGAGTCCGCTATGTCATTCAAGACCATCATCGTGGAGCATGACGGTCCCGTCACCACCATCACGGTCAACCGTCCCGACGTGCTCAACGCCTTGAACCTCGACGTCCTGAAGGAGATGAAGGACGCGGTCTGGGCGACCTGGACGCGGGAAGGCTGCATGGCCCTGATCCTGACCGGCGCCGGTAACAAGGCCTTCGTGGCCGGGGCCGACATAGCCCAGATGCAGGGCAAGGGACCGGCCTGGGCCGCACAGTTCGCCGAACTGGGACATTGTGTCTGCGGCATGCTGGAAAAGATGCCCCGGGTGGTGATAGCCGCCGTCAACGGGTTCGCCCTGGGCGGGGGTACCGAACTGTCCCTGGCCTGCGACATCATCCTGGCCGGAAACAGGGCCGTCTTCGGTCAGCCCGAAGTCAAGCTGGGCATCATCCCCGGGTTCGGCGGGACGGCCCGTCTGCCCAGGGCCATCGGGCGCTCCGCCGCCATGGAGTGGATCCTGGCGGGGAACACCTGGAAGGCCGAAGACGCCCTGCGCCTGGGGCTGGTGGCCCGCGTCTGCGAGCCCGACGCGCTCATGGACGAAGCCGTGAAACTGGCCCGCACCATCGCGTCCCGTGGCCCGAAGGCTGTGCAGGCCGCCAAGCGTCTGGTCCACGACGGGTTGTCCATTCCCCTGGACGCGGCCCTGCGTACCGAGGCGTCCGTGTTCGCCAACCTGTTCGATTCAGACGAACCGCGGGAGGGGATGAAGGCCTTCCTGGAAAAACGCAAGCCTGAATTCAAGATCTAGAGGCTGTTCTGAACGCTTGTAGGGGACGGTCTCCAGACCGTCCCTCGTGCCGCTGGGCGATTCGGGAGAGTCGTCCCTACAAGCCGAAGCGCCTTCTGACAACGGGGATCCACAGCAGCGCCAGCAGGCCCAGGGCCAGGGGGTTCGCCCCGGCATCCAGTCCCGCGGAACAGGTGGATCCGCCGCCCGGCGGGTTGGGGGTGGTGGTGGTGTCGCCCTGGGGGGTGCCTGAATCGGTGGGGGGCCACCCGCTGCCATTGTCCTGTCCGCCGGAGCCGGTGTCCGGGATCGGCGGCGTTACTTCCTGGGGAGGCGTGCCCTGGGGCAGCGCGCACAGCGTACCGAAGTAATCCGCGTCCACGCAGTCCATGTTGTTGGGGCACCAGCCGCTGATGCAGTTCTGGGTGCAGTAGCTCTGGCCTTCAGGGTCCGTCCAGCAGATTCCCGTCACGCACTTGTTGCCGTTGGTGCAGGTGTCGCCGGTGCCCGACTTGTTCACGCTGGGCATGCACACGCCGAAGTCGGCGCTCCCGTAGCTGATGCACGAAGTACCCCAGGGGCAGGCCCAGTCGTCCAGGTTGCAGGCCCGCCGGCAGTAGCCCTGGTTGGTGCCCACGAGGTTGACGCACCAGTTGCTCAGGCACTCCTCGTTGCTGCCGCAAGCCGCGCCGTCGTCCTTCAGGGAAGGCTGGGGCTCGCCCGGCAGACAGGCGCCCCGGTCACCGCCGATGTTGGCGCAGTAGTACCCGGCATAGCAGTTCGGCGCGCCCAGGTCGCAGGACTGGCGACACAGGGACTGTGTTCCCGGGTCACCGAAGCAGATGTCCGATGTGCACTCGTAGTCCCCTGCGCAGTCCGATCCCAGGGGCATCTTGATGGTGGGGACCTGGTCGGGTGGGAAACAACCACCCGTCGAGCCGTAGCTGGAGGTCCAGCACTTCTTGCCGTCGGGGCACGCCGAGCCCGTGGAGGTGCAAGCGACGCGGCAGAACATGCCCGATCCGTCGGGCGTGGGAAAGCAGAAGGACGTCTCGCACTCGTAGGAGCTGGAACAGGCATCACCGTCCTTCTTCTTCTTGGAGCCCGCGATGCACACGTTCTTGTTGGTGGTGTAGACCTTCTGGCAATGGAACCCGTCGGGGCAGTTGTCGGCGTAGGGATCGCACACCTTGGTACACATCTTCAGACCCGAATCCATGGACTCGCAGGAATAACCGCTCTTGCAGTCCGAGCTGATGGCGCAGGTGCCACCCACGTCCACGGACCCCGGGGACACGCCGGCCAGGCCCGTGCAGTACCCTTCCGAATCGCAGTTGACTTTCTTGGAATAGTACTCGTCCCCGTTGCTGTAGTTATCCACCACGTAGGGACAGTCGTCGTTGTTGCTGCAGGTGTAGTAGCCCCCCTTGGGGTACAGGAAGCACGCACCCAGCTTGTCGTCCTCTTCCAGCGAGGCGCTGGTGCTGCCCGGGCCCGTCTGTGGAGCCATGGTGGGCGGGTCGTAGGCGTCATAGCCCTTCAGAACGTGCTGCTGGCCGAAGTAGTGACCGATCTCGTGGATGGTCACCGCCTTCACGTCGACCTTCCACGGGTTGTAGGTGGTGGTCCAGGACTGCAGGTAGCCGTTGAAGGCGATGTCGGCCTCGAAGATCTTTCCATCGTAGTAATAGAGCGGCGACGTGACGCCCAGGGTGTATTGCCCGAACTTCCACGACGAATTGTTGATGAACACCA
>JADHTP010000171.1 GCA_016784945.1 Deltaproteobacteria bacterium | reverse complement strand
AGGATTGGGATAGTCCTTCGGATAAACAACGGTTGGCCCTCCTCTTGCGTTTCGGCCTACCCGGATCAAAATCGAATCGCGGCTTCAGACACTATTTCATCAGGTCCAGAAGTGGATCCGATTCGTCAGACGTCTTTTTACCTGCGTCTTTCTTCGACGGCCCCTTATCAGCCTTCTTTTCCCGTCCCTCGGTGGCCGCGACCTTGTTTCGTTTCCTGCCCGCCAGCCGGGGTGAAGGCTTGTTATTCTTCGTCACCTCTGTCTTTTTTACAGGTTTCTTCTCACTTTCGGGTGGCTTGATGACCTCCACCTCCCGTTCCGGTTCAGGGAGTCGTTTCGTGCTTTCTATCGGCACCTCCGCGGCCTTCGCAGGAAGGGAATCCGGCTTTTCTTCCAGGGTGGACGCTACAGGGGCTGGCATCGGCGCTTCTTCCGGTTTCGCGGCCGCCGTGGCTGGTTCGGCATGATCGGTTACCGAAGGGACTGTCGCCGGTTCAGAAACAAATACCGTCCGCACCTCTTCCGGGGATGTGAACGACGCCCATGCCCACACCCCGAGCCCAATGACGGACACGATGCCAATCGCTGCTGCGACAAGGATCCAGATACTCCGCCTGTCCGGCGGAATGGTCTCGCTGCCTGCCCCGGAATGCAGATCCCGGGGAATAGTCGGGAATGCGCTGCCCCCGTTGCTTCCGTCCTTCAAGGCCACCAGACGGGTCGTGCCGCCCTTGATCTCGACGTCGGGCAGGCGTGTCACTCCGGTCGGTGTTATGTCCATAGCGTCAAGAAGCATCAGCTTGGTTTCCCGCGCACTGGACGGCCGCTGGTCCGGATTCACGGCAAGCAGGCTCGTGAGCACCGCCTCAAGCTTCTTGGGAATAACCACGTCCGGATTAACGTGGAAGATGGTCGGGACCTCGTTGTTCACCTTCTGGACCATCAAGGCCAGGGGGGTTTCCGCGGTAAAGGGAGGTTTTCCCGCCAGCAGCTCGAACAGGATCACGCCCAGCGAGTACAGGTCGCCACGGGCGTCCATCTCGATGCCCTGTGCCTGCTCCGGGCTCATGTAGGTGGGCGTTCCGAACACCATGCCGGTCGACGTCAATCCCTTCGACTTTTCATCTATGACCTTCGCGATCCCGAAGTCCAGGACCTTGATGAAGTCGCCCGGGTCATCCCGAGTCACCAGGAAGACGTTGTCCGGTTTCAGATCGCGGTGCAGCACGTTGGCCGTATGCGCCTCGGACACGGCCTCCAGGATCTGTATCACCAGTCCTACGGCGCGTTCGACAGCCATCGGGCCCGATTTCCGGTTTATGATCTTGGATAAGGGCACGCCTCGGAGAAGCTCCATCACGATGAAAAGCAGGCCGTCCTGGGTCTGTCCGAAGTCGAAGACCGTGATGGCGTGGGGGTCCGTGAGGAGGCTGGCGGCCCTTGCTTCACGGTGAAACCGCTGGATCGCCATCTTGTCGGTGATCAGATTGCGCCGTAGAACCTTGATGGCCACGTCCCGGTCCATAGAATGCTGGCGCGCCCTGTAGACCTCCCCCATCCCCCCGGCACCCAGCATCTCAGTGATGGTGAAACGACCGTCAATGGACTTGCCGACGAGGTCCTCCTCCCCGTCGACGAGGTACGTGGGACTTCCGTCCTTCGGGCACTGTTCGACGGAGGTATCGAATAGTCCCCCGCAAGTGGGGCAGAACCTGGATTTTTTGGATGCCATTTCGGAACGAAGTCTATTGCAGCGACGAAAGCTGGTCAATGGCCGTTGAAGGCCTGTCCAACGTCAGCATCTTTTGGACGAATAGCGAACCTGATTTACTTGAGAGGCCATCCCCGTGGCATCCAGGTGGCAGGAGACAGAGGAGAGCCGGCTACCTGCGGGTCTGGGCGATCTTCCGAATGGAGTCTTCTGACATGGGCGACTACGGCATGAACACTCCGGCCTGTTTCTGCTTCGACGACCTTACGATTCTGGTTTTTGCAGCCAACTGATCAGAGAGTCACGTTATCCCCTTTCGTTTCCCGGGACCAGTCAAGTATCGGCCAGCCTCGGCGAGTGGCGACTCGGCGCAGTCGCGGATCGGGAGAGACGATGCGGGGATTTCCCACGATTTCGAGGACGGGAAGATCCGTGTAGCTGTCGGTGTAGAAGTAGCTCTGGCCGAGGTCGATGTCTTCCTGTGTCGCGTATTCCCGGGCGTAGTGGACCTTTCCGTCGCCGTAGCAAAGGGGGGGCACAAAGCGTCCGGTGAACACGCCGTCTTGGATTTCATAGTGGGAGTGGAGGCGTGCATCCATGCCGAAGAACTTCTGGGCACATCTTGACTCATAGGGGGAACTGGAGGTCAACAGGACGAGGGGGTGGCCTGCCATCCGGTGTGCCTCGAGGTATCCCCGAGCGCCCGGTGCCTCGTGGGGAGCAACGACGGAATAAAACCACTCCTGGGTGATCCGGTCCACCTCCTTCTCAGCGATCCCCTTGATTGTACCCAGGGCTTGGGACATGGCCTTGTCCATGTCGATGAAGCCGAAGTGATATAGGACTAAGTAGCTCATCCCCCGGAGGGCCATGGAAAAGGGAAGTCGTCCGGCTTTCCTCTCGTTGTTTATCCACAGCTTGCCGCTGTTGACAGCAAGGAGGGTTTTGTCGAGATCAAAAAACGCGGCGGGTCGATTACCCGTTGAATCGGGCATGGTGTGTTCCTCACTGTCTTATCAGGAACTCAAGATGGTACGGAAAGGGCGGGTGTCAAGTGGTGGGGGATTCGGAAGGACGGTTACCCACCACGCCATGTATTGCCCCACATAGCGATTCCAGCCCCTGTCCATGCCCCGTAAACGGTCTGGGCGTGGTGGCGGTGGACGGGGTTACTCCCTCGTGGCCGTGAAGTTCCCCGTGCAGGTCTCGGTCCCCTCCTCGCAGCCGCACTGGCCGTCGGCGCAGGCCATGCAGGGGCCGACGGACGACGTGATGGCGATCTCCGTGCAGTCGGCGTTGGGGTTTGCCACCAGGGTCCTCATCCGGGAGGGGCAGCCCACGGGGTTGTCCGGAAAGGAGAAGGTCAGCGTGTCGCCGTCCTCCGTCACGGGGATGTCGACCTGGCTGACGTTGCCGCAGAGGCCGCCTGTGCCGGCCAACTGCACCGGGCCCAGGGTGAAGCTGACCTTCAGGTCCCCGGTGTCCGTCCGCACGAACCACGTCGTGGCCTTGGCCATGAGGTCGCAGTCGTCCCGGGGGACGTCGATCACCCACGCACCAAGGGGGCAGGGCAGTCCGGAGCTACCGGTGAGCGTGCCTGTAGAGGTAACCACGGTCTGGGCGACGCCGTTGTTTAGATCCACAGTGATGCTGCCAAGGTCCGTGTCGCCCGTTAGCGTGATGGTCTGCCCCTGCTGCGCGCCGCTGGTGAAGATGAGCGTGGCCACTCCATTGCCATCCGCGTCCAGGACGAAACAGCCGAAGGCCACCCCGAGAGCGTCGAGGTCGAGGGTCACCTGCCCCGTCGCATCGGCAGTGCCGCTGGCCGCGGTGGGCGGAGTGGCAAAGGTCACGCAGTAGAGTTGGTAGCCCACGAGCGGGTCGCCCTCCGCTGTAAGCGCAGATTGAACAGACGATCTCTTAGCCGCTGACGTCTGGGCACCGGCGACAAGCTTTCCGGAAAGCGTGAGGGCCCCGCTCGCCGCATCACCTCCGCTGTCGGTTGTCAGGGAGTTCCCGCTGCCACAGCCCATCATGAGCACGAGGCCAAGGGCACAGATCGTGTCGCGCATTTTCATCTCCAACCAGAACTTCCATGATACGCCTTCGGCAGCACCGGATCGAGAGGCGCGGGTCGGCCGCGGGGAATGACCACTGCCGGGGCCTGCCGGAGACCCTATAGTCGTCACATCAACCTCCGAAACACCTTTCTTGATCCCGACGTCGAACGGCTTCACACCGCTATCACAACCACTGAAGGTTTCAGCCGAAAAGTGGGTATAAGGTTAGTGACGGAAGATTCCGCCTCTCGCCAAACCCAACACACGGAGGCCCACATGCACCGGAAGACACCGGACCAGTGCGCCCAGGACGGCCTGCACGAACGCCTTGCCGCATTCGGCCCTGCGGCCGTGTCGGACGCTGAACTGGTCGCCCTGGTTCTCTCCGGAACCCGCAACACCAACCCCGAACTGGCCCACAAGATCATGTCCGTCATCGGCTCCGCTCATTCCCTGCCGTCCCGGCGGGCCGGGGAACTGGCCGCCATCCCCGGCATGACCCATGCCCGTGCCGAACGCCTGGTGGCTGCTGTGGAACTTGGCAGAAGGGCATCCCTCCCGCCAAAAGACCACGATGTGCTCCAGACCTCGGCGGACGTGGCCCTGCACTGTTCCAGGCTGGCCACGGAGACGAACGAGGTCTTCCTGGCAATCTCCCTGAACTCCCGCAACCGCGTGGTAGGGGAATGGGTGGTGGCCCGGGGCTGGGAGACAGGCGTGAACCTCACCCCAAGGATGATCGTCACCGTCATGGTCAAAGAGTCCGTGTCCAGGGTCGTGTTCGTCCACAATCATCCCTCGGGAGACCCCACGCCCAGCCCGGAGGACATCCGGTTCACGTCACAGATTCTTGAAGCAGCCAGGACACTGAACATCCGTGTTCTCGACCACGTGATCGTTGCCGTGGATGGTCATGCCAGTCTGCGGGAGGCCGCTGGAGACCGTCTCGAGTTCGGATAGCCGGACACCAGTCAAGTCACATTCATCAAACACTAAACGGAGAAGAACCATGAATACACTGCGACAGATCCATCCGTCCACATCGGTCAACGTCCCGGACCAGGACACCTGCCTCATCAACCTTCTCGACCAGGCCACCGACCGCAAGTGGTGCTTCAGCGTGGAGGACCACCTGGTCATCAACGGCGAGGTCATCGTGCTCGGGAAGCTGGCGTGCGACGACATCTTCCGGGTGGCGTTCGGCGGCTGCCCCAGCGAAGGACCCGGTCCCCTGCACGAGAAGCTCCAGGCTGCGTCCATGGACTCCCTGGTCCGGTGCAGCGCCCTCATGGGCATCGTGCAGGACCAGCAGGAACCCCAGCCGGCACACAAGCCTGACAACGGCAACGGTTCCACGGAGAAATTCCGGATCACCAGGAAGCAGCTGGACTACGCGTACATGCTAGCCAGGGACCTCGGCCTGTCCCGCGACCAGATGGCCGACCGCTGCCTCCAGGACTACGGCAAGAAATGCGAGTTCCTGGACCGCCTGGAGGCTTCCGCCGTCATCGAATCCATGAAGAAGGAGAAAACGTCATGAGCGCATTGAAAGCCGTGCCCCTGGAGAAGCTGCGCCAGAGACTCCACGTGTCCGTGTCCCAGGTTAACACCTACATCATGTGTGCCGAGCGTTATCGGCACTCCTACGTGATCGGTACACCTCCGTCCCACAGGCCGTCCGCACTGGGGTTCGGGAGCGCTGTCCACCACGCGCTGGCCGTGTTCTACGGGTTCATCAAGGCCCACGGCAAGAAACCGTCACCAGGGAGGATACAGGCCGCGTTTTCGGACCGGTGGGAGGTGGAGCTCCGAGACTCCCTGCCCATCCACTACAAGGCCGGTGAGGACGCCGGCAAGGTCAAGGACCTTGGCATCGCCATGCTGAAGAAGTTCTGCGATGACGGTTTTGCCCCCGACAAGGTCGTGGCCGTGGAGCAGCCGTTCAGCGTGGCCATCCACGAGCCTGACACCGGAGTCATCCTCGAAGAGGCTCTGGTCGGTGCCATCGACTTGGTGGCCGAACACGAGGGTCGGACGGTCATCGTAGAACACAAATCGGCCGCTCGGCGTTGGGATCAACCGAGGCTACAACACGACCTCCAGCCTACCGCCTACCAGTTCGCAGCCCGCGAACTCGGCATCCGCAACCCCGGCTTGGCTTTCCAGGTTCTACTGAAGACCAGGTCACCACAGGTGGAGTTCACCACCGTCACCCGGTCTCAAGATCAGGAAAAGGAAATGCTGTCCACGTACACCCAGGTGCTGAAGGCCGTCGCGCAGGGCATCTTCTGGAAGAACCGGGGGTGGATGTGCGGGGACTGTCAGTACCGGTACAGATGTGATGGGTAACGTTCGCTGCACAAGCACATCTGCGAAAGAACCTAACTACTCGGTCTTCTCACCCGTATCCCAGAGTCTTCTGTAGTGTGCGATGGAATCACGGACGGCGGTTTTGACGTCTTTCCATTCCTCTTCATCGAGTACGCGGTCTCTGGATTTCATTTGGTACCATCCGGAGGCAACCCACAGTCTGGCAATAGCAGAGACTATTTTTCTTTCCGCCATTTCGGGTGGATCATCACTGAAGTGGCCTGAAAGCAACTTATGTAGCTTGTAGGCAAACACGTGGCGAAGCGATCGGATCATTCCGCGATGGCGCTTTCTCGACATGATGGGTTGGCATTTGTCGAACGGCCGCCAACGTTTTCTTATTCTCTCAACTACAGCCTCTAGCTCGGCAATCCAACCGGCCTTGTCTTTAGCCCAGATCGGGGCGAGTTCGGCAAGTACCGGTCCCCAAGGCACAGATGGCATACCTTTGTTTCCCAGTATCGCACTAGTCAGATCAGCATTGAGAGTTTTGGCGGCTTTCTCTATAGAGGCCGAGACCGAGTCCAGAGCCTTCCTCATGGCTTCGACCACAAGTGGGAGTTGCTCGTAATAGTATCCACCCCAGGTTGCACCAAAGCAGAGCAGGATTTGGTGTTCAAGGGATTCCTGAGGATGCCTGGAAGAGAACGAAGCGAGATTGTGTCGATTCACGGTATCGGGTGCACTTTTTTCCTTTAGGACCGCATCGGCCATCAGTGCGAAGT
>JADHTP010000170.1 GCA_016784945.1 Deltaproteobacteria bacterium | reverse complement strand
TCAACCGCGCCCTGGCCAGGTCCTCCCGTTTGAGGCGGGACAGGCGGGTGTGTTCCTTCAGGGGAAAGACCACGTTGTCCAGCACTGACATGGAATCGAAGAGCGCGGAGTGCTGGAACAGCATGCCGAATTTGCGCCTTACCCGCGTCAGTTCCTTTTCAGACAGGTGCGTGATGTCCTCGCCGTCCACCTCGACCCGGCCCTCGTCAGCGCGAAGCAGGCCGATGACGTGCTTGATCAGCACGGACTTCCCGCACCCGCTGGGACCGATCACGACGGTGATGCTGCCCTCGGGCACGTCCAGGTCGATCCCGCGCAGGACGTGGTTGTCCCCGAACGACTTCTTCAGCCCCTGGATGGAGACGATGGATTCCAGCATACGCAGCGCATTATAGGGGAAATGAAAGAGAATCGTCTATTGCTCATCGCCTATCGCCAATGGATTCAAGGTCGAAGGTCCAACGTCTGACAACGGCTGGCCAGACAACAGGTGACCACCGTCATCGGAAAAGGGCCTTGGAAACCTGCCTGAAAACCTCCGTCGCGAGATACCGGATGCGCTTGACAGGCAAGGCACAGGGGCCCCGAAACGCCGCAGGCGTAGCCCTGCCCTACGTCGAGGACGTTTCGGGGAAAGTAACGCAGTCTGTCGGGATGCAGCCGGAATCGGAACAGGACGGTTTTCGGAGAGGCTTCTACCGTTTTGAATACTGGAAGCGCTTGCGGGCGCCGGGCTGGCCGTATTTCTTGCGTTCCTTGCAGCGGGCATCCCGGGTGAGGAAGCCGGCCTTCTTGATCGGGGCACGCAGGTCCGGGTCGAATTCCACCAGGGCCCTCGCGATGCCGTGACGGATGGCGCCGGCCTGACCGGTCTCGCCACCGCCCTTCACCGTGGCCTTGATGTCGAAGCCTTCGAGCTTCTCGATGAGCACCAGGGGCTGACGGATGGTGATGCGGTGGACTTCCCTGTGGAAATAATCCTCGATATCACGGCCGTTGATCACGACCTTGCCGGTGCCGGGTTGCAGCCACACGCTGGCGCTGGCTTCCTTCCTCCGACCGGTGGCCCTCACGTTTTCACTGGTTGCTGGCATTCAGGACCTCTTCATTTTGCCTTCTGAGAGATGTCCAGGGCTTCAGGCTGCTGCGCCTCGTGGGGGTGTTCCGCCCCGGCATAGACCTTCAGCTTGCGGAGCATGGCACGCCCCAGAGGCCCCTTGGGAAGCATGCCCTTCACGGCCTTCCGGACCATGAACTCGGGCTTCTTCTCCATCATCTCACCCAGGGTGCGTCCCCTGAGATGACCTACGTACCCGGTGTGCCAGCGGTACTTCTCACGCTCGGCCTTGTTACCGGTCAGCGTGGTCTTGCTGGCGTTCACGGCCACCACGAAATCACCCACATCGGAATGAAGGGTGAACTGTGGTTTGTGCTTGCCGCGAAGAATCGTGGCGATCTGGGTGGCGGCACGACCGAGGGGTAGATCGGTCATATCCACCACGTACCAGGCCCTCTCCACATCGTTGGTTCTGAAGCTTTTCGTCGTTCCCATGGTCCCGGACCTCTTCGTTCCATAAGGACAGGCGCGGATTTGTAACCGAACGGTCGGGGGAAGTCAAGGGTTTTTCGTCCGCAGTCCACCGTACGCAGACCACCGTCAATCGGTGCGCGGTTGGGTATTCGACGGGGCCACCCGTATTGAATAGACTGTTCGTCTGCGAGGTGAATCATGAAATGGAGCGCGTTCATTGCCTGCTGGGATGCCGTCTGTGCGGCGGGTTGCGGCGACGCCGACCCGTCGCCCCACCCTGTGTCCGATGTCCCGGACGCACCCGACGGAACCACCCTGGACGAGGAAATCGCCCAATGAAACGCCTGGTCCTACTGTTGGTGATGGGCCTGCTGGGCTGCGGATCGGGCAGTGGGCCCGGGGATGGGGGGACCGACTCCACCCCCCAGGACGTGACCATCGATCCCGGGGACCTGGCGGCCCAGGACGCCCCTAAAGACCTGGATCACCGGCCGGAACTCCCCTTGTCGGACACCCCCGGTACGGACGGGAAAGGTGCCGAGATCCCGGCCGATCCGGGCATGGATGATCCCGGTCCAGGGGATCTTCCCGACGACCCGGACGTCACGGATCCCGTAGACGCCGACTGGGGACAGGAAGACCCCGGATTCGAGGACGAAGACCCAGTGGGGCCGGCGCCGATTTTCGACATGCCCATGATCGGGAGCCAGACCACGGCCGCATGCAACTTCACGGGCCACAAAACGGCCATCAAGGACGGGGTCCTGCTGGACGTCTGGAAGCTGTCATACCAGTCCTGGGAATCCATCGGCGGACAACTCCAGCCCATCGAGATCCGGGGATTCGCCGCCAGGCCCGTGGGTTCGGAGGTTATGCCAGGCGTGGTCTATGCCCACGGGCTGGGCGGATTCGCCAAGGAAGCGAACGCAACGGGCACGGCCGCTCTACTGGGGATGTTCACCATCGCGTATACGGGTCCCGGCGGCGTTGACCCGTCCGATCCCGACAACCTGGATACGCAGTCGGAAGGTCTGCCGGCAGGCCACGACAACGGGTATCGCCTGTTCGACACGGTTCCCGATCCAAGGGGAAGCTGGTTCTGGGGTCACTACGTGGCCGCCATGCGGGCCGTGACCTGCCTGGAATCACGGGGGGACGTGGACCCGCAACGCCTGGGCATCACGGGCCATTCCGGTGGCGGGGCGGCCAGCCTGGTTGCCGCGGCCGTGGACGAACGGATCAAGGTGTCGGTGCCCCTCAGCGGCACGGGCGCCTGGGACGTGGCCACGGAGTCCCCCGCAGCATGGCAGCATACCTTGCTGCTGGAGGCAGGCCTCGACATCCAGAGCACGCAGTGGGCGTCCCTGATAAAGAACCTGGATGCCCGCGTGCTGCTGCCGAACACGAAGGCCCGGATCATGATGGTCAATGGTTCCTCGGACGAGTTTTTTCCCCTCACGGCACACCTGGCCACCTACGATGCCATTAACGGGACCGACAAACGCACGTCCATCGCGGGGAACTTCGACCACGGTTGCTACCCCTTCATGCTCATCGAAGACGAAAAGGTCATCGCCGAGAGGGCCGCCCTTCGCGCCTCCGGTGGACAGCGCCTTTGGTTCAGGCACTGGTTCGGTACCGATGCCAAGTACCAGTATCTCCCGGCGATGCCCGAAGTGACGGCGGAATCCGTCGGCCTCGCCACCATGGTCCAGGCCACCGTGGACACCGGCGGAACCGGTTATGACGTGGAAAAGGTCCGGTTCTGGGCCAGCAACGACAACGCCCACCTTTTCTTCAGCACCGAGATGGACGAACTGGGCGGCGGCGTGTACACCAGGCTGGTCCCGGCCCCCCTGCAGGGGAACACGGTCTATTACGTGGACGTACAGTACAAGACCAAGGGCCTGCTGTTCCCCGAGCGCTTCTCCCTGTCCTCCAGGCCCTACGTTCCAGACGGTCTGATCCCCGATATCTGGACCTGTTTCTAAGAGCCGGTGGGCAGGTCGATGCCTTCCAGGACCGCCAGGGCCGTCTCGAAGCGGTCGAAGGGCGGCATGATGTAACAGCCCTGGACTCGATCCACGAAGGCCGCGAGCACCTCCCGTGCAATCAGGATGCCCTCTTCCCGGGCGGCGGGCCCCGATCCGGCGGTCTTCATGCGCTCGCGGATGGGGGCGGGAATGGTCATTCCCGGGACCTCGTGGTGCAGAAACTCGGCGTTCCGGTGGGACGCCAGTGGGAGGATGCCCATCATCACGGGCACGTCCAGGTCCCGTATACCGTCCAGGAACCGGCCCATGACCTCCCTGTCATAGACCGGCTGAGTCATGACGAACTCGGCGCCCGCTTCCACCTTGCGGTGGAGACGGTCGATCTCCCTTTCCAGTTCCTCGGACCCCGGTTCCACGCCTGATCCCTTCACGAAGGCCGTGGCCCCCTTCATCCGGCGTCCCGATGGTTCCAGCCCGCAGTTCAGGCTGGACACCAGGCGCAGGAGGCCCACGGAATCCAGGTCATAGACCGTGGTGGCCATGGGATAGTCCCCCAGCTTGGACGGATCCCCGGTGATGACCAGCAGGTTGCGCAATCCGAGGGCGTGGGCCCCCATGAGGTCGGCCTGGATCCCCAGCAGGTTCCTGTCGCGACAGGTCACGTGGATGATGGGTTCCACGTCGGTCTTCTGGACCAGCAACTGGGCCAGGGACAGTGGCGCCATGCGCGCCGTGGCCCTGGGTCCGTCCGCGATGTTCACGAACCGGACACCTGCCTCGGCCAGCTTCATCGCCCCTTCGATGGCCGACGTCGGATCGGCCCCCGACGGGGGGTCCACTTCCACGCTCACCACGAAGCCCCCGACCAGTTCCCTCCCCAGGTTGGAACGCTCGGTCAGTTCAACGGGTTCCAGGACCTCGGTGCTCGGCGAATCCGTGCTGAGGGCCGTCTCGGGAATCGTCACGCGACCGCCGCCAACCATTCGAGCCTCGGCGGCGATCTGCCGGATGTGGTCCGGCGTGGTCCCGCAGCAACCGCCCACGAGTTTGACGCCGGCCCGGATGAAACGCTTGGCGTATTCGCCTAAGTACTCGGGCGTGGTCAGGTAGATCACCCGGCCCTCCACCCGCCTCGGGTGGCCCGCGTTGGGCTGGGCCAGCACGGGAAGTCCGGTATTCAACATGAGGGGGGCGCAATCGTGAACCCGGCTGGGGCCTTCGCCGCAGTTGGCACCCACCACGTCGGCACCCCATTCCGCCAGCAACGCCGCCACCCGGTCCGGGGCCAGGCCGTCAGCTGTCCGACATTCCTCGTCGAAAACCATGGTCGCGACCACGGGGCAATCGGCCAGGGGACGCACGGCGGACAGGGCGGCCTGCATTTCCACCGGGTGCCGGAAGGTTTCGAGCAGGAGCAGGTCCGGCCCGGCCTCCAGGAGAGCCCGCGCCTGGGCACTGAAGACGCTCCTCAGGTTCTCCATCTGGCCCAGGTCGAAGACGTCGGGAATGATACCCGTGGGCCCTATGGAGCCCGCCACCAGTGCCTTGGATCCGGCAACCGACCGGGCCAGTTCCACCCCCGTCCGATTGATGTCGTTGGCGCGGCCTTCCAGGCCATGCCGGGACAGTTTCACTTCGTTGGCGCCGAAGGTGTTGGCCGTGAGGATCATGGCGCCGGCTTTCAGGTAGTCGGCGTGAGCCTTTTCCACCAGGTCCGGCCTCGAAAGGTTCAGCTCGTCGAAGTTCCGGTTGATGAAGATCCCGCGGCTGTACAGCAGGGTGCCCATGGCGCCGTCAAACACCACGGGGCCACGGTCGATCAGTTCCTGCAGGGGGCTTGCCATGGGCTCGTTCCCATCCTTGATGCTGAAACGATGGTACGGCCTGAGGTCGGCCGGGGTCAAACCGCCCGCCGGTCCGCTACTCGACCGCGGGGTCCACCGCCAGTGTGTAGGACCCTGCGTCGGCGCCATCGGAGGCCCCGTCCACGATGACGTAGTAGGTGGTTCCGGAGGTTAGGGACAGGGTCAACTGCTCGGCCGCCACGCCGGTTTCCTCGGCCGCACCCAGGCAGGTGTTCGTGACGTCCGCGCAGTCCGTGACCACATAGACCACGGAATCGAAGTTGTCGGGCGTCAGCGTAACCTGGAACGAACCCGAGGTGGCCGGTGAGAACGAATACACCCGGTCCTCCGAATTGGAACCGTACCCCCCCGTTTCGCCGGGGCACTCGCCGGTAGCAAATGCATAGGTATTGCTGCCCCCGAAGGTGTACCCCGTCACCGAGGCCGGGACCGTGATGGGAATGGGCACATCGCAGTCCTGTCCTTCGGGAACGCAGATTCCACCCGGGTCGCAGACCATTCCCTCGATGTCGCAGGTCCCGCAGGAGCCTTGACAACCGTCGTCGCCGCATTCCCTATCCGCGCAGTCGGGCACGCATCCCTCGTCCGCCGTGCAGGCATCGCCCTGGGTGGAACAGGCGCCGGCCACGGCCCCGTCGAAGCAGGTGAGGTCCGGGTCCGCGCCGCACTCGACCACCACGCAGTTGATCACCTCCCAATACAGTGAAGCGGTGGACGGCAAGGCCGTGTCGTCGCAAAGGTCGAAGCAGGTGGAGAGCACGGGGCACCCTCTCACGCACTCCACCAGGTCCGTGCACGTGGTCGGAACACAGGACGTGGAACCGCTGCACCAGGTCCCCTGGGGACATTCACCGCAGGATCCGCCGCATCCGTCATCACCGCAGATCTTGCCGCCGGTGCAGTCGGGGGCGCAGGCCGTATCGACACTCAATGTGAAGGCGCCCTGTTGACCTCCCCCTTCTCCCATGCCGTCCACGATGACGTAGTACGTGGTCCCGCTGGTGAGATCCAGCGTGAGTTTGGAGGGATCGTCCGTGGTGTCCTCCACGGCGCCCAGGCAGGAAGTGCCCACGTCGTCGCAATTGGTCACGACGTACATCGAAGCCGAGTACTGGGCGTCCAGGGTGAGGTCGTAGGCCTCCGTTTGGGAGGGCGAGAACCGGATGACCTCGTCGGGGGACAACATGCCCTGTGTCGTGTCCATGCCCGGACACACGGATGCGACGGCGGAGTAGTCGCTGGTCATGTAAGAGGTGTCCCCTGCATGCTGGAAAGGCACGGAAGCGTAGGTGATCGGTGCGTCGCAGTTGTCACCCTCGGTGGCGATCGACAACGTGTATCCCCCGGCCACGTTGGTCGAATTGCTGAACCCGTCCACGATCACGTAATACGTGGTTGATCCCGTCAGGGCCAGGGTCAGTTCCTCCGGCGTGCCTGCGGGCCCATCGAGGCCCGCAACGCAGCTGTTGAAGATGTCCTGGCAATCGCCGACCACGTACAGCGTGCTGTCGAACGCAGCATCCAGGCCGATGACGTAGTCCCCGTCACCGGCCGGAATGAAG
>JADHTP010000169.1 GCA_016784945.1 Deltaproteobacteria bacterium | reverse complement strand
GACAAACGCCTGGAAGTGGAAATCGACGAAATAGAGGACTTCCCCGTGCCCCGTGGCCTGCCTGTCTTCGGCGTCCGGTTTGCCGGGATCCTCAACGGCAAGGGGCGGCTTGATTACAACATGAAGGGAGGAATCACCACCAGCAACGGCCGCATGGAACTGACTGGCAGGGACCTGGTGGCGTTGAAACCCACACTGCGCAGCGAACAACACGGGGACGCCACCCTGTCCGACGTCTACCTGGGGACGCTGAAGGTGGCCTTGACCCTGGATCGCCAGTCACGGATCAAGGGGCTGGCCAAGCCCCGGCGCAACAAACGGAAGGGCGACGCCACGGTGCTTCACCTGGAGACCGTGGAGATCAACGGCAAGGATCTGAAAGCCATTGCCGAGGGTCATTCCATGGTCCGGATGTTCCCGGGAAAGGGCATGGCGGACGGCCAGCTGAACGTGGAATTGTCCTTCAGCCTGAGCGATGATTTCTTTGAAAGGCAGGTGACCACCAGGGGCGAAACGGACGCGCCCAACCGGTTCCTCAAGACCCTGCTGGGCATGGATCCGCGATGGAGGCGGGCTTCGTCCGCGGGATACTGGGGCGTGATGTGCACGGGCAGCGTGAGGCGGCCCAACTGCATTCCCAAGAAGCCCATTATCCGTGGCGGGGACTTCAAGGTGCCCGACAAGGAGGTCGATGAACCCGCGAAGAAGGAAAAGCCGGCGCCGGCCCGCGCAATCAAGCCGCAGCCCAAGAAGACAAGGCAGGTGGAGCCAGTCGAGGCGCCTTCGGGCCGGGCCAGGGTAGCACCCCCGAAGACCTACCAGCCCAGGGAGCCGGCCACCGCCGCCGACGAAGCCGCCAAGGCGGCCAACCTCAACACCATGAAGCCCGCGCCGGTCATCACGCACGGCCCGCCACGAGCCGTGGTTCCCACCATCATCGGACGCTCCAGGCGGCTCCGTCAGGTGAAGAACCTGGAGGAAGAGCCCACAGTGGAAGAAGAGGACCGGGAATCGGACGACGAAGAGGAAGGGGAAGACGAGGAAGAGGAAGAGGAGGAGGAGTAGGTCCGACCGCTCACCCTTCCCCGACCGCCAGTTCTTCCCTGCTCAGCAACACGGGGCCCGCGTCAAGGGTCCGGATCCAATACAGGTCGGCCGGCAGGGCGTTGTACCGGGGCAGGTCCGCAGGCAACGCCTCGTCAAAGGCCATCTTCAGCAGGAAATAGGGATTGTTCCGTCCGGCGGCCGTGTAGAAGTGATGGGTCGTGCCGAAGCGGCCCGCATTGATTTCCGTGGGGAGGATGCGACCGTCGTCAGCTCCCTTGAAATCGATGAAGGCAACGCCGTTGAATTCGGGGTCCACGGCCAGGATGGCCCGATGCCCCAGGTCGTTGATGTCGTCCCGGTGAACGGTGTGGCAAACGGCCGGCGCGCCGGTGATGCCGCTGGGGCTCACGTGGGGGATCACGTACTTGATGCGCTTGCGACCCTGGCTGGTCACCAGCCGGCCCTGTCTGTAGAGCCCCATGAAGGTCAGGTTGTCGCCGGGCAGGAACTCGGAAGCGACGAACTGGCCGAAGCCGTCGTGGAACTCGATCCAGCCCCTGGCCTCGATGGGCCTTCGACAGGGCAGGGCGGCCATGCCCACCCCCTTTCCGGGGATGCCGGCCCCACGGAACCAGATGGGCCGGGAGGAAAGGGTATCGAAGGCCTTCTCGATGTCATCGGGACCGTCGATGAGCACGGTCCGTGGCACGGGGATGCCGGCCCGATCCCAGCACTGCCAGGTCAGCCACTTGCTGGCGGCGGTCTCCTGGGTTTCGAGGCTGGGCACGAACAGGGGGGCTGGAAGGTCCGCGGCGTGGCGTGTCAGGACCATCATTTCCAGGCTGGAGTTGGGATAGATGAAATTGAGGTCGTGTCGGTCAACCAGTCGCGAAATCGCATCGATGTACTCGTCCTCCCTGGAGGCCGGTGGGATCAGGTACTTTTCGGAGGTCAGGGCCAGGTGGATGTAATACTCGCTGCAGTCACAGCCCACCATGAAGACCGGTTCCGGGGCCAGGAGGAGACTGCGGGTCATGTTTACGGCGCCGGGGCCGCCGGCACCGGGAATGAGAACGCGCTTTTCAACGGACAAGTCGTCACCTCCGTCAGGCCATTTCGAAGTACTTGCAGAACACGAACTGGCCCTCCAGTTCGAGGAAGCCCTCGGCCTCCAGCAGGACCCGGTTGGGATACTCCAGGGAACAGGTATGGTCGGAATTCCTGATGTGGACGCAGTCCGGGCACTGGTAGCGGAAACGGTACTCGTTGCGCTGGGCCTTGAATCGGTCGATTTCACCGGGACTGGCGTAATAGGGCTTCATGGCTGCACGTCCCCGTCGGGAGGAAGGATGGCCCTAGACAGGTCTTCCCTGCCAGCGGCCCGATAGAGCAGGGCGGCCGTGCGTGCGGAGTCCCTGTCCCCGGAAAGCGCCCCGTCCATGAGCCAGCGGGCCGCACCGGAAAAGTCGCCGGACAGGCAGAGGGAGCGGGCCACGGCGTCCCGGATGACCACCGGAGGAAGGAAACGGTCCGTTTCGGCCACGGCCAGAGGGGGTAAACGGCGAAGGTTCCTGTTGATGGCCCGGGAAATGGCCGCGCTTCGACAGCCCTTCGTGCCGAAAGCGGCAAGAAGTTCCGCCCGGACCTGTTTCCAGGCACCCAGGAGCCGCCTGGCGGCCCGGGTGTCATGACCTGTCCGGTGCAACCGGAGACCGGCGGCGTAGGGACCCGATTTCAGGTAGGGGGCCAGCATGGCGTCGGGCAGAACGGGGATGTCGTCGCATACCGCACGAACCTCACCCCGTGATATATTTGTCGGCCAGATGATCGCCAGCGCGATCACCAGGTGTGGGACGAATCGCATGGCTCGGTGATTATAGCAGGGACCGCTGGAAGTGACGGCGACTATGAACGCGTCAATGGTATCTGTCCGGATCGCCTGGATGGCCTGCCTGTTCACAGCCCTGCCGTTTTCCATCAATGCCGGGGAATCAAGCGGGGTGCCCGATGGTTCCTTCGTCAGGATATCGGTGATCGGGGGCGTGTCTCCCTTCAGGAAAGTGGCATGGGACGTGACTCTGAGAGGCGACACGACGGTGGTGACCCTCGTCAAGGAGAGTGTATGCCGGCGTGGGCAACGCCAGAGCATCCAGTTCCTGGACCTGGACAGTGCCCCGGAATTGCTCGAAACCCTGCATCAAGGTGGCGTGTGGGAACTGAAAAGACCGGCGCGTGCAAAAGATGGCGGCCTGGACGACGAAGTGGCCACCTCGGAACCGAAATACGAATTCTGGGTAGCCTGGGGCAGGCGAATGGAGCGATTCTGGATCGACCAGAAGGACCTGCTCGACCGGCCGGAACTGGTGAGGGCCCTCGGCGTGGTGAGGGACGGGGTGGGCAGTCGTGTCAAGCCCCTGCCGGTCATGGACGTCTATCACGACCCCGCCACCATGGGCTGGGTCCAGGTCACCGCCACGGAAAAGGCCGTAGCCGTGGTGGATGGATGGCAGAAGGTGAGGCTGCCGGCCGGGCCCCTCGAAATGGTGGAAGGTGAACACACGGTGGCCGTCAGGGGATTGACAGGCAGGACTTCCGAATTCAAGGTGCGGGTGGTGGCGGGAACAACGAACCAGGTGCACGTGGTGTTGAAATGACAATAGAAACGGGCTCCGGAATGATGCGAACCCTGGGAATGATGGCACGGGGACGGGCGGCCTGGACCGCCGTCGTCATCCTGGCGCTGGGAATGATGGCTGCCGCACCCGCCGAAGCCAGGAAGAGAAAGGGCCAGAGGCCCAGGTACTGCCCGAAACGCTACAAGGTGGTGGCCAGGGACAAGCTCTCCGACATCGCCAGGAGCCTGCAGGTGGACCTGAAGGACCTGAAGAAATGGAACGGCATCAAGAAGAACCGCGTCAGGCGGGGCCGGAGACTGCGTTACATGGGACCCTGCCGCAATACGGAATCCGTGGGCAAGGCCAGTCGGGGCAAGCTCCGGATGGGCGTGAGCATTGATCCCGACGGTGACAGCAAGGGCAACGGGTGGAAGATGTCCCCCCACCGCAACGCGGTCTGGGCCACCCCGGAAACCATCAAGTACGTGAAGAAGTGCGCCGCACAGTACCGCGGCTACTTCCCCAAGAGGAAGGCGTCGCCCCTCGCCATAGGGGACCTGTCCAGGCGTCATGGCGGCAAGTTCTCGCCCCACCTGTCGCACCAGAGCGGAAGGGACGTGGACATTGGTTTCCTGCTGAAGAAGAACTCCTCGAACAGCGGCCGTTTCAAGCGGGCCACGCCAAGGAAACTGGACACCTACAAGCAGTGGGTCCTGACCAAGTGCTTCCTGGACAACCCGCAGACGCAGTTCATCTTCATGGAGCACTCGCTGGTCCGTTCCATGAAGGAATACATCAAGCGGATCTACCGGAAAAGGACCCAGAAGATGCGTAAGTATCTCCGGTACTTCCCCGGTGGTTCCAAGCACGTGATCCGGGGGGATCGCGATCACCGCTCCCACATGCACGTCCGGTTCAAGTGTCCCAAGGGGGACAGGAAGTGCGTGAACTGATCGACGGGGGATGGGGAGTTCTTCCGGGCGTGCCAATCGCCCATCGCTGATCGCCGATAGCCCAGTGATCAGGTCCACCATCAACGGGGATTGACCCGGGCGGTATTTTGCGACAGGGTGACCGCAACTCAATCGTGGGGACACGGGGGAAACCATGAAAAAGACGCTGTTGCTGTTGGCGCTGGCCATGCTGGCGGCCGCCGGGTGCAAGAAAGGGAACATGGCGGAGCGCCAGAAACAGGCCCTGGACAGCCGGAAGAACGAAATCCGTTCCGAGGTGGACCAGGTCCTGAACGGCTGGCTCGACCACATGGTGGAGACCCTTCCGGCAGATGTGAAGAAGTACCCGAAGGTCAAGAGTTCACTGGTAAACTGGCGACTCAAGACCATGGACTACGATTGGCGGCGACCCCTGGGCGCCGCAGTGGTCAAGGCCCGTGGAACGCCCTTCGAAGCCGAGTTGAAGGCCATCCCCGAGTTCTTTGACCAGATGGAGCTGTTCTGGAACAAGAAGATCGACTTCAAGGACTACATGAAGGCCTGGGCCAGCCTGAAGGAGGCCTCCGACGACCTCCCGGCGAACCTGCTGGCTGACTTCGACCACACCTTCGTTCACCTGGAGGCCTTCTACGGGGCCCAGGACATGGACGGAGACGACCGGGCCATCTATTTCTTCCGTCACTGGCAGGTGGCCTTCCAGTTCCCCCGCGAATACCACGAGGCCGTTTCGGACTACCTGGCCCGCATATGCAAGGCCAAGCTGTCGGACTATTGCCGCAACGTGCCTTTCGAAGTGATGCACTTCGCCATGGAACGGCCCTACCTCAAGGAAGCCATGCGCATCACGGGCGAGTTCATGGACCGCTACAAGGACTGCAAGCTGAACCGGGTGTTCGTCCCGTTCCTCGCCGACGTGAAGGCCCGGGTGCCGAAAATCGCTGAATTCAAGGAATATCCCCCGGTACCTGAAACCGTGTCGCGCTCGCCCTACGTTGGGGACCTGATTTTCACCGTGTCCAGGCAGGGTATCGATTACGAGGGATACAACTTCATGGACTTCTCCGACGGGTGGACGGGCAGGGGAGGCGCCTGGGGGTCCATGTCAGCGGAGATCGATAAGATGCAGATCTCGCTGGAGGAAAGGAGGGGTCCGGAAAACCTGGAACTCATGCTGGTCATGATGGACAAGCAAGCGCCCCTGTCCATCCCCGCACGGCTGGTTTCCATGATGAAGAAACACCCGGCCCGCTACATCACCTTCGGGGCGCGGCGCAAACTGGACGGCGTCAATCGCAAGGCCACCCTGGGTCGGCTGGAATTCAGGGAAGTCCCCGTGAAGGCCAGGAACCTGGACATGGAGGGGCGCTGGCGGATCCGGTGCAAGCCGCTGGGCCAGTCGGACGATTCGGATGACCTGCCGTCCAAGGTGCGGAACGTGGTCTTCCTGGGTCCCGACGCCATCCTGGCCGGAACCCTGGATGGCAAGAGGGTCAAAGCGCCCACGGCCGTGGACAAGGACGAAGCCCTGAAGCGACTTGCAACGGGCGTCGGGCTTCTGGCCGTGGATTCACGGATCACCTACGAACGATTCGTTGGCTTCATTGATGGACTGTTCCGTCAGTGTGAAGACTCCGACTGTCAGGTCGTGAAGGATCTGAAACCCCGCCTGGAGGTGCAGGTATGCTCAAGGTAGTCTTGCTTGCCTGTGGGCTGGCGCTGCCCCTGGCCCAGTCCGGCTGCGGGAAGAGCCGAAGCGACAAGGCGCTCAAGCCGCCGGCCAAACCTGATCTGGCCATTCTGCAGAAGGTGGAGGAACCGAAATCCGAATTCCACGATCTGCGGGAAGCGGTAGAGGACTATTCCGACCTCCTGAAGAAGTGCGATGCCAATTTCTTTTCGGATGTGGAGGGTGAACGGATCAAGAAATGGCAACTCCCCGTTGACGTACAGCGAATGGAGAACCTCTGTGACCCGTTGCTGCCCCTGTTCGAAAAGGTCATGGACAAGGGGGCCTTCCTCTGTCCGGAACTGGATGAGTTCATTGCGCTGGCGGCCAGGGCCGCAGACCAGTACCTCATCCTGGCCTTTCGCGCCAAGAAGGTCGGTGTGCGCGAAAAGAAACCCTATATCCGGCGGGTCAACGCCCTGCGGGACGGACTGCGCGCCGCCGTGAAGGATGTCCTGGCCAGGCGGGACCACATCCTGGGCCTGCCCGATGACAGCTTCCATGCCAATGCGACCACGTCGCCCAAGTCCATCCCCGTATTGACCCACGAAGTCCTTTCCGGCCTGGAAGAAGTGGTGGAAACCTATGTGACGAAACCCATCAGGAAAGAGACGCCTACCTGGCGGTACAGCCTGCGGTCCGCAGACCGGATCGCGGGCAGGGCGGTGGAGATGCTGCGTCGGAAGACGCAGCCGGAACAACTGGCCCTGGCCGGTCCCGCCGATGCCCTG
>JADHTP010000168.1 GCA_016784945.1 Deltaproteobacteria bacterium | reverse complement strand
TCATCGTGGACATTCCGGAGGGTGTCTACAGCGTGGAAATCGAAGGCATTGATTCCGACGGCAACGCCTATTACGAGGGGTCCTTTGCCGGTGAGGCAAGTGTGTCCGAGGGCCTTGAAACCGACCTGCAGCCCGCCATCAACCTGCAATTGAAGAACGCCCTGATCCTGTTGAACTGGGAATTCAAGAACGGAAAGCTCTGCACCACCAACGGTGTGTCCCACGTGGAGGTGAACGCCTTCGACACCACGCTGTATCGCGTTTACATGAAGACCTTTGAATGCGACCCATTCGACGATCCCGTTCTGACGGCGGACAAGGGGATCCTGATTGAGGACCTGCGGGGGAACGACGATCTCACGTTCGACCTGTTCGGGGTGGATGAAACGCAGGCGCGGCTGTTCCGCGGAACCAGCGTCATCCACACAACCCCCGGGGGACTGGACGGAACCACACCCCAGGATCTCCTGGTGGCCCTGGAGCAGTGCGTGGTTCCCGCCGATTGCCTCTGATCTCTCCAGACCCGAGTCGACCCGCACGGCCCTGTCGAGGTGCCCGTTGGACCCGCTGAACACCTACCGTCCCACCGAGCCGCCGCCTCCCTCGAAGGATGCCTCCGGCCGATTCGTCGTGGAAGTGAAGCTGAAACGCAGGCCCACGGCGGAGTTGCTGGACAGGGCCCGTCGGCTGTGGCGCGGGCGGAGGCTGCCCGCCCGGGACCGTATCGTGGTGGTGGAGCAACTGGCCCGGCTGACCCGTGCGGGAATCCCCATTGTTCAGGCCCTGGACGAGATTCGCGCCACGGTCTCGGAAGGGCGTCTCGTGGGGGCCCTGGACAGGGTGAAGGAATCCGTGGAGGCCGGTGAGTCCCTGGGTGACGCCGTGGGACTGGCGGGCGCCCTGTTCGGTCCTGGCGAACGCGGCGTGGTGGCGGCCGGCGAAAAGACGGGCCGCGTGTCGGACGTTCTGGAGCGGCTCGCCAACGGGTGGCGGCGCGATATCGAATTCCGGCGTCGCGTGATATCCGGCTCCCTCTATCCCCTGTTGCTCGTGGTGGCCGGCGCGTTCATCATGCCCTTGTCCAGTCTTTTTTTCCAGGGTACGGGCGCCTACCTGTGGGAAGTGGCCGCCGGGTTGTCCTGGATCGTGGGCCTGGCCGTGACCGTGGCGGCGGCCCGGGGCGCCATACCCCTTTTTGGCTGGGGCGACTCGGTTCGACGCATGGCCTGGTGGTTTCCCGGGATCCGGGCCATCTATCGGAGGAAGGTGTGGTCAGACCTCTTCAATGGTCTGGCCCTGTCCTTTTCTTCGGGCCTCGGCATTCACGATGCCCTGGAAACGGCGGCGACCTCGGTGTCTGATCCCGGGGCTTCCCGGGCCTGCAGGACGGCCTCTGAGCGCGTGGAGGGAGGCGACGAACTAACCACGGCGCTGTCGTCAACGGGGATACTCCCCCCGGCAGCCCTGGTGGCCCTGGCCGGTGCGGAGAAGAGCGGCACCCTGGAGGAGTCACTGACCCGCCTGTCCCAGGATCAGGACCGTGAGCTCGACCAGCTCCTCAAGATTCTGCTGACGGTGATCAACCTGTTCGTGCTGCTGATGGTGGTGGGATGGATCGCCCTTCAGGTGCTTGGTTCGGCCACATCGGTGTTGCCGGGTGGGGGAGGGGCATTCGACGAGATGGAACAGGAACTCATGAAGGAGGCCCCCTTCAAGATCCTTCTGTGAACTCACTCCTCGGCTGATTCGAGCAGACGGTGGCTGTGGCAATAGGTGTCCGCGTCGTAGTCGATCCGGACATCCACCGCACTGAGTCGGCCCACGGCCTCGTCCAGCGAGACCATTCCGACCCGACCTTCCTTGATGGAAGGCATCATTCCGAACAGTCCAGACAGGGTGGCCTCGGCGGCGGCCGTGCCGAAATAGAAACCCAGTCTCCGGTCATAGGCAACGGGGGGGCCGCCCCGTTGGAGGTGGCTGAGTATCACGTTTCGGGTTTCCAGCCCGGTCCTGGATTCGATCTCTTCGGCCAGGTAACCGGAGATACCGCCAAGCCTCACGTGTCCGTAGGTGTCCTTCTGACCCGACTGGTGGGGGGCCTGCGAGCCCTTTTCGTAGGCCCCTTCCGCCACCACCACGATGCCGTAGTGGAGGCCGGCGGCGTGACGTTTCCTGAGTATCTTGCAAACGCGCTCCACCTCGAAGGGTACTTCCGGTATGAGGATGACGGCGGCTCCACCGGCGATGCCCCCTTTGAGAGCCAGGTGACCCGTGTGCCGCCCCATGGTCTCCATGACGAAGATGCGCCTGTGACTTCCGGCGGTGGCCCGCAGGTTGTCGATGGAGTCGGTGACGATCTGGACGGCGGACTCGAAGCCCAGGGAGTAGCCCGTGGCCGACAGGTCACGGTCGATGGTCTTCGGGATGCCCACCACCTTAACACCGTGTTCGTTGAACAGGCGGTTGGCCACGGCGAGGGTCCCGTTGCCCCCGATGACGATGAGGGAGTGGAGGTCCAGGGCATCCATGCGCTCCAGCATGCGGGTGCGGCCGTCGTCGGTCATGTAGGGTGTGACGCGACTGGTTCCCAGCACCGTCCCGCCGGTGCGGTCAATGGTCCGTACCTTGTCGTCGGTGAGTTCGGTGATCATGTCGGAACGGTCTTCCAGAAGTCCCCGCCAGCCGTCGAGGATGCCCTGAACGCGGAACCCGTGGCTGCAGATCTTGTGGACGGCGGCCTTGATGGCCGAATTCAGGCCAGGGCAGTCGCCGCCCCCGGTCAGGATGCCAATGGTCTTGACGGTCGATGGCGCCATCCGATACCTCCTGCGGCCCCGGAAATCAGGGCTGATAGCATATCATTGTACGGTCTACCGGATGCCCTGTCGTGATAAGATCCTGTCCGGTCGAGGTGGCACGGGCGACCGCCGGCGGATACGACGAGTATTCGCGGGAGGAAAGTCCGGGCTCCGCAGGGCAGGGTGCTGGGTAACACCCAGTGGGGGTAACCCCAAGGAAAGTGCCACAGAAACCAGACCGCCCTTCATAGCTCGCCGGTTCTCCGGCTAGCGACGTAGGGTAAGGGTGAAACCGTGGGGTAAGAGCCCACGGGCGCCGGCGGTGACGTCGGTGTCGGTAAACCCCACCCGGAGCAAGACCGAACAGGGGGCGAGTGGCCCGCTCGATGCCCCCGGGTATGGTTGCTGGAGGCTCGCCGTAAGGCGCGTCCTAGAGGAATGGCCGCCATCGCGGGGCGAGCAACCGCTTCGCGGGACAGAACCCGGCTTACGTGCCACCTCGACCCACGATCCTCGAACAGCCGTGGTCAGAGATCGATGCCGACGATCCGCGTGGTGATCCTTCCGATGGCCATGAGGCAGGCGCCCCAGGTGGCCGCGAAGGCCATGCCCTGCCAGATGGTGAACCGGGAAGTGAAGTTGACCATCACGCCCAGCAGGGCCACGGAGATCAGTGTGATGCCGACCTGGACCCCGCTGGAGGACATGAACCCTCCCAGGCCGATGGCCACCTTGGAAATCAGGGCGATGCCGAGACCCATGACCGTGAGCAGGACGACGATTCCGATGCCGCCAAGGAAGCCCAGCCGTTCACTGCCTGCGGGGATGGCAACCAGCATGAGGGCCAGGGGCGTCAGAACCAGGAGCAGGGCCAGGAAGAGGATGACCGACTTGATCTGTTCCAGAAAACCGCCTTTCGCAGTGACCATGAGGCGCGACGCGGACAGTTCCTCGAATGTCCGGTAGAACCCGTTGTAAGAATAGAGTAACTGGTACTGGCTGATGGGGACGCCGTTGATTCGTTCCACCTTGCCCAGGGGGATCTGCCAGGCCACGGCCTTCTCACCCTGGGCCCGGAAGAGTTCCTCTGCGTCTCCCGCGCGGATCCGATCGGGCTGGTCCTTCTGCTTCTGCCACAGGAAGATGACCGAATCGGGATTCAGGGACAGCACGGCGCCGGAATAGTGCTTGTCGTCCGTGGTGTCGATGGTCCCCGCAAGGGCCGTCCCGGGAAACAGGGCCATGAGTCCTGCAATCGACAGGAGTATGGAACCGGTTCTCACGTGAGCCTCCGACAGTCGTATTGGTGAATTGTCCAACGGTTACGTGGAATCAGTCAAGACGGCCGTCAGCAACCTTCGGGGCCGCAGTTGCAGCCGGGCGTCAGGGTCTCGCGGAGGATCAGGTCGCGGATGGAACGTGTGAGCCGCTCGCTGCACTCCACGTATTCCATCTCTTCCCGGTCCGTCACCAGTTCCTTCAGAATGTCCGAATTCTTCGGAACCTTCATACGGATGATGGCCCGGGCCGCCATGGCCCGCACGGACGGGTCCGGGTGCCCCAGGAATGGCGTCACCTCCGACCGGGTGGCTTCGGTCTCTTGCGGGAACGTGGTCGCCAGCCGGCCGATGGCCCAGAGGACCTGAGCGATGTGTTCTTCTTCCACGTCGTCGAGATGGCTCAGGAGAACGGGGACGAATTCGCGGAGCTGGTCCGGTTGCACCAGGGCGATTTCGGCCATGGCCGCCGCAGCGCCGTTGCAGTAGGTTCCCGATTCGTCGTTCATGGCCCACAGCAACCGTTCCCGCAGGGTGTTGGCCAGTTTCGGCGACAGCCCGGCGATGCGGCCCAGTACCATGGCGGCCTGGTGCCGGGTCAAGAGGTCCTCGTGGTAGAGGAGCTTGAAGACGCCGCGAAAAACGCCCCGTTTCTCCACTGCCTCCCGGGCCACGGCCTCGTGCCGGCCCTCCTGGACCTGTTGCCTCGTGTCCAAGCCGTGATCCCTCCTCATTATCGCCTCCGCCAGGGTGTCGATGGCCACCCGTGGATCGCACACAGGTGGCCGGTCCCAAATTCACCACCAGCATCGCGATTCGAGTGCCGATCCAGGCACTTGCGCGGCGTTGGCTTCACCGATTTGGTGCTCGACGTACCTCAAGTACGCCTCCGCCCAAATCGGCTCGCCGCCTTGCGCAAGCACCCGCCTCGACTCTCTCGGTCGCAGATTAGACGGTGGATTTGGGACGGTCGGGCTCTCTTGACACCCTATGGTCACATGCTAGCCTGATGTCAATGTCTATTTGAGATCGGACACCATGGTTGAAGAACGAGGACTGACACTCGCGATTCCCGATGAGGAAGTCCGGGACCTGTTGGAAAACCTGCTGGCCAACGCGCCCGTTGCCGTGATGATCACCGATGCCGAGGGGAACGTGATCGGTGTCAACGAAGCCCATCACCAACTGACTGGGCTCAGTTTCGAGCGGATCGTCAACGAACTGAAAATGAATTTCCGTCGGTACATACGGGTGGTGAATCCCGAGGTTTCCAAGGACCTCGACCGGGCCTACGAAGGTGAGGTGATAGCCTTTGGAGAGTTCTTCTATCACGTGGAGGGCGGACCGGGCGTTCCTGTGCTGTCCGAAAAGCTTTCCAGGGGTTTCTGGATCAACGCGCGGGCCTTTCCCATCAAGGACGGGGACGGGAAGGTTCGTTACGTGGTCCTTTTGAACGAGGACATATCGGCCAGGAAGGAACTGGAAGGCCTGCTCTTCCAGGCTCAGAAGATGGAAACCATCGGAACGCTGGCCGGTGGGCTGGCGCACGACTTCAATAATATCCTGTCCGGCGTCGTGGGTTACGCATCCCTCCTCGCGGCGCGGCTCCCCACGGGGGGCACCGACCACGAGGCCGCAAGGACGATCCTGGACGCGGCGGACCGCGCCTCCACGCTGACGGCCCACCTGCTGACCATTGCCCGGCGGTCGGTGCCGACGCTGACCCCCCAGCATCTGGAGAGCCTGCTCCCCGGCACGGTGGAGTTCCTTTCACGCACGCTTGGACCCCGTTACCCCATCCGTCTCGATCTCGAGGAGGGCCTTTTCGCGGTGAACGCGGACCGGCCCCAGGTGGAACAGGTGGTCACCAACCTCTGCCTGAACGCCAAGGATGCCATGCCCGAAGGCGGGCTGGTGACGCTGAAGGCCTGCAACCGTACCCTCACCGCCGAAGCCGGCCCGCTCCTGCCGAACATGGCCCCGGGCGACTACGTGGAACTGTCCGTGACCGATAACGGTGTGGGCATGTCGCCTGACCTGGTGAACCGCGTGTTCGAACCGTTCTTCACCACCAAGGACATGGGGAGGGGGACCGGCCTCGGGCTGGCTGTGGTGTACGGCATCATCAAGTCCCATCACGGGTTCGTTTCCGTGACGTCCTCTCCGGGGGACGGGACCAGTTTCGTCATCTATCTTCCGAAGGCGAAAGGCGTCGGGGGAAAAGGCCGAGCCGCCGGGTCGTCCCAATTCGAGACCAGTGCCGGCGGCGAATCCCTCGAAGTGCTCGTGGTGGATGACGATCCCATGGTCCGCAAGGTGCTGTGTGACATGCTGTTCAGACTCGGGCACCGGCCCACGGAGGCGGACAGCGTGCCTTCGGCCACCGCGATCCTGGATAAGGACTGGGGTCGGTTCGACGTATTGGTGGTGGACCTGGTCATGCCCGACCGGGACGGATTCGACCTGGTGGAAGTGGTCCACGAGGCGGGTGCCCGAACCCCGGTCCTGCTCTGCACGGGCTACTCGTCACCCGAGGTGCACGTCAAGGCGCAGAACGTTTCCGGGGTCCGGGTCCTTCCCAAGCCCTTCGACATGAAGGCCTTTGGTGATGCCGTCAACGAGGCCGCCCGATCGGACTGACGTCGCCTTCCTTTTCAACCGTTCAGCAGAAATTCCTTCCCCTGTGTTTGAGTGGCAGGGACAGCTTGCCGAATCGGGAGGCCTTGACGCTGACAACCCCGGAACGGTTCTGGAGTCGGCCTTCCATCAGCAGGAAGGGCTCCGTGGACAGGAGTGCGCGGTTGGCCTTGAACCGGTCGGGAGTCACCACCATGTTGGAGAGGTCGGTCTCGTCTTCGAGGGTAGCGAAATAAAAGCCCTTGGCGGTGCCCGGACGTTGCCGGACGATGACCATGCCGGCCACCTTGACCCAGCTTCCGTCCGACATGCCGGCGAGATCGGAGGCCGGGGACACGCCCATCCCGTCCAACTCGTGTCGGATCAGTTCAATGGGATGACGCCCCGTGGACAATCCCATCCCCTCGTAATCGGCGATCGT
>JADHTP010000167.1 GCA_016784945.1 Deltaproteobacteria bacterium | reverse complement strand
TTCGGCGGCGAGGCCTGTGAGGCCGACCACGACTGCCCGGAGGGACTCCTGTGCGGCGGCGACGTGTGCACCTGCGGCGGCGACGGGGCCTGCCCCAAGGGGACCCGGTGCCTGGACACGGGCAAGTGCGTGTTCGCGCCCCAGCCTCTGGACACCACCCTGGCCACGGTGGACCACCCCCCCCTGGGCGACCGCATCGGTATCGCCGTGCTCGATCCCGACGGCTTCGTGCTCGAGACCGTGGAGACCTTCCACTACGACGTGACCGTGAACGGGGTGGTGTACCGGGGACGCACCCAGGACCCCGAGTCCGGTGACGTTGCCGAGGGACAGACACTGGTGAACCTGTTCCGGGGATTCGGCTACGAGCGCCAGACCCCCGGGTTCCGGCGTTTCCTGGGACTGGCCCAGGCCATCGTGGACCCGGGCGACCCGGCCAACTGGGCGCGTCACTATTTCCAGGAGCCCCTGGACTATTCCGTCAGCGATCCCACGGCCACGCCGGGTACGCCGGTCATGGTGGTGGGGGTGTGCGGTGACAACAACGTGCCCCTGGCCACGGGCATTTCCCTGGCCCGGGCCGCCGGCATCGTGGGATACCTGGAGCCCGACCCCCGGCTGGGCGGTCGGACGCCCATGGAGGTCCTGGTGAACCGGGACGTGACCGAGGCCCTGTACAACCGGTGCCGCTATTCCATCGGGGCGCTGGACAAGGACCTCCAGGAGAGGACCTACTGCGTGCTGTACGATGTGGACGACCTGGACGGAAGCCGCCATGTCCCGGGGTGCGACTTCTGCGACCTGGAATATGACGGCGATTCGGTTTCGGGCTGGGTCTGCACAGACGCCACCGGCGCCGTGTGCGGTGACGGGTTCGGAATTCCCTTCGATGATCCGGAACCCCTGCGCGCCACGGCGGTCCCGGGTCCCGGGGGCACCATGACGGACGCCCATCCAGGATGCCAGGAAAGACACCCCGACGGCACCTGCCGGGTCTTCCGGGACCCCGCGGGGGTCGGTGCCCTCCGGATCGTCATGACGGCGCCCCAGGGCTTTCACGGTATGTACCTGATGGCACCGTACAAGCCCTTCGACATCGAGACCTACCAGATGAACCTGTTCGCCCGATACTTCATGACCGGGGGGACCGAGGTCACTGACGATGTCTGTCTCGAGGACTATTCCTGCCCGTGGATCCCCTGACTCAACCAAGGTTGGCCTGAATGACTCAGACTCCGATCCCCCACCGCCACGCACTGGCCTTCGGGCTGGCCGCCATCACGGCCTCCACGCTGTTGCTGGAGATCACCCTGACGCGGGTCTTTTCCGTGACCATGTGGTACCACTTCGCCTTCATGGCCATCAGCCTGGCCCTGTTCGGCATGGCCATGGGGGCGGTCATCGTCTATCTCCGTCCGGCCTGGTTCCCGCAGGAGCGACTGTTCCACCGGTTGGCCCATATGGGGGTGGCATTCGCCCTGACCGCCGTGGCCGCCTTCTGGATCCACCTGCAGATCCCCTTCTCGCCCCGTTTCACCCTGGGGGGCATGGCTTCGGTGGTTTCCACTTTCCTGCTGGTTGCCGTTCCCTTCGTGGTCTCCGGCGTCATCGTGAGCCTGGTGCTTACGCGCTTCCCCACCATCGTGGGCCGCCTGTACGCCTTCGACCTCATCGGCGCCGCCATGGGATGCATCCTGCTCTGGGTCCTCATCGGCCCGCTCACTGGCCCGGGGGTCGTCCTGGCCTCGGCGGTGCTGGCCGGGATCGGGGCCTTCCTGTTCGCCCGGGCCAGCGGCCAGGCCCTGCTGACACGGGTGTCCCTGGCCGTGGTGTTCGCGCTGGCGCTGTTGACCGTCCTTCAACCGGAACACAAGTTGTTTCGACTGCAGTGGGTGAAGGCCGCCGAGGGAAGCCTCGAGGCGCCCGAGGAACCCATCGTGGAGCGCTGGAACTCCCACTCGGTGATCACCGTCTACGAAAAGATGGTGGAGCCCTTTGCCTGGGGCATGTCGCCGGCCTGGAAAGGCGGCGCCGGGCCGGACCAGCTGCTCCTGAAGATCGATGCCGCAGCGGGCACCGTGATCACCCGGTTCGACGGCGACCTGACCGACGTGGAACACCTGGCCTGGGACGTGACGGCCCTTGCCCACCACGTGCGGCCCGAGGCACGCACCCTGGTGATCGGCGCTGGCGGCGGCCGGGACGTTCTGACGGCGCTGCGGTTCGGATCACCCCGGGTCACCAGCGTGGAGATCAACCGGGACATTCTGGACGTGGTCAACGGCATGATGGGGGAATTCACGGGCCACCTGGACCGGATCCCCGCCGTGCGGTTCGTGCAGGACGAGGCCCGCTCCTGGATCGAGCGCAGCGACGAGCGCTTCGACCTGATCCAGGCCTCTCTCATCGACAGCTGGGCGGCCACGTCGGCGGGCGCCTTCGTGCTCACCGAGAACAGCCTGTACACCACGGAAGCCTGGACCGAGTTCCTGAACCACCTGACCGACAAGGGTGTGCTGACCATGTCCCGATGGTGGGTCCGGGACAAGCCGGGAGAGATGCTCCGGTGCACGGATCTGGCCTACACGGCCCTGCGTGGACTGGGTGTGACGCAGCCGCGACGCCACGTGATGATCGCCGTGGCGGACAAGGGGCCGGGCTACGACATGGTTTACGGCGTGGGGACCATCATGGTCTCGCGGCAGCCTTTCAGCGACGCCGACGTGCGGACATTCCGACAGGCCTGCGATCGCCAGAAGTTCCAGGTGCTCATGGACCCCGACCAGGCGGCCTACCCGGAGTTCACGCGGCTGCTGGACCCGGCCACCCACGACGAGACCGTTGCGGGCTATCCCATCAACATCGAGGCCACCACGGACGACAGCCCCTTCTTTTTCAACATGCTGCCTTTCTCGTCGGTGTTTTCCATGGAGGATCACGGGCAGTGGTCCAACGATTTCAACATGAAGGCCATCGTGCTGCTGGTGGGCCTGTTCGTGATGGTGTTGTTGTTGTCCCTGGTGGGCCTGCTGCTCCCACTGCGTCTCCACGAAAGGAAGGCCCGGGGCGCGGACGGCGGCGCGGGGCCGTCGGTGAAGGCCTATTCCCTGTATTTCGCGGCCATCGGGCTGGGCTTCATCCTGGTGGAGATCAGCCAGATCCAGCGACTGACCCTGTTCCTGGGCCATCCCGTGTATTCCCTGACCGTGGTTCTGTTCTCCCTGCTTCTGGCCACGGGAATCGGGGCCTGGGCCACGGGACGATGGCTGCTGGGCACGGGGGCGCCCCGCCACCCGGTGGCGGCGCTGGTGACGATCTTTGCCGTGGCCCTGCTGGCCGCGCTGGGGCTGCCGGGCCTCCTGGGACTGCTTCACGGGCAACCCATGGGTGCGCGGATCGCGGTTTCCATCGGTGTGCTGTTCCTGCTGGGCATACCCCTGGGAAGCGCCTTCCCAATAGGTTTGCGGCTGGCCGATGGAAAGGTCCGCCACGCCACTCCGTGGCTGTGGGCGATCAACGGGGCCCTGTCCGTGGTGGGGTCCGTGCTGGCCGTGATGCTGTCCATCCGGTACGGCATCACCTTCACGGGCCTGGCGGGCACCGCGTGCTATGGCGTGGCCCTGTTCGCGCTGGCGTGGATCGGACGTGAATCACGGATCTTGTCCGGTGCACCGGTTTCCTGATGCGCTGTATTGGAGTGCGGTGGCTTGCCGCCGCTTTGGTTTGGCGGAGCAAGCTCCGCCGCGAGAAGGCGCAAGCAAGCTTGCGCACTCCAGGATCAGCTCCAGCCGGACTGACATGTCGCCAATCTGCGGCCTGTTGAAACCGGGAAGGCGGATCCTGTAGCATTGATTCCATATCAGCACCGCAAACCCCCGGGAGGGTGGACCATGGGACAGAACGACGATCGCAACGATGCCGAGTTGCATGAGGGCGACGAACTGGTGCGCACCACCATCGTGGGCGGCCAGCCCCGCAAGCGCCCCACCATCCGCATGTCCATACGAGTGGGCCTGGAACGGGTGCTGTACCTGGCATCCCGGGACAAGGGATTCCGTGCCGCTCTCCTGGCGGACCGGGCAAAAGCCCTGGAATCCGCTGGCCTGGAACTGTCCGCGGGCGAGACCGCGGTGCTGGCCAGCGTGGACGGCGGGGCACTGGAGACCATGGTCAACAACGTTCGGCCCGAATCCCGCAAGGACCACCGGTTCGTCAAGGCCGTGGCCGCCACCTTCGTAACACTGGCCACGGGGACAACGGGTTGTGAGACCACCGAGGGCGACGTGGACGTGGACCCCATCCGGGGCATCACCACGGAGGTGGTGGACCTGGACGCTTCGCCCGAATTCAGTGCGGGAGTGGACCCAGGAGTCCTTACCGACGTTTCACACGACATGCCGGCAGCGGGCGGTACCTTTCCCGACGACGTCCCGTCCATGGATCTGGACGTCACCGAGCCCGGCGGCAACCACGGCATCCTGCCCGACGTCTACGTGGAAACCAGCGTGCCCGAGGTGGGTTCCTACGGCATCACCCCCGACGAGGACGTCCCCCCGGGCGAGGGCGTGGAAGTGGAGGTCGCCAATCCTTTCGACGGCGGCTCCGCGGCCGACTCTGGCAAGGCCCCCTACCCACGCAAGCCCGGAAAATAAAGGAAACAGACCAACATGAGCGATATCACCCTGGTCAACATGAACCTGCTCTTCATCCGGTACATGGATTCCGTGGAGCGGGAGCTGCATGTGCCCCTGGGCCCCCTTTACCTCACGTCGGTGCTGGAGGCCGCCGGATTCGACGTGGACTTCCGTGACTACCAGTTGAACACCTGGGACGACCCCTTCGAGCCCGAACACGTGGTGGATTTCTGCAAGGACCCGGCGCCCGTCATCGGGCTGTCCTGCATGGCCAACCTCCTGCCCTTCGTGGCCCTGGCGTCGAAATCCCTGAAGGATCGCTATCCCGACCGGACCCTCGTGGTGGGCGGCGTGGGGCCCAGCAGCGTTGAAGAGGAGTTCCTGCGGGCCTTCCCCTGGGTGGACATCGTGGGTTGCGGCGAAGGCGAAACCAGCGTTCCGCAACTGGTGGGCGCCCTGAAGAACGGCGGGGACCTGTCCGGGGTGCCCGGCATCGTGTACCGGGACGGGGACCGCCTGGTCCGCAACCCGCCGCCGGAACGCATCGAGGACCTGGACGCCGTGCCCATGCCGGCCTTTCACCATGTGAACCTGGCCGACTACACGGGCTACGGCATGGTCACCTCCCGGGGCTGCCCCTTCCCCTGCACCTTCTGCTCCGTGGCCCCCATCTGGGGACGCAAGCCCTTCTTCCGCAGCGTGGACAACATCCTGGCCGAGATGCGCCACCTCAACGAGAGCGCCGGGGTGGACCTGTTCCTGTTCCAGGACGAGTTCTTCTTTGCCCACGAGGGCCGGGTGCTGGAATTTAGCGACGCCCTGGTGAAGAGCGGCCTCAAGGTCCGCTGGAAGGCCTTCGGGCGGGTCAACCTGGCAACGGACGCCGCCATGAAGGCCATGGCCGATACGGGCTGCGTGGAGTTCCGCCTGGGCATCGAGTCCGGCTCGGCCCGGATCCTGGAGCGCTGCAAGAAGGGATTCACGCCCGACGAGGCCGTGGACGTGGTGGCCCGTGCCACCAGGTATTTCCCCCGGGTGGACACCTTCTTCATCTGGGGCTATCCCTTCGAGACCATGGAGGACTTCCACCAGAGCGTGTTCCAGATGGTGTCCTTCCGGCTCATGGGCGCGCGCATCCTGCCGTCGTTGCTGGCCATGCTGCCCCAGACCGACATCTACCGGGAGTACCGGGACTCGGGCCTGCTGCGCTTCCAGCCCGCCATGCTGCCCGAATACATGGTCACGGGCCACGAGATTTGCGACGACGGCCACCTGCAGATCAACGACCGGCACAAGCTGAAGTTCGACTTCATCGCGGACCACCCGGACATCTTCCCGGGATTCCTGCTGGCGGACCTGGACACCAACATCCTGCCCAAGTTCGAGGTCTTGAAGGAGCACGGCTTCTACCCGTCAAGGGACCGCGAGGTGAGTCAGACCGATTCCTGCGGGGCCCACTCGTCCAAACTGCCGCCGGATCCCGTCAGCGGCGCCATCAGCCGGCCTTAGGGGTGGCCAATCGCGTATCGCCTATCGTTTTCTACTGTCGTAGAATATTCGTCGTCCGTTTCAGGAGGCACCCGTGAGACATCTGGCAAGCCTGGCCGTCGGGGCGTTGATGACATCCCTTTGCGCGTCGGGGTGCGGAACCGAAGTGGCGCAATCCACGAACCTGCCCTACCAGGACTTCTATGAAACCATCCAGGCCCACATGATGGCCTTCTCCCAGACCGAGATGAAGGACGGCAACTGGGACCTGGACTTCGGGGACGCCGCCTATTACGGACCTGCCTTCTTCGTGGGGGCGGGGCTGAAGTACGGGCGGGACGACTACCTGGACATCGGCCTCATGGGGGTGGAGCACGACAAGGCGGTCCTGGACAGGGCCCTGTCGGACCTGGGCTATTTCATGAATGACCTGGAAGAGGTCCTGATGGCGGCCTTCGCCCTGGTGGAAACCATGGCGATGACGGGGGACATGGACGGTATCGAGAAGCTGGACGAGGTCCTGGACCTGGTCAACACCACGGCCGACGGGTTCGGGACCTATATCGAGGCGGACATCCCGTCCTATGCCCTGAACACCTACGGCAACACCACGGTCACAGCCAGCATCGCGCTGCTCAACCTGCGCTACGCGGAACTGCTGAACACGCCCCTCTCGCCCGATCGCCAGGCCTTCGGACTCAAGGTGATCGGGGCCACGGACGCCAAGGTCTGGAGCGGCACGGAATACCGGTTCAAGCCCGGGGTGGACAAGCTCTACCTCTATCCCAACGTGACCA
This sequence comes from Deltaproteobacteria bacterium, assembly GCA_016784945.1. Classification (GTDB taxonomy): domain Bacteria; phylum Myxococcota_A; class UBA9042; order DTJE01; family DTJE01; genus JADDHL01. The sequence continues at coordinate 226 of JADHTP010000167.1, read as the reverse complement.
TGATCCTGTCCAACGCCACGGCCTACATCCTGACCGGCGAAGAAAAATACCGTGAAAAGTGCCGGGCCATCCATGCCGGCATCCAGCCCCTCAAGGACCCGGTGAAGAAGTGCTACCGCAGCCCCTACAGCGCGGAGTTCATGGGTGCCCAGACCGACGAGTACTCGACCCTGTCCATCCACAACTTCACCCTCATGGGCCTGGCCCTCATGCACGGCATCACAGG